>JADFRD010000119.1 GCA_022561485.1 Fidelibacterota bacterium | reverse complement strand
ATTCTGTGGAAATACTCCTGGTAATCAGGATCCATTAGGTTTGAACTCAATACGTTATGGGTCACTAAACGAATATCAGTTGAATTGCGTTTTTCAAAAGAAATAGGCGTTGGGGGATTAATGTAATCTTCGCCGATGGAAAAACTAACTCCGCCACCTTCATTTGGTATTTGATCAGAGTTAAAAGGGGCATCAGCGATAATGATTTTCCCTTGCACTAATACGCTGGATGTCTCAGACATCAGCGCTTCACTTGTTCTGCTTATGGCGATTTCAAACTCCTGCGAGGTTATGGTGGGAGCCATGCGCAAGGTTAATTCATTCTGATAAATCGACATAATTCCATCCATATAATAGTGGGTTCCACTCCTGCTTCCGAATGTCCAGTCTAATTCTGCACCGATTCCATCAAATGAACCACCCGTTTGTGAATTATTATCAGCATCAATATATAAATGGACTTCATTCCCGTCTTGCAGGAGCAATTCCCCAACGTGAAGGGAAAAATAAATAAACAAAAATTCGTTATCATATGTGATTTTCAGATCTGCAAAATCTAGGCTCATACCGTCGCCCTGGGGATCTTGATAAGATAATGGAACATTTTCCCAATCGTCAAAGAGTCCATCAATGGTGATGGGATGCCCGCCTAATAGAATTGTACAAAGTAAAACTGCCGCCAATGATGCGGATTTCATGATTAATGTAATGGAATTTTGCCCTTGGAAGACCATGTTTTCAGATCTTCAGACACAAAGGAGTGACCACTTTCTGTAATGGCTAAATAAAAGTGTTTTTGCCCTTCTTCACCAGAGAGAAATGATAAAGAAACAAAATCAGTATTTTCGGCAATACGTACCAGGAGTTCAAATTCATCCCCCATTGTGACTACATTCTTATTTTTGAGTTGATAAATATTTCCCTGATTGGTCATCACAACAAAGCCCATGACAGGTGGAGCAATTCCAAAAGAAAAATGGACAGAGGCAATTACAACTTCTTCCTGTTTTTTTGCCGACACATCATTCAGAGCAGTTTCTAATTTTTGCAATAATACCGGGTCGACTTCTCCGGGTGTCCCAGGCTGACCGGGAGGACCTTGCTCACCTGGAGTGCCTGGTTCTCCTGGGGCGCCTTGTTCGCCGGGAATACCTTGTTCACCTTGAGGTCCGGGAGTGCCTTGCGATCCAGGCGTTGAACAACCAATCCAAAAAATAATATTTAAAAGAAAAAGATGTCTCATTAACCCGGAAATAAGAATGGCAATGCTCTGCTCCAAGCCATAGACATGATAATTAACAATTCTGACATGATCGCCAGGGCAAAGAAAATAATGGCTCTCTTGAGAGCTTTATTTTTGAATGCATTGATTTTACCCAGTGCAAAAACCTGGTTTGAAAACATGTGATACATTTTTTTATCATCGCTAGAAATTTCAGAAAGATAACTTGCATAATCTTCCGAAGACTTAAATGTACTGATACCTCCAAAAAACGTAACATTAATTTCTGTTTTATCATCTTTTGATGTATCTTTTCGAATCCGTGGCACAATAACGAGCATTAAATTGATAATAGCTATAAATGCCACTGTAAAATAAATCACCACCAGAATGAATCTGAACCAGTCCATTGGAACTTTCGTGAAGTGGACGATAAAAAAGACCATGAAGACACCCAAAATGGAAAGAAGCGTAAACGCTTTTTGATCCGTACGCTGGATAATCTGCTGTTCGCTGTCCAACACACGAAATAGGGCTGTAATATTATTTTCGTTCATTTACTTACCTCTAAAGAGTGAAAAATTACCATTTTGTTTCATCACTCGCTACTGGTAATTCCACTTGGGATTAATTCATTATTTTCTCTTTTTATAATCAAATATTCCCAATCCTTTATTTCCACTGTCGCATATTTTGGAATATCCAATATTTGTGTTTGAGTGGTGGGAATAAGCCTGGTTTCAACTTTATTAACGAACAGATTAACCGGCATATCAAAACCATCTATTACATCTATCCAGCGATAATAAAACTGACTATCTTCTTGGGCATATTCCAGTGTTGGAACTTTTCTGTTAAATAGATACTGATTAAAAAAGGATATTAAATCAATTCCAGTTTTTTCTGAAAAATAATCCCTTACATCTTCAGTACATACAATACTTTTTGCATTGTCTACTGCGAATCCTTTTAATGTCTTAAAGAAAAGTTCATCATTATTGATGACGTTTCGCAATGTATGGATAATCCAGGCGCCTTTAGTATATGCATCGCTGAATCCCCAGTAATTCTGGTTTCGAGGACCCACAATCGCCTTTTTATTCCCGATGTATTTTCTTTTTTGAATCAGGTAATCGATACTTAAATCATAGCCGAATAAATATTCTATGTACAACGCTTCAGAATATGTACCGAATCCTTCATGGATCCATACTTCCGCCGGATCGCAGGCAGTGATGCTGTTCCCCCACCATTCGTGAGCTGTTTCGTGCAGAGTGATATAATCGATAAAGCCATAGAGAGACCGGGATTTTGATTTATCATAAATTCGGAAGTCATTCCCATACGCCACAGCTGACTGGTGTTCCATTCCTAAATAAGGTGTTTGCACCAATTTATATCCATCCTCCCACCATGGATAAGGACCAAAATAATACTCCAACACCCGTATGACAGTTCTGGCTTCTTTAAAATGTTCCCGGGCGAGATCTTCATTATAATCCAACACATAATAGGTAGCATCCCTGACCTGTCCAAGGGAATGGATCGTATCTTGAATGGCTATATAGTGCCCGATATTTACAGAAACGTTATAATTGTTTATTGGATTATTCACAAACCATCGATATTCTGTTCTACCATTACTTTTTTCAACCGTACCTACTAACCTACCATTTGCCACGCACCACAGTTCTGACGGTACGGTTATATTGATTGCCATGCTGTTTGGTTCATCGGAAATATGATCCTTGCAAGGCCACCAATGGCTTGCTCCCAGACCTTCACTGGTGACCGCTACAAACGGGCGACCGGCTTTATCTGTTTCCCACACAAAACCATCATCCCAAGGCGGACGTGGCGCTACTCTGGGTGTCCCGTGATAATAAACAGTGAATGAAAATTCACTCCCTTCGTCCATGGGTGGGAATTCTAAAAAGACTGCATCTTCCTTCCGCGTATAATTCAACTCAGTGCCGTTGTATTCAATCTTTTCAATGTTCATTTCATTACCCAGATCAATCTGCAGTGTTGAAAAATCATTTACTGCCAGAGCGGTTATTATATTATACCCGGCAATGGTATTGCTGTCTAAATCAATATCCAAGTTCAGATCGTAATGGCTCACGTCATAACACGATCTTTCTGGAGATAGATTACCCATCAGGCGATTGCGATCGGTTAATTCCGGATAGTCCTCTGCTTCTTCGGGATTACTCAACACCGGTGTAGGTCGTACAGAAGGGGGATCTGAACGTTTTGAAGGTAGAAAATGTGAGCAGTTAAATGAAAATATTGAAATGAGAAATAATGTTAACAGGCGGTGCATTTTATAATCCTTTATTTTTGAAAAATGTTGCTGTTGCAACTTATAAAACATAATACATAATGTATATTGGTTGAAATGAAGAACAGTGGAGCTAGGTGGAATCTTTTTTTTCTTCTCTCTCCCATCATCGCTGAATCAATTTGTATTTTTAAAAATACATCAAAGAGAATAAGCAAGTGCAATGAGTCTATCACCTCGGACTTTACTAATTCTCTGAAAGAAATATTATATAGTTTTCATTTGAGATAAGGCGAGAATAACTTTTCGAAATCTTTCAACGTGTCTCCTATTCCGAACGGTACCATTTGGGAAAATGTATCCAAAATTACCACTGCATTTAAATTGGCATCCTTTTCTGAAGCCTTCTGTAAACGTTTTACGAAATTGACGTTAATCTTATGTATCTTTTTGTAAGTATTTAATAAATCCTGCATTTCATAATCCGGTTCTAATCCATGTTGAGTTCTAATGTACTGGGCTAATTGATACATTGATGTAGCCCGGTAAACAGATTCTGTTATGGTTGCAAAAGGTAGGTGAAATCGAACCATAGGCCGGAGTTTATCAAGGTCTTTACAGCCACTGGTTACCATGATGATTCCAAATAAAGAACCTAACGCTTGTTGCACAGAGATTTTATTTTTGAAATATATGCGTTCACTGGTCTCTACAATTACGTCGATAACATCGTAAGAAAACGTATCCCGAAAAAGGTCAATAAGATCAATAGAATTAACTGCCGGGGGACAATAGTCGTATCCTTCTGTGTTTATGGTGCAATCGTCACATTTTAAATAATCCAATTTGCACCAAAAAGGAATATCAGGTTTTTCTGAAGGGATCAACTCACAGGTTTCCGAGTCCAGTTTAATTTCATATTCAATAGTCTTGTCATCGCTAAAGACAAACTTGTATCGAATGAATATATTAGAATTAGAACTCATTGTATTGATTGAATTTCTGGTTCTGGGTGTTTTGCTATTACCCAACTCCAAAAGATGAATTTTGTTAATAACAAAACTACAAGTTTATATCTAAACCACACACAGAAATGTAAGACTCACTTGTGAAAAATACCATAAATCCTAAATGTTGGAGTCAAGGATTTGAAAAATAGGTTTGTCGGTAAGAGTGGAGTATCTACCCATGAATTAGACCGACGACCTCTTGATACTGCATCAGCCGGGATTATGCAAAACACCGTCGCAAATTTCTCACATTAAAAAGGTATCGTGCCTTTTTTGTGACATTTTAAGGTTTTTTATCGTATTAACAACAAAAAAACCCAATATGTTTACGAGGTTTATACCCACCGTATATTAAACAATATCTGCATATACATAATAGAATAGTTCAGTTATCGAAATTCTGAACCTCAAAATGACTGCTCCTAAAATTAAATAGGTAGTTGTTTCAGCTTGTCGATTTTGATATAGTGAGTTTGACTTTAGTGATTGTCATTTGTAAATTTAATGATACTAAATCGCGTTATTAATAATTGGAAATCATAATGATTAAATTTTTTGTTGCATATCCATCCAAACCTGCCTCAATAACTGACACAATCGAAACCACAATTAATAACCTAGAAGGTGATGATAAAATAGAAATTACATCATGGAGAAATTTGGACATTACTGGTAGGTTTCTTATCGATGGAATTCAAAATAAAATAGATGATGTAGATTGTCTTGTTTGTGATATTACAAATTTAAATTTTAATGTTTTGTTTGAAATAGGGTATGCGATATCAAAGCAAAAACGCGTCCTTCCAATTCTTAACAAGACTATTTGGTCGGAGGAAAAGCAATTAGATAATTTTGGAGTATTTGATACACTTGGTTATTTCGAATATGAAAATTCGGATGACTTAACGAGTTTCATTTTAGATATTGAAAATATTGATCCTCTAGAATTTCCACAAGAAGAGATAGAAAAAAAATCACCTATTTACGTTTTGCGACCATTATTTAAAAGTGATGCTACTGTCCGTTTGATTTCACGAATTAAAAAAACAAGAATTGGTTATAGGAGCTTCGATCCATCAGAACAATCCAGGTTATCTCTTGTTGATGTATACCGCAACATAAATAGATCATTAGCCATAATCGTTCAATTATTGGCAGATTTTGCTACTGATTATAAAAGTAACAATTTTCGAGGTGCTTTTATAGCGGGAATCTCTTACGGTTTAAAGAAAGAATTATTGATTCTCCAAGAAGGTGATTCTCCAATACCATTAGATTATCGTGAT
>JADFRD010000034.1 GCA_022561485.1 Fidelibacterota bacterium | reverse complement strand
ATTAATTGTTTTGGTTTATCATAAAATAACATTAATCTCTCGACAGTAATTTAAGAATTACTACCCATTATGTCTGCCTGCATAATTAATGAAAATACCACAATTTTTGAATATTGCAAGAGGCTCATAAATGAAAAAAATATCTATTAAAAAAAATCAATTATTAAGTAATTATGTGTTTATAGAATAAGGTGCATATGATGTTTGGTGAAACTACCCAATATTTTTCAGCTAATAATTGTACGTCCTTTCTGATAAAACTCGATAACTGCGGGTAGATATAAATGATCTTTTCTTTATCAGTGTGTTTACTCATTAGAGAGTTTTCCAATAATAGATCAAGCGGTAAATTAATTTTCTTCGAATGATATTCAGGGTATTTAACTTATTTACTTTATTTAACTTATTTTCTTTTTCAACTACTATAAAAACATAATCATGTTCATTATGATAAATTGAATAAGAAGTATAGTGTTTTAGTGCCAGTTCGTTTTTTCGAATATTATTTACCAAAATATCTTCCCATACCGACTGATTAACAATTTGTAATGCATCTGGTGAATATTTTTGTAAATAATCTATGTACCTTGGGTGAGGAATATTTATCAAAATTTGTGAAGATTTGTGCATATGTTTTGTCAGCACAGAAAAAAACCGGTCATGGTTTTCAATTGGAATATGCTCAAGCACATCTGGTAAAATGATAAAATCAAACTTATCAGAATTGGAAAAGTTCATCATATCTGTTACTTGAAAATCTACATTTTTCTTGCTTTTCAACCGCTCCCTAGCAATTTCAATACTTTTCCCACTAATATCGGTTGCCAGAAGTTTCCCGCGTTTCAAATAAGTAAGCAATAATCCAGTTAAAGTTCCAACACCACACCCTATTTCTAAGACATTATCCGTCTTTTTCAGTCCAGCCTTAATGATATTGTTCATTAAGAAATAATGCCTGATATTTACGTTTGTATGCATCTGTTTTTCTGTATATTCGTCGTAATATTTCGCTATTTTATTATTTTCCATTCAACTTAATTTAAACCATTAATAGTTACTGTAAAATTAAAACCGCCAGCTTTATACTTTGATAATAGAATACCATAAAATTAATACATTTGGGTATATCAGTCAAACGTACCCTTTCAGTTCACGTGAATGATTAAATGATAATAATTGAATAATTGCTTATCTGTGCCTATACGTACCAAAATAAAACTTTTAGCCACTAATACAACAATCTATGGTTTTGGTAATATCTTATCAAAATTAAGCGCTGTACTTCTTATCCCAATTTATACTCGTTATTTATCCATGGCCGAGGTTGGTATAATTGCCCTCCTCGAAATGGCGGAGTTGTTTATAGTTACTATTGTTCCTCTAGGATTGGTAAACGCTATCTGGAGGTATTTTCCCGAGTCAACCAAAAAAGAAAAGTTAAAAATTCTATCCAGTGCATTTTGGGGTATTAATGGAATTGGTATTATTGTATTTTTAGTTTTAGTGTTTTTTCGTGAACAGATTGCTTTCCATCTGCAGTTGGGGGTCGATGGAACAAAATTTCTCCTGATATTATTATGTAATTCATTTCTTTTTGTAGGAGGACAATTTATTCTATGGATGCTTCAATATGAGCAAAAGCCGATAAAATACTTAGCACTTTCCTTATTTCAATTTCTTGGCGTGTTAATTTTAAATATTATTTTTATTGTATTTTTAGATAAAGGTATAGTCGGAGTGTTATACAGTAAGTTTATTATATTTTTTATTCTCTATCTGATCTCCGGAAGTTTCATTCTATGGCGGGCTGCGGTGCTGCCGTCAATTACACTTTTAAAAAAATTGATGAAATACAGTTTGCCTCTTGTGATCGCTAGTTTTGTAACACCAATTCTTACTTTATCAGATCGTTATTTTTTGAATTTATTTGTGTCGTTGGAAGAATTAGGAGTATATAGCATTGCTTATAAATTTGGGATGTTGATAAATATGCTATTAGTCGTACCTCTTCAACGCACCCTAATTCCTATGATCTATCAATCAGGTTTCGATGAAGACACTGGGAAAATTTATAAGGACGCCATGTTTTATTATGCTCTGATTGGTTGTTTTTTCCTGATAGTAATGGATGTTTTAGCATCATCGTTTTTACAGTTTTTTGCCACGAAAGATTACCTCAGTGGTGCCGAAATTATACCATGGATAACATTTGCCTATTTCGTCAACGGATTTAGATTGTTTTTTCGTTCTAGTATTGTCTTAAAGGATAAAACATCCATTCTTGGATGGATCGGAACGGTTGCCATTATTCTGAATTTAGGTCTTAATTACCTACTGATCAGAGAACTCGGTGTTACCGGTGCAGTTATTGCTACAGTTATCTCATATCTTTTTGTGGTTAGTTGCATATATATCAATGCTCAAAGGATAATGAAAATTGACTGGAAATGGGTAAGATTGATAAAACTTGCGACTATCACTTTTGTTACTATATTCAGTTATAACGGATTATTACGATTGGGAATACAATCAAATTTTTTGACTGTTTTGCTACTACTAGTATTTTTTGTGGTTAGTTTGTTAATAACAAAAACAATAGGTTGGCGTGAAATAAGCGGTATTAAAATAATCGTTGATAAAATTAGTAAAGCGCTAAAGAAAAAATGATAATTAAAAACTTCTACTGGTTAGTAATTCCTGTGATAGTACTCATTCTGCTGCATGAAATGGTATTTCAGGGAAAGGTGCCTTTGGCTAGCGATACGGTCAGTATCAAACCTATTCAACAGTGGGTCAAGGATTACACGGCTGAAAATGATGATCTTCCCCAATGGTATCCTCATTTGTTCAGTGGTATGCCATCCTATGGGAGTTATACTTATACTCCAGGAGATCCTACAAGGTTCGTACGAAAGATTTTCTTTTTCAATAGAGGTGTTACCTACTGGTTTTTCTTTATGCTGGGAGGGCTGGGGATTTATGTTCTTTCTCGAAGGAAAAAACTTGGTAAACTGGCAGCGGTGTTCGGTGGTTTAATTTATGGAATTTCACCCTATTTATTTGGGTTGATCAATGCAGGTCATTCAACAAAAATAATGGCACTGGGCTACGCGCCTTGGGTTTTTATAGCAGCTGATTATTGTCTGAAAGAAAAGAAATGGCGCGGGATATTGTTCCTCGCAATAGCTGCCGCTCTCCAATTGTGGACAAACCACCCGCAAATAGTGTATTATACTTGGATGATTATTGTATTCTGGTGGCTTTGGTATATTGTCGGTAATCGAGTATCAAAAGTACTAAGTGTAAAAGCCGATATAAAAGTCACCTTCATGATGATCGCTGGGATTGGACTTGCAGTGGTTCTTGTTTTAGATCCTTATTTTTCAGTATATGAATTTCAGCAGCATTCAAATCGTGGTAGTAAATCTGTCCTGGATGATACCGGTCAAACTGAAACCGGAACTTCCTGGGAATATGCAACTCAATGGTCCTTCCAACCAAAAGAACTGATTTCATTTTTATATCCTTATCATTATGGTTTACAAAACTATTCAACTTGGGATATTAAAAATGCAGCCTATTGGGGCGGTATGCCATTTACGCAGTCAACCCACTATTTTGGAATTTTAACCATCCTAGTAGCAATTCTGGGAGCACTGTTAAAAAAACCCGATCGATTTCAAACCTATCTATGGGTAACTACCATTTTAATTTTGCTGGTTGGGTTTGGAAAATATATTCCTGTTTTATATGGACCATTGTACAAACTGGCTCCTTTTTTCAGCAAGTTTCGTGTACCATCAATGATTTACGCCTTATTACCACTTCCCATGGGATTGTTGGCGGCCTACGGCATGGAGGCCATAATTACTCATCTGAATGATACTAAATTGAAAGCAAATGCAGAACTGAGGAAAAAAGTTCTCATCGTGATGGGCGGAGGTATTGTTTTGTCTCTGGTGCTAATTTTATTTGGTTCATCTATTATTACATTTATTAAACCCGGTGAAGCTAACAAGTATGAACCACTTTTATTTTCACAACTGGTAGAATTAAGAGTGGAATTATTTCAGCAGGGGCTAATACTTTCACTCGCAGTTATCGGAGGTGCGTTGGCTGCGATCTGGATTGGAATGAAAGGATTTTTAAAACCCACCCATGTATCTATAATAATAATTGCTTTGGCTGTGGGTGATTTATGGTACGTAGATAAGGACTTCCTGAACCTCAAAAATAACAAAGTAATCGAACGACAGTTTAAACCTAATGATGTTACCAAATTCCTGACAAGTAAAGATGAATTATTCCGAATTTACCCTGTTGATGAGTTTACTTCGAACTGGTATGGATATTTTGGTATCTCCAGTATCGGAGGTTATCGACCTGTGAAACTACGAACATACCAGGATTTGCTCGATGCCGGAGGTTTGAATAGTATACCCATCATGAATATGCTGAATGTTAAATATCTGATTTCAAGTAAACAAATTTCACATCCGGATTTCAAATTAATGCTGGCTGGCAGTAGAAATATATACTTGAATACAAGATCATTACCCCGTGTCTGGTTGGTCAATCGTTTAAAACTTGCTGCTGATCAAAAAGAATCACTAAAGCTGGTATTACGCAATGATTTTGATCCATTGAAAGAGGCTGTAATATTAGGGTATAATGGCGATACACCCGACTCTAGTGCTTCAGGTGAAGTATTAATTGAGCAATATTCCGAAAATGAAATTACCATTTCATTAAATACTAATAGACAGAGCTTTCTTGTATTATCAGAAAATTATTATTCTCCTGGTTGGAGAGCAGAAATTGACGGACAGGAAACAACCGTTTATCAGACTAATCACATTTTACGAGGAGTTGCTGTACCGGAAGGAAATCATACTGTCCGTTTCTGGTATGATAATTCCAAATGGAAAATTTTCCGTTACATTTCGAGGGTATCATTCGTGTTAATGCTGATTTTACTTGGATTCAGTTATCGTAGTAAAATCTCAAGTTTCCTCCGAAAAACAAAATGAATGTCTACCGCTATTCTGTCAATATAAAATCAGGGTTGTTCATCTTGGGCGTGACGTTGATTGCTTCCCTGCTGATATATTCCCAGTCTATCGTAACCAAACTGCGGGATGATAACAGGGAAATCGTTCAACTCTATGCTGAAATTATTGCAGCAACTGTTAAAGATATAACTGATACGAATTTGAATTTTGTTTTTGATGAAATAATCAAAAAAGTTCGATTTCCCATCATTTATTCAGATAGTGAACAAAACCCAATATATTCAAAAAACTTATCAGAAGGCATTACTCCTGATGATTTAATAAGATATAAACAAGTAATGGATAAATCGAACAGACCAATTCCGTTGGAATTTGTTCATCCTCTTTCTGGTAAAATAATCAATATCGGTTATTTGCATTTTGGTGACTCTTCATTGATTAAACAATTGCAATGGTTACCATACCTTGAAATTGGCGCGGTGGCTATTTTTATTTTATTGGGATTTGGAGGATTTACGATCATCCGCAACAGTGAAAAACGACATATCTGGGTAGGCATGGCCCGGGAAACAGCCCATCAGTTAGGGACTCCTGTTTCGGCTTTGCTTGGTTGGATTGACTTGATGAAATCCAATCCGGAAAAAATAGACCTGGCATTGGAGGAAATGTCTGTTGATACAAAGCGATTAGAACAAATCGTGGATCGTTTCAGCAAAATGGGAACGGACACAAAACTGGAAGCCGTAAACATTAAAAATACTGTTGATCAGGTTACGACCTATTTAGAACGAAGATTGCCTTCCATGGGAAAAAACGTGAGCATTAATAACCACATAAAAGATGATGTGATTATTCCGGGAAATGATATTCTAATATCCTGGGCATTAGAAAATGTGTTGAAAAATGCCATCGATGCCGTCGACCAAGAAAATGGGAAGATTGAAATCATTGGAAAATCAGAGAATAATCAATTCCTTTTACACATTATCGACAATGGAAAAGGGATCGCGCGCAAAGATTGGAAAAATATATTTCGCCCCGGTTTCAGCAGTAAAGAAAAGGGGTGGGGGTTAGGGCTCTCATTAGTGAAACGAATTGTGGAAGAAATCCATTCAGGCAAAATTGAAGTTATTAAATCCACACAGACTAAAGGATCCATTATTCAAATTTCTTTTCCCTTATAAATCGGTTTTGAACAGGTTGTATTTCCTCGGTAATTTCAAATCAATATATAGGAGTTTAAATTGGATTTACTTTACGCATTAACATCACCCGAAGGACAGCAAGGCGGCGGCATCACTGCATTTTTGCCGTTTATTCTGATTATGGTTGTGATATATTTTTTAATGATTCGCCCACAATCCAAGCGTCAGAAAGATAAAAAACAAATGATAGAAAATTTGAAAAAAGGGGATCGAATTATCACTATCGGCGGAATTCATGGCAATATTGCCGGTTTTAAAAACAATGGCAAGGTTGTCATACTTAAAATCGATAAAAATATGAATATTACTGTAAACAAATCAGCAGTAGCTGGATTGGCCGGGAATGTTACAGAAGAAGACACACAGTTGGATGCCCAAGCATAATGGCAGTAATGGATGTTGTAAAATACGGGAATCCTATTCTACGTAAAAAATGTGCTGAAGTCACCGATTTTGATTCATTACCGGAATTGGTTAATAATATGTTCGACACCATGTACGAAGAAGAAGGCGTTGGGCTGGCAGCGAACCAAGTTGGGTTAAATTTGAAATTGATGATCATAGATGTGTCCCATATGGATGAAGCAGAAGAAACCCATGTGTTTGTGAACGGTAAAATTACAGACAGCTGGGGAGAATCCATTATTGAAGAAGGGTGTTTGTCTATTCCTGAAGTTCGTTTAGAAGTGAAACGTCCTGAATTCATAAAATTCAAGTACAAGACGATGGGAGGAGAAAAAAAGGAAGAAGAATTCTCCGGTCTCCTTGCTAGGGCTATTCAACATGAAAATGATCATTTAAATGGTATTTTTATTATTGATCGTGTGAGTCCCATAGTGCGGATGCAAGTGAAAAAGCAATTGAAAGAAATTACTAAAGAATCTGGCATCAATCGAAAAAATAAAGATCGTAAAATATCGTTCGTTCTTTAATTATCACCAAAATTATTTTTCAATTATTGAACCTTTCGAGTTTAACTGAAAGGTTTGTTTTTTTAGGTATTGATCAATGAAAATTGTTTTCATGGGTAATCCTGAATTTGCCGTCAAAAGCTTGAAAAAGCTTATTCCCAGCCAGCACGAGATAATCGCCGTTGCTACCAATCCTCCTAAGCATGCCGGAAGAAGAAGGTCGTTGAAGGAAACACCGGTATTTATAGCTGCAAAAGATGCTCAATTATCTGTCGTTGAAATAAATGATCTTAATTCTGAAGAATCGTTTGAGTCCTTACAACGTCTGGAGGCAGATATATATGTTGTGGTTGCGTACCGTATTTTACCTAAACGAATCATCAACATTCCAAAGCTGGGAGCTATCAATCTCCACGGATCACTTTTGCCAAAATACAGGGGCGCAGCGCCGATTCAATGGGCGTTGATAAACGGCGAAACGGACACAGGATTAACGACATTCATTATTGAACCTAAAATTGACACAGGAAATATATTACTACAACAAACAGTCAATATTGAAGAGTGTGATGATTATGGTTCTTTGGCTGAAAAGATGAGTCACGTAGGAGCCGATTTGCTTGTAAAGACTTTAGACCAGTTAGAATATGAAGAGATAAAACCGCTTCCTCAAAATAAAGATGGTGCATCTAAGGCACCAAAAATCACTTCAAGTTTTACAATCATTAATTGGCAAAAACCGGCATCTGAATTACACAATCTCGTGCGCGGATTATCTCCATTCCCTGGTGTCCAATCAACCTTGAACGGAAAGCGAATCAAATTATACAAAACTCAGGTTATAGAAAGTAATTCTGATTATGAACCGGGTGTTGTATCAGCAATACAGTCTGATAATATCCAAATACAAACTCTTTCCGGTCAGTTGGTTGTGACAGAAGTTCAATTGGAGGGGAAAAAACGTATGTTGGTATCAGATTTTTTGCGTGGATATTCTTTAGAAATTGGAACTAAGCTGGAATAACATGGATGATGTTCGGCGCCATTCAATCTCGATTCTTACAGAATTCGATATAACTAAAAAACGATTAAAGTCCATTCGGGATCATTATTGTATAAATCATTCCATTAAAGGGCAAAACCGTCAGAGGATAACCGCACATGTGAATGATGTTATTCGCTGGAGAGGACGATTAGATTATTGGATCAAAAGTTTGTTGAAAAAACCCAATAAAAAAATAGATCCCAGGTTGATGAATATCTTGCGTGCCGGTTTTTATGAAATTGTCATGGATGATAAAATTCCCGCGTATGCCTCAGTAAATACATATGTAGATTTATGTAAAAAAACTATTGGTCAACCACAAAGTAAATTGGTCAATGCACTACTTCGCAAAGCTATTGGCATTGATGTAAATGTAAAGTTGAGTGATTGCAGCGATTATCATTGGCATTCTTTACCGAAATGGTTATGGGATAAATGGATCTGTCAATTTGGTGAGAAGACGACTTTTGCCTTAGCAGAATATTTCAACCACGTACCATCATTTTCTATCCAACGAAAAGAATCTGAATTAAGCGAAGATGAATTTTATTCATTTTGTAAAACAGAAAATGTAGTTATCGAAAAATGGCCGGATTCGGAATGTTATTATTCAGTCGTGAAAAATTTATCCGGTTTGCAGCCTTTACTGAAATCAGGAAAATTAATCGTCCAAGACAGAGCTGCCGGAAGAGTCGTCGAAATGTTAAATCCAAAACCGGGTGAAACCATCCTTGATGTATGTGCAGCCCCCGGAACAAAAACACATTATATTGCAGAATTAATGCAAGGAAATGGCGATCTTTATGCTTCTGATTTGGATGACAAAAGAATGAGTGTATTTTCATCAAAATGGAATAATGTGATCGTAAACATTAAAAATGCTAAGGAGGATGATTTTCCACTTGCTGATGGAATATTAATAGATGTACCATGTTCAGGCACTGGTGTAATCGGTAAAAAACCGGATATTCGCTGGAGAAGGTCACAGGAAGAGATTACAACATTTGTAAAGCTTCAATCAGACATTCTAAACCATATGAGCAAGTTTATTAAACCAAAAGGAAGAATTGTTTATTCTACTTGTACACTTGAACCTGAAGAAAATTGGGGTGTGGTGGATGCTTTTCTTAAATTAAACGATCATTTTCAAATACATAAGGAAACAAATAATCATTCTGAAAGTTGGTTTGATGAAAAAGGTGCTTTTGCTCCTTTTCCACCAAACAGTAAGACGGACGGTATGTTTGCAGTTAAATTGGTAAATGAATAATAAATTTGTCAGATACATCATTGGTTTAGTTGTTCTATCAGCTTTGACAATTCTAGTCTTCGATTATTTAATTATGCCTTTATACACGCGTCATGATAGAGGCCAATATTTAATTGATGTGCAAGGTAAACAACTAGATAAAGCCATTGCGATGATTGAAGCGGAAGACTTTCAAGCTGAAGTCAGTGATACCATGTATACAAATAAATTTCCTCCCGGATATGTCATCGATCAATATCCTAAACCCTATATGAAAGTGAAACCAGGACGTACAGTCAGGTTAAAGGTTTCCGCATCTGAAAAATTAATTCAAATACCCAATTTGATTGGCCAGTCGCTTCGCAGCGCTGAATTAATCCTCCATCAGGCAGGTTTATTAATCGATACGATTTATACAGAATACAATCCAGAATACCCCAAAGGAACGATTGCCTGGCAGTACCCAAAAGCGAATAATTCAATTAAACGTGGCTTGGGAATTCAAATTACAGTCAGCCAAGGATTGCCGCCTGATTTTTATCAGGTGCCGAATGTGGTTGGATTGAGCATGACACAAGCAAAAGAACATATAGCAAAGGCACGGTTGAAAGTTGGCAAAATTTCTTATCATGAAGACCAGGATTTAGTTCCTTATACCGTATTGGATCAATCAATATCAGAAGGAACAGTACTGGATAAACCAATGAAAATAAATCTCGTCGTCAGTGTATTGGATTTACAGGATATTTTCAACCAATTAACTATCGAGGATTAATTGGTCAGTTCTGCAGAATTATCACGCAAATTAATTCATCTTGTTAATCTCATAATCCCTTTTAGTTATATGGTTATCGTAACTGATCGAGTTGAAATGACCATCATTATGAGTATTTTATCCATAGTGTTTATCCTGGTTGAATATGCCAGAATGAGAGTCCAAATTGTAAAAAGTATTTTTAGTAAATTATTCAATCCCATGATGCGCAAACATGAACTGGACGGAAAATTGACCGGTGCAACTTGGGTGGTTATTATTTCTGTTCCGATAATATATTTTTTCCCAAAAGAAATCGCAGTTTTGAGCTTGGTGTTTATGTCAGTAGGGGATTCGGCAGCATCTATCATAGGGCAGGCTTTTGGTAAAACGATAATAGGCTCAAAATCTCTTGAAGGAACATTAGGATGTTTTGCAGCGTGCGTGATTGCATTATTGATTCTTGATTTAATACCTTTAAGCGTAGGGTTAAGCGGTGCCATCGTAGCTACAATATTTGAAGCGCTTCCTCTAAAAATTGATGACAATGTATTAATACCGGTTACTTCAGGAACCGCAATGGTTCTTGTGAGTTCCTTTATCGTATGACGTTTTTATCACCATCTCTTCTATGGGGATTAGCTGCAGCAGCCATCCCACTGATCATCCATTTAATCAGTTTGCGCCAAACAAAAGAAATGGAATTCAGCTCAATTCTTTTCCTGAAGGAAATGAAACACGAATCCATTCGGAAACTGAAAATAAAGCAATGGCTCTTGATCCTAATTCGCACATTGATTATTATATCATTGGTTTTAATGCTTGCCCGACCTTCCACGAAAGGAATTATGTCCACTTGGATGGGCGAAGTGGATTCAAGGGCAGTCATAGTGATCGATAATTCTGCAAGCATGTCTTTAGTCGGGGACGATGTCTCCCTATTGGAGAATGCAAAATTCCAGGCAAAATCAGTCATAAGGAAATTGGATGAAAAAACCATTGTAGAAATTTATCAAACCAACCCGCTGAAGCAGATATTCAAAGGTCATCAGGATAGAATCCAAAGTATAAGCAATGCTATTAATTCCATTTCCCAAACAGTAACAGCTGATCATCTTTGGGATAAAATGAAATCCATATTAGCATCGGTGGAACAAAGTGAAATCAATAAAGAGTGTTTTATCTTCAGTGATTTTCAGTCTATACCCGATTCCACTATGGTCAATTTGGTTCATCAGGAATTGAAAGATTGGAAGCTTTACTTAATTGGACAGGAAACGGTAAAAGATAATATAGGTATTTATGAAGTACTGCCCGTGAGCCAGGTAAAGCTTCAAGACCACTTGATGAAACTCAATACACTGGTGACCAATGAAGGTGAAATTGAAAAACGAAATATTCCTATCGAATTATTTTTAAATGATGAAAGAGTTGGACAAGTGGTCACTTCTTTCAGACCAGGGAAGGCAAAAGAATTTCTATTCCAGGTTTATCCGGGAGCAAGTGGTATCATCCGAGGAATGATGACCATTCCGGAAGATGATTTTGCTTTTGATAATCGACAAACATTTGAAATGTCCATTCCGAAACAGATTTCTTGCACGGTGGTGGGGAGATCGTTTGAGGATATTTTTTTACTTGAACAAGCATTACAATCTATCGATGGTAACCAGGGGTATGTCAATATCCACCGAAAGTTCATGTCTAAAATTGATAAACTGTTTCTGGATGATACAGATGTGCTCATTTTACACCGCCCGAAATATATTTCTGACAATGCAGTAGATGAAATACAGAGATTTGCAGCGCGGGGTGGAGGGATTATTTGGATTGCAGATATTGAAAACTATTCTTTGGATGCATCGGTAGAATCTGCTCTTAAACTACCCGCATATGTCCAAACATTTACAACGGAAGGAGAATCGTTTTATTCAGTAAAAAGGACCCATAATCAACATGCTCTTTTTGCTGATCTTATGGTTCGCAGAATGGCAGATGAAATGCCGGAAGTATATTCTTATTCAAGAGTAAGACCCCGGTTGAATCAAAATATTATCCTTTCGTTAAATAATGGTGATCCATATTTATTGGAGTACCGGCTCATTGGCGGACATGTTTTTTACTTGACATCCCCAATTGGAATTGAATGGAATGATTTAGCTCTCCGCGGGATTTTTGTTCCCATGTTACATCGAATGCTGATTTTATTAGCAACAGATGAAAGCAATACATTGCCAGTTTACGCAGGTGATAAAAAAGAAATTTCACTTCCAAAAGAATTAATAAATGCCAAGTGGGAAGTGTATTCACCCTCTGGTTATAATCGTTTGCTGATACCTGATTATAATCAAGAAGTGGTCGTTATTGAGCAAACCAATGAATTGGGTTCGTATGAAGTGTACGCAAATAATGAATTGTATATAGCCTTTTCAACAATGTTAGATCCTAACGAACGCCCCATTAATCGAATTCATGGGCAGACACTGGTTGATATTATGGGTTCTGAACAAATTCTATATTTTGGACCGGGAGAAAAAGTGTCAGATGTTTTATACTCGCTCCGATACGGAAAAGCGCTATGGAGAAATTTTTTAATACTGGCCATTATCTTAATGCTTCTGGACACGTTAATTGGCAGGCCTAATCTTAACGCATTGAAAGTTAAACGTTCTGAAATTTGATGGAAAGACTTGAAATAGACCATCAGGAAAATGCGTTATTAGTCGGTGTGATTCATGGTGATATCGACGAAGCAACAGCATACGAACATTTAGACGAACTGGAGTTGCTGGCTAATACTGCCGGTGCGAATATTATTGGCAGGGTTACTCAAAAACTGAATCGATTAAATCCACAATTCCTGGTGGGAAAAGGTAAAGCAGAACAGATAGTGGGGCAGGCCAAGGAATTGAATGCACAACTTATCATTTTTGATGATGATCTTTCTCCGGCACAAGTGAAAAATTTCATGAATCTTGCAGAAGATACTAAGATCATTGATCGTAGCGGCTTGATCCTGGATATTTTTAGGCAGCATGCCAGATCCAGGGAAGCGAAAACACAAGTTGAATTGGCTCATTTGGAATATTTACTTCCCAGGCTAACGAAACAGTGGACGCACTTGGAACGGCAGATGGGTGGTATTGGTACCAGAGCCGGTATGGGTGAAACACAAATTGAGATCGATCGTCGACTGATCCGTACGCGTATTTCCAAGTTGAAAAAAGAGCTTAAAAAAATTGAAAATGAACGCGAAACACAGAGTAAAGGCAGACAAAATTTTTTCAGGGTTGCACTGGTGGGTTACACCAATGCAGGAAAATCTACGTTGATGAACTCTCTTTCCGGTGCAGATGTTTATATCGAAGATCAGTTATTCGCAACGCTGGACACAACAATACGTCAAGTTGATATTAACGAATCGCATCAGATCCTATTGAGTGATACAGTAGGGTTTGTTCGCAAGTTACCCCATAATCTTGTCGCCAGCTTTCGAAGTACTCTCAAGGAAGTGGTAGAAGCCGATTTATTGTTGATTGTATTGGATGCGTCATCATCGCAAGTGGTTGATCATTATAAAACCATCAATGAAGTGTTAAAGGAGATCGATGCAGGGGAAAAGCGTCAATTGATTGTATTAAACAAAATTGATCTGGTAGAAGATGAACAAATATTTTCGAGGCTGAAAAAATACTTTAATAAAGCTATTTTGGTTTCAGCTCTCAATAAACTTCGTTTGGATGAATTGCTAAAGGGAATCCAAAATATAATGGATGAAGGATTTCAAACGGTAGAGTTGAATATACCATACACTGAAGGTAAAATCATTTCAGAGATTCAGGTTGATTTGGAAGTTCTGGAAAAAGACTACACGGATGAAGGTGTCCGCATGACGGTTAAAGGACCTAAAAGTAAGATCCGGAAAATCCTGGGGCAATTGTCTTGAACTGAATTTTTCGTCATTTTCAAGGTGGCGGTATATTATTTAAAAAGAATACTGCGTAATAAAAACGACATAATCTGTCCTTTTTGCATTATAATTTATAACCGAATATGAGCGAACATTCACAGATTCAACGACTAATTCGAATCCTACAGATTTTAAGCAGTGGTAGAAAAATAACAACAAAAGAACTGCGCCGCCGCTTTGATAATGCTGTTTCGCTCCGAACCCTACAGAGGGATTTGCTTGCTCTATCAGAAGCGGGTATACCGTTAATCACAGAAAAAACAATGGCAAATGAAAACGCGTGGTCTTTAATGAGCCGGTTCCGGTCATTTGTTCCTTTGCCGCTGGAAACCAATGAATACCTTGCGGCGCACATATTGAAGGCCAACCTCAAAGTGTTTGAAAAAACACCATTTGAAAAAGAGATTAAGTCACTCATGAAAAAGATTGAACAAATTGTACCTGAAGATGTGTTTTTGGAGACAGAGTCGGCTGGTGCGGAAAATTTGTTTGAGAACTACTCTGCTGGAATATTCGATTATTCACCCCACGGTGAAACCATAAATAATTTGATCTATGCTATTGTTCACAGAACCAAATGCAAAGTGACCTATTATAACCCTTATGAACAGAAGGAAAAATCTTTTCATATAGAACCGGAAAAAATGGTGCATTATAACGGGGGATTGTATGTGATTGTTTATGTGCGGTATTACAAAAGTTTTATTATGCTGGCAATTCAACGTATCAGAAAATTAGTATTACTGGACGAATCATTTCCAAAGGATCACCCCTTCAAAGAAAGCGAATATTGGAAAGGAAAGTTTGGTCTATTCCCGGGGGAGCAGGTCGTAGTAAAACTGCAATTCAATAAGGACATCCGTCACCACATCGAGGGGCGAACGTGGCATTCATCTCAAACCGTTGAGTTTGATAAGAAAGGAAACCTGATCCTTACAATGAAAGTGGGGATAACACCGGAGTTGATCTCATGGATACTGGGTTGGCGGATGTATGTAAAAGTATTGGAACCGAAAGTATTGGTAGAGGAGATAAAAAGCAACCTGATCGAAATGAAGGAAATGTATAAAACAACTTAAATGAATTTGTAATTTGTGTAAATTCCCGTATGAAACATAATAAAAGAACAATTATTGCAGAAATTCAATCTTTGAAGCCCGATATTACACATCGTTTTCACGGTGATATAATAGGAATATTTGGTTCTTACGCCAGAGATGAAGCGACTGATAAAAGTGACTTGGATATTCTTGTTAAATTTTATGACAATGCCACATTAATAGATTTGGTCGGTATGAGCCAGTATTTGGAAACAAAGTTGAATTGTAAAGTGGATGTTCTATCTGAAAATGCTGTAAGACAAGAGATTAAACCCACTATCTTGAATGATCTGATAGCATTATGAAACGCAATTCGTCATTATACCTGATAGACATTCTTGATTCGTGTCAGTTTATTCAAGAATTTGTTGACGGGTTAGATTATAACCAATTTATTTCAGATGAAAAAACGACAAGTGCTGTCATCCGGAAAATAGAGATAATTGGGGAAGCATCTAAAAATATCCCGGATGAAATAAAACACCAGGCATCCGATATTCCTTGGAAAGAAATAGCCGGCATGAGAGATAAATTAATACATGCATATTTTGGTGTCGATTATCGACTGGTTTGGGAGACTGTTCAAACATTTATTCCCGAACTAAAACAAAGAGTTCAAATGTTACTGGAAGAATAATTATTGACTTCTTTTTATTCAGCCCTTTTGTAAATAGTTTGTGAATTGTAATTTGAAAAAACAATTCCATAACGACACGATCTGACTTAATACGCCTTAATTTTCAGAGTAAATTATTGTAGTCAAATATTTAACAAAGTGAAAATGAAAGTAAAGATAACACCTGAGTTGATCTCATGGATACTTAGCTGGCATAAATATGTTAAAGTATTGAAGCCACAGGAATTGGTGGATGAAATAAAACGAAGTGTAGAAGAAATCAAACAATTATATATAGATTAAAGTAATACCTCAGTTACGGGTACAAAAAAAGCACACACTACTTGTTATCACGAGAAGCGAAGCGACGAAGTGATCTCCTTGGAAATGATGAATGAAGGAGATTGCTTCGTCGCTCGTTCCTCAATACTCGCAAAGACATCAATTTATTGCGATTGGCTATCACCAGATTAATAGTTATCCCTTGTTCCAAAGATAATATACCATTACATTGATGTGTAATATGGCTATTTCATTTAATAAGTAATGGTACTATCAGCATGAGAATATTGATAAGAAAAAAAGGAAATCGTGAATATTATTACCTTCAGCACTCATTCAGAGCGAAGGGGAAAGTTATCACGAGGGAAAAATATCTTGGTAAAACACTTCCAAAAGACATTGATAAAATAAAAAGGGATTATAAAAGAGAAATCCAACCTGATTTGTACAATCGTCTTGAAGCAATTAAAAAGAAATTTGAAAAAGATTGGGGTAAACTCCCGGAAAGTATTAAGGAGAAACAAAAAGAGGAATTGGCGATAACCTTCACCTATCATACGAATGCGATTGAAGGGTCCACAATATCAGAAGCAGAAGTTCGGGGAATCATTTTAGATAAAATATCTCCCGGCAAACCATTAACGGATATAAAAGAGGCTGAAGCCCATTATGCTGTTTTTCTTGAAATGCTGGAAAAGGGCCAACCCATAGTAAATGATTTATTATTGGAATGGCACCGAAAGGTATTTAATCAAACGAAACCTGAAATTGCAGGTAAGTATAGAAATTATAATGTTCGGGTTGGTTCACACATTGCACCCCAACACGAAGAAGTGAATAAATTAATGAATCAATTAGTGACATTTATTCGAAAAAATAAAGATGATATTAATCCGGTGGAATTGGCGGCAATTGTCCACTATAGATTTGAAAAAATCCATCCCTTTGGTGATGGAAATGGCAGAATAGGCAGACTGCTGATGAATCAAATATTATGGTTTTCTGCTTATCCCATTTTGATCATAAAGTATCAGAATAGGAATGCTTATTACACAGCGTTAAATCGGGATGAAGATGGTTTTATTGGGTATTTTATTAGACAGTATTTAAAGGTGCATGAATAAAATATTTGCATAACGACACGATCTGACTTATTTCCCCTATAACTTTAGAGTGGATATTGGAGATAAATCATGTCAAAACAAAGAAATCCCCATCAGCTAATATTTAAAATTGGCCAGAATGATGCTGTTCATGAGGATCTACTCGGCTGGCGTATGTTTGTGAAAATGCTTTATCTGATGGAATTGGTTGAAGAAATCCGGTAAGACTTTGAAAGGATATTATTACGATATTGATGTATTTTGTATTCCTATTAAACTTTGCGGAAGTTTCAAACTTCCGCAAAGATTCTTTGTTTTTTGTGAATAGATGTTTTGCAGCAATAAGGTTGAGTGAATAATCAGATGAAAAACTATCGCCTTTCCAATTGTAGTCAAATATTTAGCAAAGTGAAAATGAAAATAGGGATTACACTGGAATTAGTCTCATGGATTCTTGGCTTGCGGAAGTATGTGAAAGCGCTGGAACCCGTGAAGTTGATGGCAGAGATCAAGGGGAATATTGAAGAAAGCAAGAAATTGTATTAATGATTTTATAAAGGAGATGAAATGTTAAATAAATCACAAAAAGAAAATTATACTATTTCAAAAGATAATATGAAGGAGATAATCAACAATGCTTTACATAATACCTTAAAAAATGTTTATTCGGTCGGACTCCTCGGTAAAGACCATTATTCTTTGAGTCAAAACTGGGTCAAGAACTTTGCTATAGAATTAGAAAAGTACTATAATAATGATATAGAAGCGTTTTGTCGAGATGAAAATTCGAAAGAATTCCTTTATGATATTACCATTGCAAGATGCAATGAGTTTTCAACTACTCATTCCAAGACACCTATAAGGTATGTTTCAAAATCTATCTGGCAAATTGAATCAGAATTTGCACAAAACACAAGAGAGATCGCTTATGATTTCTCCAAATTGTTTTCAGGAAATGCTCCATTTAAAATGATGGTGGGTCCATTAAAAGAAAAAGAGAGCGATGATGAGGGATTTAATTATTACATGGATAAGATGAAAATCATGGCAAAGAGTATTCCAAATAATGAAAACTGGTATTTTCTACTCATCACCCATCCCGGTGATTGGAAAAAAGGGAAAGATATGATTTGGAGATTATTCAAATGGCTTGGGCAAGATTGGGGGGATCCAATATCCTACGATAATTGGAGTATAAATGAAAATTAACCGTCTCTCTAAATCCAAATACCTCTCCGGACTTCAATGCCATAAGCGACTTTGGCTGGAAATTCATAAACCGGAATTAGCGCCTCCGCCACCTCCGGGAGAACAGCGAATCTTTGATCAAGGAACAAAGGTTGGAGAATTGGCTACGGAGGAATTTCCAGATGGAGTCCTCATAGAAGCAGATTACTTGAATATCCCCGAGGCTGTAAAACAAACAGAAGAAGCCTTGGATAATTCTGTTGATGTCATATTCGAAGGCTGTTTCATTTTTGAGAATGTTCTTGTAAGGCCCGATATTATTCTACGGAATGATCTTGGCAGCTGGAATATGATTGAGGTGAAATCATCAACCGGTGTCAAAGAAGTCAATATTCATGATGTTGCTGTTCAAACGTGGGTTCTCCGGGGAAGTGGGTTAGAAGTAAAGCGAGTATTTCTGAAACATATCAATCGGGATTGTGTTTACCCGGATCTCTCCAATTTATTCAGAACGGATGATATTACTGAACCGGTTAATGCTGTATTGCCAGCTATTCCCAAAAAACTATCAGAATACAAATCTATGTTAGATAAGTCCGAACCAAATGTTTCAATAGGAGAACACTGCAGTAATCCCTATGATTGTCAATTCTCTGATTATTGCTGGAAAGACGTACCGGAACATTCCATTTTCACTATTCCAAGGTTACGTTGGTCGGTAAAAGAACGATTGATTGAGAGGAACAAAATTACCATTAATGATCTATCTGCAGAATTTCCTCTCAATGAGAATCAACAGAAGTATATAAAAAGTTTGGAGGGAAAGAAACCGATTGTTGATCGGAACGGCATAAAGGGAGAATTAGATAAGCTTGAATATCCGCTTCATTTTTTGGATTTTGAAACCGATGGGCCAGCGATTCCCCGGTTTGATGGGTTGCACCCCTATGAACAGTTTCCATTTCAATATAGTTGTCATATTTTGGATCAGAAAGGAAATCTCGAACATAAAGAATATTTGCAAGAAACGGAAAGTGACCCCAGGAAATCACTTATTGAGTCACTAGTGGCAGCAATTGGAGATAAAGGGTCTGTTATTGCTTATAATGCTGGATTTGAAAAAGGTGTTATGAATAAACTTGCTCAATGGTGTCCGGAGTATTCAGAACAACTAAAGTCAATCATTGGGCGACTGTGGGATCAACTTGTCATTTTTAGGAAATACTATACGGATTATCGATTCAAGGGATCAAATAGTCTCAAAAAAGTTCTGCCGGTGATGGTGCCATCCATGAGTTATGAGAACCTGGACGTTAGTGATGGTATCGAAGCACAAGTAACCTGGAATGAAATGATTCAATTACCGGACGGTGGTGAAAAAAGTAAATTGATTTAAGAGCTAAAGGAATATTGTGGGCAGGATACATTGGCGATGATAATGATACATAAAAGATTATGCAGAAAATAAAAGAGATATTGTTTGTAGCCACATTATCGTAAATTATGTAGTCATAATAAAGGATATTATCATGCGTAAAACAGGAATCCGAAATTTTAAAGATCATTTAAGTGAATATTTACAATATGTAAGAAATGGTGAGACAGTTGTTGTTACTCATCGTAATCGGGAGATAGCAAAAGTGGTACCGGCTGAACCTGATAATGAAAGAGATCAGTTATTGCAATCATTGCAACGATTAGCGGAACAAAATTTGATTATTTTACCTGATAATTTGGTTAAGCATCAGAATATATCCATTCATAGTAAAGATTTACTGAAATTGGGAGGTAAACCGGTTTCTGAAATAATATTGTCTGACCGGCGATGATAGTATATCTTGATACATCAGCATTGGTTAAACTATTTGTTCAGGAACCCCATTCGGATACAGTGATTAGTTTGTGTGAAGATGCCCATATTATAGGAACTTCTGTCGTTGCATTTGCTGAGTGCGCTGCGGCTTTCAGAAGAAAATTTCGGGAAAAGCATTTGTCTTCAAGAGATTTCGATAAGATTATAAATAAACTGACAAAGGAATATTCACGATTCATTAAGGTTTCCGTATCAGATGAATTAAATGATATAATTATTAAACTGTTGGACAAATACCCGTTGCGTGGGTTTGATGCAATACATCTTGCCTCATCACTAATTCTGAAAAGCGAGGGAACCCTTGACCTGAAATTTGTCTGTTTTGATAAACAACTTAATTCCTGCGCGGAACGAGAGAAATTGGACGTGTTGTTTTCATGAATAATATCACAACAATAATGAAATGAACAATGAAATTGATTTACGAGCTAAAGGAATATTGTGGGCAGGATACGATGGCGATGGTTGAGATACTTAGTAAATTGATGCGTCAATGAATTCACTTTTCAATAAACTATTACACACGGCTGCGTCTGGTGACCGAATTCCAACGGAAGATTATTTTACTGAAATCTTCGTCCACCTCATGAATGAGTACCAGACTATTTTATTTGATTTTGTTAAGTCATTTAATCTCACTGAAATCATCCCTGATAGTTACGTATTGCAAACTCAGGTTACATTCAGAGAAATAAGAGATCATAATTGTGAAAGTCGACCTGATATATATCTGGAATTAACTAACGACGATCGAAAAGAAATAATATTCATTGAAAGCAAGATTGGTTCGAATGAAGGCGAAAACCAATTAAAAAGATATGCTGAGCAATTGGATGATTTATCGGATATTTATAAAAGAACTTTAGTTTTCATTACTCGTGATTATGAACCAAAAAATAAAATTACTGTTATGAAAGATTGCAAAAGGAAGGTTTCTTTTGTCCAACTTAGATGGTATGAAGTATACAGATTTTTTAAAAAGTATGAGAATGAAATATTAATAAAAGAAGTTATTAAATTCATGGAGGAAAATAATATGAATTTATCAAATCAATTCACATCGATAGATATTTTAACGCTTACAAATTTCCCAAGAGTAAGAAAAATGTTGGATGAAACAATGCAAGGCGTAGTGCAAGAAAAATTTAAAGAAGTTTGTGGATCAATTTCAAAAGATCAAGTATGCCTTACTCAGCTAAAATACAATAATCGGTATATTTATAAGTCAGATCAAGAAAATGGAATGTGGTGTGGATATGGGTATTGGTTTGATACGGGTGATATCAATAATTACCCAAAGGTTGAATTAATTCTTGAAATTTCTCCCTCATCAGAAGCCAGAGCTCAAGTTATTTCTGTGTTCAAAGAAATAATAAATATGAATTCAGATAAGTGGGAAGGATATAAAATAAATGATCCAAAAGTTTGGAGTAGTATTAGGCATTCGAAAAATATGAGAGAGATTGTTTCGGAAGAAGACCATATTAATTTCATAAAACAGTTTTTTATTGATTCAATCAAAGAACTAAGTAATGTAAAAGATAATTATCCAAATTTACCTTGGTTTAAGTAATTATTTAATAACGACCCAATCTGACTCTTTACACCTGATAATATCAGGCAAACGCAAGAGTCAGATATGAGTAAATCAAAACCAACAGAAAAAGAATTAAGAGAAAAACTTAATCAGGTTGGTAAAGATATATCGAAATTATCCGCTGATAAAAAGCTTTCCATTGATGATGCTTTGATAAGGGCTGAAAGGTCACTTTTGATGC
>JADFRD010000118.1 GCA_022561485.1 Fidelibacterota bacterium | reverse complement strand
ATCATTTTTCAAAATATTATTCCTCATAATCTTTCGCCTCCGGGAATCTATTGTGTCCACCGCCCGAACTGCGTATTCCTGGGCTGTATAAACCTGCTTCATGACCGGTTCATCTTCCCGCTTTACCATATCTCCGACAGCGAATAATCCCCGAATGGATGTTTCTCCTTTATGATTGATCCATACGTGCCGCTTTTCTTCCGGCTGGTCTTCATCCATGAGGCGGGCATTTAGCTGTCTCGCTAAATCATTATAAACTCGATGCAATCCCAAAGAGACTAATGCGAACCTTACTTGGATTGAATCATGTTGTTGAAAAACAAAGCCATGCAACTGCTTTACACCTTCGCTCAATAACTCAGTGATAGGTTCAATAATAGTCTCTACTCCATAATGTTTTAGTATATTATATCGTTCATCAGAAATGTCCGGCACAGCGCCATTGGTCAAAATATAGACCTTGTTTTGATACCGTTCATGGAGCATCATAGCCAATTCAGCTGCAATATTGAAGTGACCAATAACAGCCACCGGATCCTCTTGGGTTAAATGTCCCTCACAGCGAATGCAGTAAAGGGCCTGTTCACGATTGGCAAAGGGATAAATCCATTTAGGTGTTTCTTCCCACTCACCCTTTTTATTTTTCATTTGGATAAGGGGTTGTTTATCCATGACTCCGGTTGATAATACTACTGCTCTTGCAAAAACCGTTTCATCATTGAATGCAATTTCAAAACCATTTTCATTTTTTTTCAATGACTCCACTTTGGAATCAATTATTTCGACATTAGGAAACCCTTTTGTAATCCGCTGAATGGTATTTTGGATCAGCATCCGGTTGTTGATGTGATAATGTTCTTTTTGAAGTAAAGAAACAGCCTCATCCTGTTTGTGCTTTTTCAGTGTTTTAATGGCTTGATTTTTAATGATATCTTCATGGAAACCTACAATATTATCCAGATTCACAACCCATTGGGATCTGCTCTGCCTGCGTGTTTTTTTAGATCCCAACAGCCAATAAGCAGTCATCCCATTTTGGGCAGCGCGGAGTGCTGCAGCTGATCCTCCAATACCACCCCCAATAATAACAATATCAACCATCAATTAACCCCCTTTGTTTTCTTTCCAATTAATAACACTGAAGTTTCCGGCAGATTCCACTGATTTAATAATTTTATTTCGAGATAGTTTAGCTGGATAATAATCCACAGTGAATATTCGCGTTACCTCGTCAAATGAGTGTTTCTTAATTCCCTTCAGCCCATCCAGGGCCTTACCGATACTGGTGGGTCACCCCATTCATAGAATTCCGCCACGGATATCCATTCCATCTACACTGAACGAGGCTGAAGCGAGTTGATTATTTCCAGAACAGGATACGGACAAAAAGACTAAAGTAATTATGATTATTTTACCAATTGCATTCATTGTTCATTCCTTTATAAACGAGCTAATATTATTCATTAAAAGATGATCTCCAATATTCTTCCCATAATAAGCTGTATGGATGGTTCCATCCGGATTGATTAGAAAATCCGCAGGTACTATCGCTTTATCTCCTTCCATTTTGCCTGGAAAAAACCCCTTCAATATAGCTTTCATTACAGTGGGTGCTCCCATAATATATCCCAGCCATGAAGATTCTACGCCATAGAGTTTGTATAAGTTTCTTTCCGGATCTGGAATAATGGGAAACGGCAATTTATTTTTTCCTACATATTCCATAATACTATCTTTTGGGGATTCAAATACGGCAAGAATAGAAAATCCTTTTTCCTGTAATTCATTGTATACTTTTGTTAATTCGTGAATACGTAAATTACATGCGGGACAAGATGCATAGCGGAAAAATGACAGCATCCATTTTTGTCCCATATATTTTTCAGGGGAATGCTTCTCACCGAGAATATCACTCACTGTAAATTGGGGTGTAATGATTCCAGGCGTTAACCGCATTGAAAATGTCCAAATTGGGTTGGCACAACATCATGATCCGTTTTCATGCTTCCCGCCCACGATTGATTTTTAAGCCACTGGACAAACTCCATTTGAGGCTTGCCACCTGAAGCATATAATTCAGATACCAATATACCTATATCAGTAAATGTATCTACATCTACCAACGGCTTCAGTCGCTTTATAGATCCAAGGTGCTTCAAGGCATAAATCAATTTTTCTCCAGTATTTTCAACACTGTAGCGAACATTTGTCCACACCTCTTTAGGAATGGTACGATTTCCTCCAAACAAATAGTAACCACCATCCATTGCCGGCCCCATCACAAAATCATTTCCAACGGTTAAAAATTTGTCAGCCTCCAAGATTTGATTGGGTGTTATTTGAGGTGAATCAGCTCCGAGCAATATAACAGAATCATAGTCCTGTATCAGAGATGAATAAATGGTATGCTGCCGTTCACCCAGGGAACCATCACCGGTGTAAAGGGTGTTGAATTTCTTCCATAAAACATTGGATGTCCCTTCCTTTTCTCCTACGGCCCAAATCGGTTCTATATTACCATCAGATATTTTTTTTACTTCCTCAAGTGTCTTTTCAATCGTTTGAATACATTGCATAAAAAAGGATTCAGCGGCAGAATCACCAATCGTTTTTGCCAGACGCGTTTTGACCGGTGCAATCCCCGGTGTTTTCACAAAAACTGCAACAGCTGTTTTCATAGAATTCCCCGACTTTGAATATATTTCATTGCTTCCGGAATGGCCTGTTTCATCCAAAGCTTATTGTGAGTGACAGTGGTTTTTACCCAACCATTGGATGTGTATTTACGGGCGCTTGTGAATAATTTTTCTTGGATGCAATGAAGGGGAATCCCTGCCTGACGCACTCTCCAGACAAACACATGGTCTTCTCCATAGGGCAGATTTTCAGGATAACCACCCACAAATTCAAATAAGGATTTGGTGAGACAAAATCCCTGGTCACCGAATGGCATCCCAAGCAATTTCGAACGAAATCGGACAGCCATTTCATTCACTTTCATCAGGAACGATGGACCATCATTTGAAAAAGCCAGTTTAAAATAATGCATGGAGCTGGGTTGATTGTGCAAAGCGGTTTTCAGTAATTGCATTGTGTCAGTTCCTAAAACAGAATCAGCGTGAAGAAACCAAAGAAACGAACCTGTGGCATGTGCTGCCCCAACATTCAGTTGACAAGCCCTGCCTTGTTTGGCTGCAATCCAGCGAACATTTTTCCCGGATAATATTCTGTCAACTTTCGGTTTAATTTCAGACCAAAATTCGAAATCCGCATCTTCACTATGGACCAGAATAATTTCAATATTATTTTCCAATTCGGCTAAATCATCGGATAAATATTCGAGTGCTTTTTCCGACGGACCGGATGGAATAATTATGGATAAACTCACATCCATGATTTATCGTTTCATTACAGAAAGAAGCAATTAATACGCTTCATTCAAACCATTATCCGGTGATTTGTATTTCATCAACAACATAATCCTGAATCACCGTTTTGGTTTACTGATGAATAAGAACTACGACAATCAAATGCACCATAGTGAGTGGAAAAATTGCCATCCAAGCGAAAATGATTTTGATAACGGCTTTCGCTCAACATGCGGGCTGTATTGCCGCACACCGGCTCGGGGTATCCCGTTTTAAACTCATGATGGTCATCCAAAATAAATTCATGTGGACTGTCTTCAATTGAGCCTTGATAATAAGCCACATGTCCATAATTTTCACAAATATCTTCAAAATCACATTTAAAAGAGCGAATCGTTTTAGAGGAAAAATGTATCATCCCAACCTTCGCCTTGATTTCCGGGTCATGAATTTCCAATGGATTATCCCGAACCACCCGGTAATCCAAACAACCTACATAACGCAGCATCCGACTGAAATCCTCCGTGTACATGGCGCCGCCTAAACATTCACCCAACAATACTGGATCCTTCGCTAAGTGGCCGGGTATGCGCCTGTCAGCGAAGACATCGGAAAAATACAATTCACCGCCTGGCTTCAAAATACGGAAAATTTCTTCAAATACTTTCTCCTTCTCCGGTGAAAGATTAATCACACAATTGGAAACCACCAAATCCACAGAATTATTCTCAATCCCTACCGATGCCAAATCTTCGATAAATCCATTATGAAACTCTACATTTGGGTTACTAAAGCCAAATTTTTCCATGTGATAATCCACATATTTGTTTGCCACAGCGATTTGATTTTCCGTCATGTCCACTCCAATTACATTACCCGTCTGCCCCACAAGTTGAGACAGAATATAAACATCCCTGCCAGTACCACAGCCCAAATCCACCACTGTTGCGCCATCCAGAGCAAGCGGAATGGGTGAACCACATCCATAGAATTTTTCCTGAATTTCATCATGAACATTTTTTAAATAAGCATGTAACCGCTGGGGCATGGCTTCTGCCAGACAACAGACATTTGTTTTTAAATCATTTTTTGTATCCAATATTTCACCGTAATATTTTTTTACATCCGCTTTAATAGTGTCTGTTATGTTCATGTTTTTTCCTCTTTAAGTTTTGTTGTCATTTTTATTTATACGGCTATAAAACCATCTCTTGGTCTGACTTCACCAGGGCACCTGAACAGGAACTACCTTCCCCTGCAGTGCAGCCGAAACAGTGATCTTCAAAGTGAATGGCGTTTTTCTCTAGTTCAGATAAATGTTCAATATCAAAAATGGTTTTGGCAGTACATCGAATGGGTAATTCAAGCATTTGGTTAAAATCGCAGTCATAGATTTTTCCATCCCAACCGATAGAAACCAAATCCCGGCACATTATTTCTTCTGCGGCCGTTTGGTTAAAACTATTCTGCAGTAAGTGGGAATATGATTCCAGTTGTCCAGTCCTTTCCAATAGATGTCGAAACCGATTGATGGGCATATTTGTAATCGTATAAAGTTGATTAAATTCAATTCCAAAATCTGTATAAAGCCGTTCTTTATATTCCGCTTCCAGTGGCCCTTGGCTTGGCGGTAGGGAAGCTCCCACGGGGTTGTAAACCAAGTCCAGTCTTAATCCCGTTTCGGTTTTCCCATAGCCCAAATCATTTAATAATTGCAACGCTTCAATGCTTTTTATAAACACACCATTACCACGCTGTTTATCCACATTATCCAGGGAATAGCAAGGTAGCGAACTCACCACTTGCACCAGATGATCCCGCAGGAATTCGGCTGTATCTTCCTGCCCCGGTTCCAACAAAACTGTCAGATTACAGCGGTCAATGACTTCAATTTTCATGGCACGAATTTTCTCAACAAAATACCGAAACCAAGGATTCATTTCGGGAGCACCTCCGGTTAAATCCACCGTTTCGATTCCCTCGGATTTCTCGAGGAGTTCCACGAGTCGGTCAACGGTATTTTTTTCCATAATTTCTGTCCGTTTTGGACCGGCATCTACATGGCAATGGTGGCAAGCCTGATTGCAAAGTTTTCCCATATTTACCTGCAAAATACTCAAACTCCGGCGACGTAATGACAGGTGATTTAATTCCAACTCCGCCTCAAATTTGCTTTGTTTATTTTTTGCACCACCATTTAAGGAACTGGTACCATTAACCATTATTTTATCTGTTTTCATTTTACTATCGTCTCCACGCATGAAATTTTTCTACCCAATTTAATAAACGCTCCGGTGCATGAGCTTTTTTCCAATTTCCGGCCAGATATTTATTCGCTTCACTGATGGTGGGATAGGTATGGATGGTTCCAAGAATTTTATTCAATCCCAATCCATGTTTCATGGCCAAAACAAATTCTGTAAGAATATCTCCTGCATGGGTCCCAACAATCGTGGCGCCCAAAATCGTGTCTTTTCCTCTGGGTGTAATTACCTTCACGAATCCGTGGTCTTCTCCATCAGTGATGGCTCTGTCTAAATCATCTAGACCATAACGAGTCACTTCAAAATCGAGTCCCAGCTCTTCCGCTTCCTGTTCATTGATACCCACCCGGGCCACTTCC
>JADFRD010000117.1 GCA_022561485.1 Fidelibacterota bacterium | reverse complement strand
GCGTGCCGTTATGCATGACAGGGTCGGCAACCCAACATTCGGTGATTCGAGTGTAAGCAGGTTGGTTTACGATCCTTTTCCTCCAAACCCGGGACAGATCATAGGTGGTGTTTTCTTTGCAAATGATACTATTATTTCATCCGACTTAATATCAGCATCATGGTCAACGTTCAGTGATTCGGTTTATCTGACGATCGACGGTTCCGGTTTTTCAAGGCATGAATATAAAATTCAGCATTTTGATTCATCGGGTGCTTATGTAGAAGATTTAGCAGACTGGACGACTGCATTGGAGGCTTTTCCTATAGAATTCACCCACACTGATTTAGCATTGCAGCATCAGAACCAATATGCAGCGCTCATTCGTGCTTATGACGTTGCAGGAAATATTTCCGGCATTGTCTCAACAGATACAATTCGCCGTTTAAATTCAGCGCCAATTATATCGATAGTCACGGATACTGTTCAATCCTTTGAAGATATACCTTTTTCACAAATAATAGAATTTACAGATGCGGATACTGCGACACTTCTCGGTGATGACTTCACGTATAACTTAAAATCGACTCATCAATATGGCACTACCCCGGCAGATACGGCTGCATTTCTTGAAAATACTAATATCATTAGTTGGACTCCCACTCAATCAGACACTGGATTATATACATTTCAAGTAATTATACAGGATAATTGGAATTTTGCCGATACAATATCTTACAGGTTTTTTGTAAATGCCGTGAATGATACGCCCACTGTGCTTATTCTAACTCCTGATGATGATCAAACCATGCTGGAAGATCAAACGGCAAGTTCAAAGTTTAAACTGTCAACTTATGGAAATGACGTCGATAACGATAGCACTCAATTAACCTGGCAGGCAGCTGTTTTGGATACTAGCAGAAAGCCGGGATTTCCAACAACTGCGGCATTATTTTTTGGTAATGGAACTCCGGAAATCGTTAAGCAGCGATTGATTGATCAATACCAGTCTCAACCAAGGTATAAAGTGATTAAACCTTTAAAAGAAAGCAAAGGAAAGTCAAAAGAAATCCGGTCAGTTAAGTCTACAAATGTCCATTTTAGGAATTCATTAGCAAATTATATTCAAGTAGCTTTAACGGATACAAATGGAATCTGGTGGGCAACATTTGTTGTGGACAGCAACTATTATGGTGCAAATCATCGCATTATCTTTTTTCTAAGCGATCCTGATGGAGCCACGTCTCAAGATACAATATTGCTTACCATATCTCCGGAAAATGATCCGCCTGTCATTAGCGCGATACCCCGCTTTGAGGTAACCGAAAACCAATTTATGAAATTGGATTTTGCCGATTATGTTACGGATGTAGATGATACGACACTCACCATTAGGGTGTCCGCACTGACGTACAATAATAAGATGACTATAACATCCACAGACGCAGGCGCAACAATTGTGGTGGATTCATTGCAATATAGTATTAGCGATTATGGGGATACAATCATATTTACACCTGAAATTGAATGGTCCGATACATCCTTAATCCAAGTTTCAGTTATTGACGGACAAGATGCGAGAGCATCTAGGACATTTGTGATTGATATTATTCGTGTGCCCAGGCCAAATCTATCTCTGGAAGTTATTCAGAATAATGCATTTACAAACTTTTTCGAAGTGGTTATTACGGACACAGTTTCAAAAACAGATAGTTTATTTTTAACCGTTCAGGGACAGCGAATTCCATTGGATACGGTTGCAGCGTATACATATGTTGGCCATTATTCCTTTGACAATACGGGTACGTATGCATTTTATGCGAAAGCGTGGGGTGTTGTTGGGGATACGACCATTACCAGGTCAGTATTTATGGCTCAGGCGAAAGCATCTTATGATTGGACGGGGTTTAGTCCCGATGGCAATTTCAGGGTCTTTGGTAAAAGCGGCGCCGTCTCGTTTGATCAAGGTTTGCTCATTGTTGATTCAACCATGTTTAATGAACATTTCAATGATCGTGCTTCTTATCGAATGGGTAAGGAATCAAATCATTTTGAACTTCCGGTTGAAGTTTCTTTTTCGTCAATGAGTGATTTATTAGCTATTTATCAAAGAGTAAATGGTGTTGAATGGGTCGAACTGCCTTCCATAACAAAAGGAGGTCAAATTATTGCCTATACGGATGGAATGGGCTATTTCCGATTAGGCGTAAAGACGATTTTTGTTCCGGGTGAAACCAGTTTGCATCATAATTATCCGAATCCATTTAATCCGGTAACGAATATCATATACGATGTTGGTTTTAATGAAGGACCACGACAGAAGATCAATGTTATTGTATATAACTTGCTTGGGCAGCATGTGAATACCTTGGTAAATGACTATAAAGATATTGGAAGATATACAGCCAGATGGGATGGGAAAGATCAGTTTGGTATTCCGGTTTCAAGCGGCATTTATTTTGTCAGAATGATGAATAACCAAGGTCGAATTCATACGAAGAAAATGATGTTGATTCGATGAGTTATTTTTCAAGAAAACACATTTTTATCCTGATGACAGGAATTTTCCTGTTGATGGTTTCATGCCGAAAACAATACCAGGCGACCGAAGAACATATGGCTGATTACGGCTGGTTATTATTTGAAAATTCTGCAGGTAGATCAGATTATAATGATAGTAAAACGTGGTTTTTATCTTCTGTCAACGAAGATACAACTTATATGGATGGGTATAATGGTTTGGGCTGGACAAATGGAAAATTAACGGAGCTAGACAGCAGTTTATATTATTTTGAAAGAGGACTAAATTTTTCTCCAAGTCTATTTGATACAACAAATATAAAACATGAAATTTGGGCAGGTTTATGTTTTGCAAATAATGCCAATGGATTTGACTCCTTAGCTATCATTTGGGGGGATAGTTTAATTTCTGATTTGACAAGCGGATTAACGTTTTTACCTTGGATATTTTCCCATAATAATACCAACAGTGATAATATCATCGATCATTTGGATGTGAGAATTACCTTAGCTGCATCACATTTTGCCGTAGGAGATTTCGACAACAGTTTGACGCATATGCAAACAATCTTATCCGAATTAGAGAGCAATACAACGCTTAATCCAAATGTGAATACCGTTACGGGACGGGCGGAATTGGCCGCATGGATTGATTCGCTGCAAACTGTCCTGTCGAATAGATAATTTATCCGATTTTGCCCACTATAAATGAACACAAAAAATGGATGCATCAGGCATTCATTCAAGCCCAAAAAGCGTTCGAAAAGGATGAAGTACCTGTGGGGGCTGTCATTGTTAAAAATCAGCAAATAATAGGACGGGGGTTTAACCAGCGGGAATTGTTAAAAGATCCCACAGCCCACGCAGAGATTTTAGCCATCACTGCTGCAGCGAATTCTATCAGCGATTGGCGTTTGGACGGCGGCTATTTATACGTCACCAAAGAACCCTGCCCCATGTGTGCCGGTGCGATTATTATGTCCCGTTTGAACATGGTTGTATTTGGCTGTTATGACGAAGAACAAGGATGCTGCGGTTCATTGTATCAATTATGCGGTGATCCAAGGTTTGGAAAGAAAATAGGAGTAAAGGGCGGCATCCTTGAAGAACAATGCCTTGATCTGATTCAAGACTTTTTTAGAACAAAACGTAAAACGTAATTCTGTATATATACCAGCTATTCCAATGAATAGGGGAACTACGTCAATTAACCAGTCTACCAATCACATTGCATTCAAAAATGATTGAAATAATGTTAAATATAAATTAACTTTATTTGTGTATGAGATAAGGTATAGTAAACATTCAAAAAAATATTTAATGAAAACTCAACGAAAATTCGCTGACTCCATTATGTCGGAGTTAGAAAAACTCTCTATAGATCCTCAGTCATATCAAGGAGATTGGAAACGAATGAAAGGAGTTCCATTCTGGCGGCTTCGGAAAGGTGGATGGAGAGCGATTTGTGAAATAATTGAGTCAAAGCTGGTCATTCATGTATTAAAGATTGGTCCGCGGGGAGATGTGTACAAATGAACATAGACATTCAAATAATAAAAGAGAATGGGAAACCTGCATTTGCAGTTGTACCATTTAATGAATGGGTGGAAATAGTTGATCATTTTGAAGAAATGGAAGACATTGCTGAAGCAAAAGCAATTTCAGCGAGAATTGCCAGTGGGGAGGAAGAAACTATTCCCCATGAATTTGTAAAAAAACTCATAGAAAAGGAAGAGCACCCTTTGCGGTTGTGGCGCAAATATAGGGGGTTTACTCTTCAAGCGCTGGCTGAATTAGTCGGTGTTACAAAATCGGCATTATCCATGATTGAAACAGGCAAAAGCCAACCATCTATAAAGCGGTTGAAAGCATTGGCTGATGCCCTCAATTGCGATATGGATGATTTGCTGCTCATCTAAATAGAAGCAAAAGATATTAACTGGCTATCTGAAAGAAATTCATATCAATATAAATGGCCATGCCTTCCATACCGGCAGGCAAGCCTTAAGGCGTTCCTCGCATTACTGAATTTGAATCATGTCTTTAAATCGTAATTACGTAATCAGTAATTATGTAATTTTAAATTCGGTTCACTAACCTCTATTTTGTACTTCGCAACGGTTGCAACAACTTTAATATCGGAGAGATGGCAGAGTCTGGCTGAATGCGCTGCACTCGAAATGCAGTATGATCCTAGATCATCGGGGGTTCGAATCCCTCTCTCTCCGCCAATCTACGCTAAAGCTTCGATTGGCAGGCTCACCTGATTACCGATTTGCGGTATCTTTGGATGGCATGCCATCCTACGCTGAAGTACAGTTTACGAAGCCACTTCGGCGTAGTGTGCCTTCGATAGGCAGGCCAATCTACGCTAAAGCTTCGATAGGCAGGCCTTAAGCGTGTTGAAGAGGCAGGTGAAATTTGCATCATTTCCAGGTTACCAGGTTGAATTAAGAAAAACGTATTATTGAGGTAAAACAAATGCACTATGTCTATTGTTTAGAAAATGCAGAAAAACAATATTTGTATATTGGATCTACAAATCAATTGAAACAAAGAATTGAAAAACATAAAAAAGGTGAATGCAAAGCGACTAAACCGTATATGCCCTTGATTTTAACCGCTTATGTTGCAGTAAATTCAGAATCAAAAGCAAGAAAACTTGAAGCTTATTTTAAAACGGGGTCGGGAAAGGCAATTCTAAAAAAACGAATTTTACAAAACGAAGTCACGAGGAGCGGGACGTAGTTTTGCCCTCTCTCTCCGCTCGATGACAACCCCTATTTCTGAAGAGAAATGGGATTTTTATTTTTCTTTCAATACTCCTGATTTATTACAAGAATATTACCAGAATTGACCGTTTAAGACCGTTTGTGGTTGGATTCGGGATACCGATTTGTGGGATACGGGATTATTCCCTTTTAGAAGAGTAATCTCGCAATTTTGCTCGTATAAATTACTTATCTTGATCTAGATTGTAAACCAACGGCCTTTTAAGCCGTTGGCCGTGCGTTCGAATCGCACCGGGATCACTTAGATTATCCTCGTCGATAAACGCCGTTTATTGAGGATGACAGACACCATCAACCATATTTACTTGTTCTAGCCAAAAGTGTCAAATGAACTCAAACAATAGTCAAATGGATGTGGATCTCGGACACAAAATGTCGTACACAGATTAAATTATAAGCTCAAACATGAATGAATCCGAGCTCACCGAAAAAGCTGAATCCCAGACCCGAAACAATGGATATGTGGATTGTTGGAAGTATTTCAAGTGATTTTTTAAAATGGAAGAAATACACCCGGAGCCGTCTGAAATTCTACATGATTATCAAAAGTCGCTCCTCTCACAACTGCCGTTTTCACCCTCTACATCGTCATTTTGTTGAAAATCATCCAACCCTATTTTGGTGATGGATAACTATTATATAGTACTGGTCACCACTCACCAGCTACTAGTTTCAAATAACAAATATTTCGAAGTGTAGCGTAGTTTGGTTAGCGCACCTGCTTGACAGGC
>JADFRD010000116.1 GCA_022561485.1 Fidelibacterota bacterium | reverse complement strand
TAACATGAAAACAATAATCTTAAGTATTCTAATTACTTTAAGTACTAACTTATTTGCGCAGACAAACGAAAGTTCAAAGAATTACTTTTTAAATATTGAGTTAAGTTTAATTCATCCTATACTTGGAGGTTTTGGAGGTACAGTCGGAATAGAAAAAAATCATTTCAGCTTCGGGTTAATGGGTTTTGGAACAAAACTTAGTCACATGACCAAACATTATCTTATGGAGAATGCTGAAGAACTAGAAGTATTTAATTGGGGAGTTGAATTATATTCAGATTATTACTTCAAACAAAATCATAGAGGGTTATTTTTAGGATTATTATTAAGTCTTAATGGCTATCGATTTAATGAAATTCCAAATCCTCAGACGATACTTGCATTATATGCAGACCCTAGAATTGGTTTTAGAATATATCTTCCAAAAAAGCTTAAAGCATTTTATTTTCAACCGTCACTAACATTGCCTTTGAAGTTTTGGGACAACGAGGAAAAGTTCCTATATCGAGAAATAGATACAAAAAGCATCCTTCTAATATCTCAATTAACCTTAGGAATGAAAATATAATCTTTGTATCAGGAGCGATTTATTCAATGAAAATCAAGTCTATTTTTACGATTGGATTATAGTTAGATCTAATTGGGTACCAGCATATTCAAAATTAGGAATAATAAAATTTGCATTACTACCGTATGCTAATCAAATCCAATAATAACAAAGTGTATAAAATATAATGCTGACAGGGGTTTCAGAGAATTTGATGGTCTCAATTAGCATTTATCTCGGCTGACAAATTATAGCTCTGAAAGCCCTACGTTTTTTATACAGAGCCGTTCAGGGGCAATGGCAACAAAACTTTAAGGTCAGGTTCAAATTTATTCAACCTGAATATATGAGATAAAATTTGTAATTTTGAATTATGAAATCTTTACAAGAAATAAAATCAACTTTAAAACAGAACAAGAATCATTTATTTTCTGAATACCCAATTAAATCAATTGCAATTTTTGGTTCATATGCAAGGAAACAACAGAATAATGAAAGTGATTTGGACTTGATAGTTGAATTCAACGGAAAAATTGGAATTCGTTTCATTGACCTTGCAGACGAAATTGAAAATATAGTTGGATTCAAGGTCGATCTGATTTCCAGAAAAGGTATTAGGGACAAATATTATCAATCAATATTATCAGATATAATCTATGTCTAAAAGAGATACTACATTGCTTCTTGAGGATATGCTTGATTCAGTATTGAAAATCAGACGTTACACAAGCAACCTGACTTTTGATTCATTTATTAAAGACGAAAAAACAATTGACGCAGTAGTAAGAAATTTTGAAATAATAGGTGAAGCTGCTAACAGAATTGACCCGGACTTTAGAACAAAATATCCTGAAATTGAATGGAAAAGAATACGAGGATTTAGAAACAGAATTGTTCACGACTACTTCGGAATTGATTATGAGATTGTATGGGCAATAGTTGAAAATTATTTGGATGGTTTAATTGAATGGTTAGAAGTTTTGCTTGCTGATAATAAGAATCTTGAAGAATAAACCACATACCCCTAACAAAGGCTATACATAATGCGGGGTTCACCGTAAATTTAGATTTTGTGCAATTAATAAAAATTGTGGTAGATTGAAAATTAGGTGCAATAAAATCCCGCACTACGCATAGCCCAACCGTTAGATGTCATACATCCTATAATAAATAAATGAAAGCAGCTGTATTAAACCAAAAGAACTATAAACTTGAAATCAGGGAAGTATCTCAACCCGTTTTATCAGAGTCAAATGTTTTAATAAAACTTAAAGTAGCCGCATTGAACCATCATGAACTTTGGTCACTTCAGGAGAAGAATTTAAAAAGCAATTCCAATATAATAATGGGATCTGATGGCGCTGGAGTAATAATTGAGTTAGGTGATGCTGTGAATAATTTTAAAATTGGAGATGAAATAATAATTAATCCATCTATAAATTGGGGATTCGATAAAAGAGTTCATGGTGAAAAATATGAAATATTAGGATTTCCAACCCAAGGAACTTTTGCAGAATACATCAGCATAAACCAAAAATATGCATTTCACAAGCCCAAATATCTTTCATTTGAAGAAGCTGCCGCGTTTCCACTGGCAGGGCTCACCGCCTATAGAGCATTGTATACAAGAGGTGAACTTGAAGCAAACAACACAGTTCTAATTACAGGAATTGGTGGGGGAGTTGCATTATTTGCCCTTCGTTTTGCAGTCGCATCAGGAGCTAATGTATATGTAACCTCTGGAAATGATAATAAAATCCGTAAAGCTATTGAACTCGGAGCTAAAGGAGGCACAAACTATAAAAAAAACACTTGGGGTTCAGAATTACTTAACCAAGCCAGCGGTTTTGATGTGATCATTGATAGTGCAGCCGGGGAGGGATTTATTGAACTAACTAAATTAGCCAAGCCAGGGTGCAGAATTGCCCTTTTTGGTAGGACTGCCGGTCAAATTCCAATGTTAAATCCGAGTATTATTTTTTGGAAACAGCTGTCAATCCATGGCACTACCATGGGAACTGATGAAGAATTTAAAAAAATGATTGATTTGATATCTACCAAAAGGATTCGTCCAATTATTGACTCAACTTATCCTTTTGAAAAAATAATAGATGGATTTGAGAAAATGGAAAGTGGTAGGCAATTTGGAAAAATCATAATCAAAATTGCAGACTAGAAAGATGGTTCAAAACGGCATATAACAAAAAATAAACGCCATTAAAACGGGCGTTTATTCAAACCGTTAGCAGAAATAACCCCAATTTAAAAACAATAATACAATTCAATAAAAAGAAAAGGGTATCTTTGATTTACTGCTTTTTGCAATAAAAGCAGTAAAATATTCATTATGGTAAAAAAATACGGACAAACATGGTGGGGCGAAAATTGGCTGAAAGCCCTTGCAAATATTGATTGGGAAAACAGATTGCCTCGCGGCAGAACTTATGCGAACAAAGGCGCTGTTAAAAAAATAACCATTAATAAAAATAGAATTGATGCCAATGTTCAAGGCAGAAGACGCAGCCCATATAAGATAACAATTGAAATTCCATCCTTTACCGAAAAAGAAAAGCAATTATTAACAGAGAAAATTACTGATAATTCCCTGGTTATTACAAAACTGCTTAACAGAGAGTTACCGGCCGGGTTAAATGATATTGCTCTGGACAACGGCATAAAAATATTTCCTTCATCCTGGAATGATTTCGATATGTATTGTTCATGTCCGGACTGGGCAGTGCCTTGCAAACACCTGGCATCCGTTATTTATATTATTGCCAATGAAATTGACAGAAACCCCTTTCTTGTATTCGAATTGCACGATTTTGATATTATTGAAGCATTAAAAAAGAAAAATTTTACCCTTGAATCAAGCACGATAGAGAATATAAAAACAATTGATGATATTGTCATCAGCAAAGCAAGCTACACAGATTCTCAGCCTGACGACCATGAGGAAGGTCGCGATAACAAAACGTCTGACAATATAGATTTCTCAATCATTAAAGATATAAGGGAAAACCTGCTGGAATTGTTAAATGCCAATCCCCTGTTTTATCAGAAAGATTTTAAATCCATTTTAAATACAGCATATAAAAACATTTCAAAATCAACATCTGCATACATTATTCGAGAACATCCGAATTCCGCTTATCCCGATAAAATCGGGGATAAATTAACGAAAATACAGGAAAGCAGCGAAATTAGTATTCATTTGAATGAGATGTTTGAAGTTGAAAAAATTTCATTTTTTACTGATAAAGGAGATCAAACTTTTAACCAACCATTAAATGTAAATTTTTTGATTCAAATTTTAGATGAAATTGAACTTAAAAATATAAATAATTATAGTCGGGACATAAGGGCTTTATACAATATTTATCATTTTACACTTAAAATTTTAGAAAAAAGCGCATTCATTCCACAGCTAATAAATATTGGAAAAGACCGGTATAAAATTCGCTGGATCCCTGCTATTATCAATCAAAAGGTCAAAAGTGTTTTCAATCAGCTTGCAGCCGTCACACCTTCGGATATTTTGTGTTTTAAGTATCAACCGACTAACCGAAAAACCATAACGGCAAAATACCAGACAACCGAAGAACAGATACTGTCTATTTCGGCCTTGTTTATTGAATTCCTGCTGCAAGAAAATACATCATTTAGATGGTCAAGGAATTCATCCTTTGGCAGCGACAAAATTCTCGACCTGTTTTTTCAGGGTCAGCCAATCGTTTTTGATGAATTTAGCGAGAAAGAAATTCCCAATACTGTTCAGTTATGGTTAAACAAGTTTTTTGTTACGCATAAAAATTACATACCGTTGCTTAAGATAGAAGAAAAAAATAATGATTTTGTCATTAATGTGATGGTAGAAAATAAAAAAGAACCCTACAAAGAACCCATCCATCTCAAAAAGTTTATTTCGCTGAAAAAATATGAAAAGGTGAAATACGATGTATTAAAAGACCTGATGCTGCTATCGGAACATTTTACACAATTAACGGAAGTTATCAGAACAGATGGCAGGAAAAAACTTCTTTTTAACTCTGTAGAGTTTATTGAAATATTATTAAAGATACTGCCCGCCATCAGGTTGTTTGGTATCAACATTTTACTGCCAAAAGCGCTGCAAAACCTGGTAAAGCCGCGATTATCACTTAACCTTCAATCAAATGGTTCGCAAAAAATCGGTTCATATCTCGACCTTCAAAAGATGCTTTCGTTTGAATGGCAAATTGCTGTGGGCGCAGAAATAATCAGTGGGGATGAATTCAAAAAATTAGTTAAGGGACTGTCAGGCGTCGTAAAAATAAAAGAACAATTTGTTTTAATTGACAAAGATGATATTGATAAACTTTTTAACAACCTGAACAACCCGCCTAAGTTAAACGCCAATGAACTGTTAAAAACCGGATTAACAGGAGAATACAATAATGCAAAAATCGGATTGAGTCAGGAAGCAAAAAAAGCCATAGAGTCATTAATTAAAATTGAAAAAGTAGAACTTCCTGATAATCTTTATGCAACACTCCGCCCCTATCAAATAAGCGGTTATGAATGGATGTATAAAAATGCAAAACTGGGTTTCGGCAGTTTAATTGCCGATGATATGGGGCTGGGTAAAACCGTTCAGGTATTGACAACAATGCTGAAGTTTAAGCAGGAAGGGTTCCTCAAAAAGAAAAAAGCGCTGATAATTGTACCTACAACAATATTAACGAACTGGCAAAAAGAGATTGAAAAATTCACTCCCGATTTGAATTCATTGATATATCACGGGCAAAAACGGACATTAGATATTAAGAAATATGATTTGATTATTACCACTTACGGAATAATAAGAAGCGAAGCGGAAAAGTTTCAAAAAACAAATTGGCACTGCATAATAATTGACGAGGCGCAAAATATAAAAAACCCTGGAACCAACCAAACAAAAGCAATAAAAAAACTGAAATCGGATGTGAAAATTGCCATGAGCGGCACCCCCGTTGAAAACCGCCTTTCGGAATACTGGAGCATTTTGGACTATACCAATAAAGGTTATTTGGGATCATTAACAACATTTACCAAAGAATTTGCCAAACCAATACAAATCTATAGAGATCACGAAAGAGCCGCCACTTTCCGTAAAATTACCGAACCGTTTATAATAAGAAGATTAAAATCAGATAAAAATATCATCAAAGACCTGCCTGATAAAATAGAAAACAATCAATATTGTTCACTGACAAAAGAACAGGCAGCTATTTACCAGAACGTCGTTAATAATATCATGAAAGATATTGGAAATAATGAAGGTATTGCCAGAAGGGGATTGGTGCTGAAACTGATAACCGCCTTAAAACAAATCTGCAATCATCCTTATCACTTCTTGAAAAAAGGAGAACTATCTGCCGGGCTTTCGGGTAAATCAACTCTGTTGTTTAATATTCTGGAAAACATATATGAAAACAACGAGAAAACGCTGATTTTCACCCAATACAAAGAGATGGGCAGCCTATTAGTAAAACTGATACAGGAAAATTTTAATACCAAACCATTGTTCCTGCACGGAGGGTTAAGCAGGAAAAAGCGGGATGAAATGGTTGAGAATTTTCAGGAAAAAAGAAATGAGAAAACATTTATACTTTCATTAAAAGCAGGCGGAACAGGTTTAAACCT
>JADFRD010000033.1 GCA_022561485.1 Fidelibacterota bacterium | reverse complement strand
ACCACTGACGGGTTGACCTCCTCCACCACATCCGCAAATGCTTTGCTGAACTGGGAAACAATGGGGTTCTGTGCCCAGCCAAGTGAAAATAAAATTGTGAATGTTATTAAATATTGTTTCAAGATAAATACTCCTATCAAATTGTTGAATTTATTTGCAGAAATTGTATGCAGAAATTACCAATTGGTTCCAAAAGAAAATAGCTTCGAATAGAGCTGTTTTCAATAAAGTTAAATGTGCAATTTCACCAAGATCATTTTCTTTGTAGATGTAAAGGACGGTAACGATAAACGGTAAAAGTACAAGCCCGTACTTACCGCCTCTCTCTTATGGCAACCGGTAATGATTCTCCCGCCATACCCGCCTGGCGCTTATTAATCCGTTTTAAGGGAGGAGTTCTTAGGATGATTCATAATAGTCTCGTAGAAATAACTTCAAACCTAGAAACAACAGTGATCCCGCAGATTTGGAAGGTGATCCTGAGTAGCAGTTGGTATTCGTAAAGGTTTTGTGAAACAGGATATTAAAGATATTATCTTTCAAAACGAATACGATAATCCGAGTTGCAATTCAGAAATATCAATGAGGTCTTCAAAAGGATTTTCAATATCAGTAGCCACACGAGTTGCTCCTATATAGCCCAGATATCTACGTTTATACAAACAGTTCAGACGTAATGGAACAAATTTTAACTCATTAGTTACTATGTTAATCAATAAACTTAATCCAAATTTATCAACCCCCAATACGGCTACCGGTCTACCTGTTTCCATCCCTTTCTTATTGGCATCCAAAGAGTTTGTATTAATACCCGGACCTATCTTTAGATTAAAATATTTTGATTCAAGTACAGAATAAATAAACGATAATTCAAGTGAATTTATGTAAGCATAACTTTTGATTAATTCGGTTTTAGAATTATATCCCACAGGGCCGCCGTCGTACGTTGTACCGATGTATTTCCTTTGATTCGTATGACGACTAAATTCTAACCTTACATGTAGTTTTTGAAATAGGGGCTGGGCTATATAGAGACCAAAACCTAAAGGATTCTCAATATCTTGATTGTTTGTCCAGGATTTGGAGCCTATTATGCCAATTTCTTGATTGGATACAAATGAAATTAAGACTATGATTGCTAATATATTTTTCATTTGCTTATACGCGTAGGATAGTTATGCAACTCGATAGGGAGTTCAATTTTCTGGTCTGGATCAAGATTTGTCACTTTCAATAAACATGGGAACAAGTCGGAAGATACACATACTGGCGGGCATTAATCGGTCATTGGAATCTTTACCATAAAATCCACGTCGGTGTACTTTAGTGCTTCCCCTCTATTGATATCCAGGACTGCGATTTTGTCCCGACCTTGTAAGGTAATATACGTTTTTTGGATATCTACAAGATTTAGGTCATCACATGATTATGCAATAAACAATCCAAATATAAATATGGATCGTTTTGCTAAATCCCTTTTGAAAAACTGAATAACCATTTATCACTATCAAAACGGATACCATCCTTCTTTTTACTCACGTCTTTTACAAGAAGGGGGGCATCTAATCGTAAATAGAATTTCTTGCCCAGAATGGTTTTATTAAAACGCAGTCCAACACCGGCATCAAATAGATAATCACCATTAAAACCTTCATCTCCCTGGGCATATTTACTTCCCCATACCCAGCCGTTATCAACAAAGGCCGCTAGTTCAATATCAATTGCTTTTAGTGAAGGCTTAAAAAATATCTCAAATGAATTCGCAATGACGGATTCTGCACCAGCTAATCCCTCTCCAAAATAGCCGCGCAAATTAGCATCGCCGGGTAAATGATAATGGTTGCGAAGATCGACGTTTCCATAAAAGGATGATTCATCGCGTAAAAATGATTTTGTATACAAATCACCTGAACCGGCGCCTTCAATCGTATACCGTTCTTGCGAAGGAACACCTTTATCACTGATCATGTGACCGAGAATTGATCGATTGCGAATACCAAACTTATTTTTACTAAAATCAATCGAAATAACAGCATTAAATCGTGTAAATGACCAGTCAGAAACAGCGGTTGGTGTGGTGGCTATATCCACTTGAACTTCGACGTTATTTTTAACAGAAAAACTATATTTCCCAAAGATAACAGCAACCTGACCCGGGTCGTATAAATTGGTTCTGGATGTATCACCGGCGTTTGTCACATAAAAACCAACAGAAGCAGAATTTGACATGAAACCAGCAAAAGCTTCATTTAGGTGATTCTTGATTTCCACACCATAGCCACTCACAGCGCCCTGATCATAGGCATGGAAAGAAGTTGAATAACCCTGAAAACGATGGACAGATTTTCTGTTCCTGAAATAAGACCAGTAAATATTTTGTGAATCCAAAGCATAATTCAACCTGAAATCAAGATTCTCCCAGTATCCATATTTTCTATTCATCCATATTCCCGGGATATATCCGTCTAATTCATGGTAGGCAACAGTGGGGGTCCAGCGCACATAGAACTTGTTGCGAGGGTTGTAATTAGTATCAATCCAGCGGAATTGTCTTTCACGCTGCATCCAACCGCTGTAATTGTTGCGACGGTCTACGTCCAGCGTCTGACCATCCGGATCCAAAACGATTGACTTCGGTTCTTTATCAATATTAAAAATAAATGTATCCTTTTTTCTCCACAAGTGATTCTTCCACCAGATGCGTTTTTTGGCTCCATCCTTCATAGTCACTTCCAGCAGTTGAGGCATCTCCCTTGTTCCAAACTTGACAATATCAACTTCGACTTGCCAGCCATCATCTTGCTTTGTTTTTTCCCATTTACCTATACCATAATCGAGAATTCGCGTATTATGCAGCCACGGATTGAAAAACCAGTCCAACTCTACTCCACCCACATCTTCCATGACCGTTAAAAATCGTTCTTCATTAGGATGCTTTAAATTCCAATGATTGTAATATTCCTGCATGGCTGAATAAAAAAGGGAATCGCCTAAAATATATTTTAGTTCGTTTAACATTAAAGATGGTTTAGTGTAGGCATTCATCCGGTAGGAACCACCATAATTAAACATAAACGATTTGCGGCTAATGGGCTCATCACTTCCGCTGGTTAGATAACGAATTACCGACCATTGATTTCCATCAAGTAAGCTGTTGAACAAACCGTGTTTTTTGACAAATGGTTTATATTTTTCAGACTCAGCCAAGTCAAACCCATGTGGACCATACCGATCCATCAAGTATTCTCTCGTTTGGAATGTAGTGAATCCTTCATCCAGCCAAGCTTCATCCATTTCATTGTTTCCCAGGATTCCATAAAACCAGATATGACCAATTTCATGAACGATGAGCCCTTCTCTTTCGCTGCCATTCATCACCAGCATGGGATATTCCATACCACCGCCTTTTAAGCGATCAGTGGTGGTTACTTGAGGATAAGGATACATGCCAAATTTTGTACTTAACCATTCCAAAGCGCGTTCAGAACGTGCTCTGACTTTTTTCGTCCATTTCTCACCATTCTTCTCATTGAACAACACATGAACATCAATTCCATTCCATGATCCATGCTCATATAAAAATGTCGGGGAAGTAATCCATGCAAAGTCGTGCACCTGTTCAGCGTGGAAACTCACAGTACGCCGAGAGGTAGAATCAATGTCAGGTTTATTGTCCTGAAATTCCTCCAGCCACTCTTTAAAATCTCTCGATGTATCAACGGTGACTGCTTCCCAGCCGGGATCACCTTCAGTAACAATACCTGTAGCGCCGACGATATACCACCCCGGAACATCAATGGTGACATCAAAGGTCCCGAATTCACCGTAAAATTCACCGGATGCATGGAAAGGGATATCGTGCCATCCGTTTTCGTCATATACCACCATTTTCGGATACCATTGTGCCAAATTGTATTGCTTATCAACGCGACCGGCCCGTTCAACTTGCTCACCTACATGATGCACCCAATCAAATTTCATAGTTAATGTTTCGCCCGGCTTCAGTGGACTGGATAGGTCTACTGATAAAATGGTGTCATCCACTTGAAACGTATCGGCAAGGATGATACCATCTTTTGTAATTGAAAACTTGCTTACATCAATCTTGCTGAAGTATGATTCCATTCCCTTAATGAATTTTGCCGCACGGCCCAACCGGCCAAATTTCTGCAGATATTCCCGATGTTTAACGGAACCTTCCTGGAAGGCGTTGGGCAGGAGATGCAAATACATGTTATTTAGTTCATCGGGTGAATTATTCGTGTAATTAATAGTTGAACTTCCGGCAACAGTATTTTCTTTGATATCTAGCTTTACATCCATTGTATAATGAACGAATTGCTGAAAATATTCCTCTTCAGAAAATAATATAGAGGTGAGAATGAGCAGGCATACTGCCCAAGATAAACGATTTTTCATAGTCCCTTAACGGTTTACAGGTAGGGTTTTAAATCGTTATAAAATATTTTTTCCGAACGGGGTCCAAGATAACTTTTAACAATATACCCATTACGATCAATCAAAAATGTTGTAGGAATTCCGCTTATGGGTTGACCAACAGCTCGGCCGTAACTTGTAGTCACTTTTTGAGTTTCATTATCATTAATATCTGTTAAAACAATATAGTTCATTTTCCATTTATCCATAAATGAAGCAATATTTTCCGGAGATCCGGACGTGAGAGTAATACCTACTATTTCCAATCCAACATTTTTATATTTGTCATATAACTTTACAAAGTCAGGAATTTCTACTCTGCAAGGACCACACCATGTTCCCCAGAAATTCAGTAATACAACTTTTCCTAAAAGATCGTTCATTTTCACAATTTCCCCAGAAGTTGTTGCTAAGGTGAAATCCGGAGCTAAAACGGCATTCTTCGGTCGAGGGGGTTGTTTTTTAATATTTGTACTTACAACCGATGCTTTTGCTGTTTCTTTATCATTATTCGAACCACATCCTGTTGTAGTGATTAATCCAAGTATGGTAACTATAGTTATTATTTGTTTCATTTAACTTTTTATTCCTTTATCTAAAAATTTTAAGAAAATATCTAAATCACGCGTCAATCCCGGGAACTTCCCCAATACATCATCTTCCGGGCTCAATAAAACATAAAACGGTAACGCCGCTGTCCCAAAACGATCAATTTCGTATTGCTGTTTTTCCCTGTGATTTTCACCCCCATCTGTATAAAGTCGCACCAATACAAATTTCTTAAACCGTTCTTTCACTTCATTTTTCGTAAACATATTGGATTCCATCCAGCGGCAGTTGGTACATGTGTAACCCGTGAAATCTAAAAATATGTTTTTCCCTTGGATATTAGCTTCTACAAATGCATCATCTAGTTCAGTGAACCATTTAAATTCTTCTCCTCCATTCATCTCAGAAATCATTCCGATTTCTTCTGTAAGCTTTGGTGGAAGATAGGAATAAATCAAGCCATGGATTGGCCGACCAAAAAGACCTGTACCCAGATACAAGGCAAATGTTAAAAAGAAAATACTCATCAGCATTCTCGGAACGCTGATCGCTTCCAATTTTGAATCGTGAGGTAATTGAATTTTTCCCAGTAAGTACATACCGGTGAAAAACATTAATATCGTCCAGACGGATAGTACAGATGTATGGGTAAAAAACTGCCAGTTCCAGACCAAATCAGTGTTACTGAAAAATTTAAAAGCGGCAGCCAATTCTAGAAATCCCATAACCACTTTCACCGAATTCAGCCAGCCACCTGATTTGGGCATGCGGGCTAAATATTGCGGAAATAATGCCAAAAAGAAAAATGGCAGTGCGAACGCTGCACTGAAGATGACCATACCTAACGCCGGCCATAACCAATGTCCCTGGGCAGCAGCCACCAGCAGCAAGCCAACAAATTGAACGGTACATGTAAATGAAGTTAATGTAAATGTGATTGCCATGAATAAAGTACCGGCGTACCCACCACGGCCTTCCTGTTTTTGAACTAACTGCCGTAATCTCGAAGGAAGCTGAATTTCATACATACCAAACAGCGATAGAGCAAAATAAGTAAATAAAGCACCTATAAACAAATTTACCCAAGGATTTGCGGCCAGTTGATTCGCTCCGGAAGCTCCCAGCGTTACTGCAAGAAACATACCGAGAATTGTAAATGTACTGATGATGCCCAAACCATAAACAGATGCCTGTTTGATGGGTTTTTGATTTTCCAGCTCACCTTGATGGATAAAGTAGGAAACAGTAATGGGTATCATTGGAAAAACACAAGGTGTTAACAGTGCGAGAAACCCCATGGAAATCGCCAACAGAATAAATGGGAATAAACCTTGGCTGATCGCCGCAGCCAAATCAATGTTTCCGCTTGCATCTTTGTATGAAGCTGCTACAAAATGAATGCGGTCTTTTCGAGGTTCTCCTGCTTCAATGACAACCGGAACATCCACCGTCACATCTTTAGGTGGATAACATATTGCAGCATTGCAGACTTGATAGTTAATTGTGGCTGATACAATCACCGTCCCCGGTTTAATATTACCATCGAGTTGCACCGGAATGTTATAATGAGTCGTTCCCTCATGGTAACGAGTAACAGTTCCAAATCCTTCGTCAAATTTTTCTACCGGTTTCGGCTCATCAATTTTGCCCTGACGCGAAACAGCATCACCGGAAATCGTAATCGACGTGGCAATCGGTCCCTCGCCGGCATCATCTAACGCATAAATATGCCATTCATCGTCCATTGTGACAGTTAATTTTAGATGAACAACTTCACCTGCTCTGGCAGACTCATCGATGGTTGCTGTAACAGTTACCGGGTCCTGAAATTGTCCCCACAGAACAGTTGACAATGCTAAAAAGAATGTAATGAGAATTTTTTGTTTCATTTTAGACGAAGAAAGTAATTGCATTAACTCGTTAACCCCAATTTTTGTTTCAAGGAATAAAATATACTATTTCTGCGATTTAGTTCGCTTTTTAACTCCCCTATCGAAATCGAAGCGGCATCTCTACCCTTTTCAAGAAGTAAATCGAATTGATCAAACCGTGACCAATGCAATCCGCCGACCAAAGGTTTAATGACAAAATCCGCTTTTTCTAATTTGGATTTGGCCAAATAATTAGATGTGATTTGGTCGGATCGTGTCAGAATTTCGTACATGTTTTTATATTTTAATTCTTTCAAACTATCCTTGGTTATACTGACAGCTATAGCAAAATCAACGTGTTTTTTGGAAACGTCAACGGGGATAGGATCACTGACACCACCATCAACCAGCACCTGTTCGCCATGTTCTGTGGGTTGCACAAACCCGGGGATGGACGAACTTTGCACGATAGCATCAATCAGGTCACCCGTGTCATAGACGACTTGTGTTCCATTTTGAATATCGGTTGCTGTAACGCTTAATGGGATTGATAAATCTGCAAAATCGTTTACCGGGATTAGAAATTTAATAGCACGTTCAAGCTTTTCTCGTTTAATGATAAACGATTTTTGCTGGGACATGATCAGGACAATGCGATCGCGGACAAATTTAGTCATCTGCCCGATAGCTGAATCCGGACGCTCATTCTCCCGAATTCTGTCAGTACCCATGGCATGAAAATCGTCGGATTCCAAGAATTCAATAAAACGGTTCTCAACCCATTTCGGATCCTGGTTGTAGGCATACATGGCGCCAATGACCGCGCCGGCGCTTGTCCCCGCTATATGATTAAAACGGATGCCGTTTTCATGGAGAACCTGTAAAACGCCTATATGAGCTGCACCACGGGCTCCACCGCCCCCCAAGGCTAAACCGATTGTGGTTTTCATTTCCCTAGTGCTTTATTACGAGGCATAATGGTGATGTTCATTTCGACTTTAACCAATGGGTTATCCTTTTTATCTCTCGGAGCATTAACAATTTCTTGGATTACTTCAAGTCCGGAAATAACCTGGCCAAAAACAGTATATTGATTATCCAACCGGTGCGCAGGTGCGGTACAGATGAAAAATTGACTACCGGCGCTATTTGGATCTTGTGAGCGGGCCATGGATAAGGCGCCGGTCACATGCTGTTTGTCATTAAACTCCGCCGGCAGCATCCAGGTGGAATCATTTGCATCATCGCCAAAACCGTAAAATTTCGCAGCATTGCCGCCAATGCCGTCATTCGTTCTGTCGTCATCTCTGGAATTAGGGTCACCGCCCTGGATAACAAATCCGGGAATCACACGGTGAAACGTTGTTCCATTAAAATACCCATTTTTAGCATGGATATTGAAACTCTCCACGTGCTTTGGAGCAACATCCGGGTAAAACTCTACCACCATATCACCGAATCGTGTAGAGATTACGGCAACATTTTCATCTTTTGTACATGAATTCACAATCAATATTCCTATTATCATTAATGGTAAATATTTCATTTTACACTTCTGCTTCCTGGTTCTTCAATGGGAATCTGCTTTAAATCTACTGGAATTTCGTCAGGGGCATAACTCACAGTTGTCTGGGTAGTGACAGCAAATTGATTTTTATGTAAATAAACGTTTCCACCGCTTCGGTCTACGACCAAACCAACGCCGACTACTTCACCGCCATGTGCTTTGACTAGATCCATCACTTCTTTCACGGAACCGCCGGTAGTCACTACATCTTCCACGACAATAATCTTTTCACCGTCAATGATAGAGAAACCCCTTCTCAGTGTCATTTTTCCTTTCTGGCGTTCAGCAAAGATCGTTTTGACACCCAACTGCCGCCCCACTTCAGTTCCAATAACAATTCCACCCACAGCGGGTGAAATGACAGCTTCGATCTCAATTCCTTTAAAATAATTGATGATAGTTTCAGCAAAATGGGTCAAGTGTTTTGGATACTGCAATACTTTTGCACATTGAAAATAGGTTGCGCTATGTCGACCGGAGGTTAGGACAAAATGCCCCTCTAAAAGCGCTCCGGTTTCTTTGAAGATCTGTAAATACTTTTCGTTGTCCAATGTCTATAATCCTATGATTTGTGATATTTGATATTTGATTTACGATATTTAATTTAGGATTAGTCTCATTCAAAAATCAAACTTTAGCATTCTCAAATCTTAAATCAACAATCATTTATTAATTATCATCCTCATTTTTTCCACATAGTTTTTTGCCGCATCATGAATCGCTTCTTCGCTTTGATCCCCTGCAAAAATAATTCCACGGGATACATTGATCAAAGCGGCACCGTTTGTATTTCCCGCGGTAAGACTCGCTTCAAGATCACCGCCCTGGGAGCCAATACCGGGAATGAGCAACGGCAATCCGGGCGCATATTTGCGAATGGATTTTATTTCCTCCGGAACAGTTGCTCCCGCTACAAGACCAACATTATTATTCCCATTCAGACTGGCGCAATATTCAGCGACTGTTTCAAAAATTCGTTTTCCATTTCCTTCCAGGTTTTGCAAGTCACCACCGGAAGTATTGGTAGTCCGGCATAAAATAAAAACACCTTTTTCAGGATTTTGAATGAAAGGATCAATGGCATCGCGTCCCATGTAGGGATTTAAAGTAACCGCATCAAAACCAAAATGGTCGAATAAACTGATGGCATACTGTTTTGCTGTATGGCCAATATCACCGCGTTTGCCATCGCCAATGGTCAGGGTTTCTTGTCCAATATAATCCATCGTTTCTTCCAGCCAGGAAAAACCTTTGCTGCCCCACCGCTCAAAAAACGCCAGGTTGGGTTTATAGGCAGTAGCAAATTCCCGCGTGGCGTCAATAACTTTTTTGGTGTGAATGTTCAAATCATCCAGTGTTGGATTTACTTTTGACAGATTTTCCGGATTGATATCCAAGCCAACGCAAAGCCAAGAGTGTTTAGCGGCGATGTGGTGGGAAAGTCGGGAATTAAAGGATTTCATTGGCGGCAAATTTACCGCTATAGATATTTGGTGAATAAAGATTTATTAAGATTATTGGAGGTTTCCTGACCTCCATTTCAAAGTCAGGAGACTTTGAAAATCTTTATTAATAATCTTTATTTGTATTTATTATGTTAATCCAAAGAGGGTCATTTTTTCTATTGAAAAATTTTGGTTAAATTAACTTTCTCTTTTTGTTAATAATTTTGAGATTTCATCTATGAAAATATTCATCAAATATTTATCCTTCCTTTGGTTAACCGTCACCATCGTTCCCCAGGATCATGATTACAACCGTCAATCTATTGAACACAGGTTCAACGATGCAGCACGATGGGCAAAAGTGTTTGAAAACCCGGAAAGAGATGAATGGCAGAAGCCCGATTTTGTCATCCAATCCATGGGCATTCAACCCGGGGCGGTTATCGTGGACATTGGTTCAGCCACAGGATATTTCCCTATTCGATTTGCAAAAGTGGTACCCAATGGAAAAGTAATCGGTGTTGATGTTGAAAAGGACATGGTGGATTACTTGAATAATCGCGCCCAGAAAGAAGGACTGCATAATCTTGTAAGCATTTTAGGGGAATTTCATGATCCGAAAATTCCGGAACCGGCAGATATTGTGTTTATCTGCAACACCTACCATCATATTAGTGATCGAGTAGATTATTTTAAGAATTTAAAAAGTAAATTTAAACAGGGCGGTAAATTGGTCATTGTAGATTTCAGGAAAGGTGATTTACCTGTAGGTCCCCCTGATGAACATAAAATATCACCGGAAAATGTGATAAAGGAATTGGAAAAAGCCGGTTATGTATTGACCTATTATCAAAAAGACCTTCCTTACCAATATATGCTGACATTCGGACTGGGAGATTTATAATTCAATATGGAACAGCTTACATTAGATATTCAACACCATTCTAAGTCCCGCATCATTGCTTCGTCCGGTGTTTTCCAAGTGGAACTCATGGAACACGTTGGCGAAGATGATTATCCCCAGCTCATTAAAATATCTGAACATCTTGCAGAAGATTATGGCGAAAAAGCCGTCCTCTCCAAAAGAACCATCCATAAATATTTCAATAAACCAACGTCCCTCCCTTTCATCGCCCGTTTTCGAGGAGAAATCATTGGCTACATTATCGGCGTTGCTATTGAAGACCTCTCTTCCGAACCCTGGGCACGTCTTGATGAAAATTTTGGTAAGCACAATACACTGTATTCATACGCTTTTGTCATCATGGACAAGTACAAAGGCAACGGTTATGCCAAGATCCTAAAGCGAGTTTTTTTAAGCTGGGCAAAGAAACGGGAGGGTATCCGCTTCATCACCGGTCATGTCAAACTAGGTGTATCCTCAAAATTCACAGGGGATATCAAGATCTTCAATCGAGTGGACAATTGGCAGGGTACGGGCATGACTTTTGAATACTACCGCCGGGACTTGGGTCCCAAACCGGATTTTACCCAAACGCAAAACCCTCCCCTGGCGAAGACGATTTAGTGTCAAGTCAAGCATGAATGGTCGCGTGGAGCAAGGATATGTTATTCCGGTTCACCTATCGATCTGCAAGTCTGAATGGATGATCGCCTGCCATCCGAAGGTTGGGTAGATTGCCACTTGCATAAGTAGGGAGTGTAACGCAAGCTGATGATAACAATAGTAAGTGGTGTTAATAGACAATAATAATTGTCTTTGCGAGTGAGGTACGAGCGCGGCAAACTCCTTCCATTGACAAACACAAATACATCAATAATCTCCGGATACCAGATTCAAAAATGTAAACATCATATTCAGTAAAAAATGCATCCGGAGGTTCGAGTAGTAGCTTATTGATTTCTATTTTGGAATAATAAGGGGGATAATATTTCTTCGCTCTTTTCGATATGTCCTGAAATCACTATCCAGCGTACAAATAACACTATTAGAAATTTGTTCACACATTCTGACTAAGCAACTATCAGCAAGCGACATGGGGACATTACTATATTTTTTTAAAAGGTAATTAACAGCATTAATCTCATCATCTAAATGGAATTGAATTTTTATTAAATCACGATCTAAAAGTGCAATTATTTTTGCTGTGCCGTTTTTAATATACTGCATTAAAAATAATAATTCGGATAAGACAGATTCGCAGGTATAGAATGGCGGTTTTAGTTGAGAAAATTGATTCTTCGCCCACAAATGATATTGATCCGATTTATTTAAAAACGCTACCAATGGACCAGAATCAATAATGACCTTTTTATTTTCCATATCTTTTTAAAAATTCTTTATTGGTAGATAAATCTGAAGGGCCTTCCACGCTTCCAGCTAAATCTTTGGATAAATCCAAAAATGAGCCTTTTTTATCCAAATCATCATTAGAAAAATATTCTATAAGAGCACTACGAACAATTTCTGATCTGCTAACCCCTTTTTTTTCGGAAATCAATTTTAATTTTTCTTTAATAATATCCGGTACTTTTAACGTTAATGTATCCATAATTAATTCCTTTATTGTATTACTTAATAGGCAATATGGTAATACTTTTAAACAAAATCAATATGTTTCAAAAAAATAGTACGGTCGTTTTTTGGTAACCCTGACCTGAGAATTTCGGTAATTCTTCGGACACCCATTCCGATGGTTCTTCGGACACCATTGAAGCGATTCATCGTTTTTTAGTTTCCTAAAAAAGTAACAACGTCCACTCTATTTTTTTTAATAACAAAGAGAGCGGACATTAGAAGTAAAAAAAACCACCAGTCATCTTGGTGATAGTTGGAGAATATTGATTTCACACCAGTAACCCCTCCTACGTATCTACGGCGGGCAGTCAGGGAATCTGATGGGTTAATGGGAACCAGCGGTTGTTTGAAAACTGGCTTACTGGAATATGTGGGTTATGGGAATCGTTTTTGAAACTGGAAATTTTCTTAACCACGAACACCGCCACCAGTTACCTGTTCCCGTTCCACAGCTCACCAGCTACCGCTCATCGGAGCGGAGCGGAGATCCCGTATACTGGTCGGGACCGCTCTCCAAAATTTCCACTTTAATATTGAGCAAGTCCCCCGCTTTGATAAAAAACGTATCTCCGGTAATTAATTTCATGGAATACTTCTTGACATGAACTGCAATCAAGGCATCTGGTGTACTCATTGAGAACCCTTTTTTAAACAGGGAATTACGGATGAGCCCAGCCTGTTTATAATCATCATATTTTACAGGCAAATAGGTTAATCCGGACAACATTTTTTCTATATGTTTTTGGCTTTTAGGGGTTCGCGCACCCGATAAAAGTTCAGTGAGAATAATACCATTATAATAAACAATTTTCTGATGGACTGCTGAAACAATTTCATCCTTGTTGGAAAGGGGCCTTCCTCTTAAATAATCAATTAAATAGGATGTATCAAGAAACAGAGGGGTCATTCACGGAACCGGGCTCAATTATAGATTCTTCCTGTTCTCTCCAATTTCTTATGATATCAGTTGACATAGGATAATTTGTCATGGAACCGAAAGAATCAATAAAGGATTCTATGTTAACATTGGCTATCAATTCCTTTAGTCCTGCTTCTATCACGGCCTTTTTTGTTTTGAATCCGGTGGCTTCCATAGCGCCTTCAATCAAGGATTTATCTAAATCTAATGTTGTTCTCATGCCAATAATATATGCATATATTATGCATATAACCAATGCATAATACTACTTTTTATCCGGAAAGACCAAACTCCCAATCACAAACCCGATTACAGAAACCGTGATGGCTGGTAAAACTGAATCCATGGAAGAATAAATACTGTCCGGAATGATCACTTTTATAAAGGCTGCTTCTTTCCACAGAAGTGTTGTAATAGTTCCAGAGATAATCGAAATAATCGCACCGATCCTGCTTGCCTGTTTCCAGAACAAAGCACCCATTAAAACGGGTGTAATAGCAGCGCCGTAAATAGTATATGCATAGAGTGCCCGTTCAAAAAAGCCTTCTGATTCAGCAAATCCTTTAGAAACAATGAAGGCCAAAATACCTAATGCTAACACCAGTAGCCGACTCAAAAAGACGATCTTTTTTTCCGACGCCTTTGGATTGATATAATTTAGATATACGTCCCGCATTAAGGAAGTTGCAGGCACTAGCAGAAATGAGTCCGCCGTAGAAATGATGATACCCACAATAGTGGTCATCATAATAGCTCCCAAAAATGTTGGGAGTAATCGATGGGCAGCGTAAATCAGAACATGTTTGCCCACTTCTGCATCAGGAATCATGGAGGAACTCACCCATGCAGAGGCGATAATAAGTAATTCAATTAATAGGACTGCAAATACAAGTATCTTGGTTGCGGACTTGGCACCTTCGGCATTTTTGCTGGCAAAAAAACGCTGGTACATATTGGCGTCCCCCAGCACCAGTAAAAAAGGAGGCAGACAGAAATTGAGAATATCCAGCCCTGAATACACTCCAAAAAACTGCATGTGCTGAACCTTGCCCATGTTGGCAAAAGCCACTTCCATTCCACTCCAGCCCCCGGCTTTGAACCAGAGGATGGGAAAAGCAATCAACAGGGAGATGGTCATGATGATGCCATTGCCCACGTCCGTGTAGGCCACGCTTACCAGTCCCGCCAGCATGGTATAAGCAATAATGAACACAACAGCAACAATGGTGGCCATCTCCACAGAGATCAATGCGTGACCCGATTCATCCGTCAAGATAGTAGACAACACCGCTCCGCCGGCGTTGTATTGATAACTGACAATTACCATATATGCCATGACCAAAGCAATTACGCTCAAAAGGCGAGCTGCCGGACCGAATCGGTCACCAATAATTTCAGGAACAGTGAATTTTTCAAAGCTGCGGACTTTTCCGGCTATGCGTGTAAGTAAAATAATTCCGAATATTCCGCCAATGGGCAAAATGAGCGCTGCCATACCCGTCTCGTAGGTCTTCCCGGCGTTGCCTAAAATGGAGCCTGTCCCAATCCACGTAGCCAACATGGTCCCCACTAATATCCACGGGGATAGTGTCCTTCCTGCCACTGCAAAATCGGCATGGGTCTTGATCTTTCTGGATTTGTATATCCCTACGCCGATAAGAGTGAACAGATATAATAGTATGACGGTTAAGTAAAGCATTTTTTATTATGTTATCCTTATCCCGAAAACGAAGTATCGGGAGAAAACCTCAAGCGCTTTTTGACATTGAACACTTGAGATTCTTCACCACGTTCTGAATAACATCAGTCATTGATCATCATTTCTCGGATGTAGCGGATGGGAATGGAACCATAGGATAGCAGTTCCTCATGGTATTTTTTCAAGTGGAAGTTATTCCCCTCCTGCTTTTTGTAATCTTCCAGTAAATCAATAAATAAGATATAACCGGTGAAATATGTGGAGAGCTGTGCCGATGTCAACTGAGCACGGCGCCACTTCCCTTCTGCTTCTGATTCTTCCTGGAAGCTTTCATTGATCATAAGATCCAATGCTTCTTCTTTTGTCATCCGTCCGGCATGAATCTTTTGGTCGATGATGGCATTGATAATACCCCGGAGTTTCCATTTTTTCTCCACCAAATTGTAACGTGGATCTCCGCCACCAAAACCAGCTTCCACCATCATGGATTCTGCATAATGAGCCCAGCCTTCGATCATCACCCCGCTGCCAAAAACTGCCCGCACCAAAGATGGATGACGATTGGCATAATAGAGCTGTACATAATGCCCCGGCAACGCTTCATGTATGGATAGAATCTTCATGGAAATGGTATTGTATTCTTCCAGAAACGATGTCGCCTGTTCATGGGTCCAGTCTTCCGGAATGGGGGAAACGTTATAAAATGTGGGTAGGTTGCTTTCCAATGGCCCTGGTGCTTGTAATGAAGCGCCACTGACACCCCGCTGGTATTCCGGTGTTTCCCGAATTTCCAGGGGTTTTGAGTCATCAAGGGTAAGCAAATCATTTTTCTTAATAAACTGTACCAGTTCATCGATGGATTCTCGGGCTGCAGCCACCACATGATCCCGCGGCGCATGATCTTCCGCAATGCGGTCCAGCACCTTTCTGGTGATTGTTAATTTATTTTCATGAGTGTCTGTTTGGGGTGCTTCACCGAACCATTCGGAGTATAACGGTTCAGCTAAAGTAAACATTTCATCCTGGACAACCCGTAAATGACCTTCTGCCCTGACCATAATTTCTTTTGCCGTTATTTCTTCCTGTAATGTATGAACCAGTTTCTTTTCATATAAATCCGGGCCGAGTCTGAAATTCCGAAACGAATTATCATTTTGATGACTTTCCAGGAATTCAATGAATTCATCAATGGCCCGTTGGGCTAATCCGGCGTTGTGCTCAAAATTCTTGCGGTAGTCATCCTCCAACAGGGCGGCCATTTCGGGTATAGATGAATGAAACATTCCCGCCAATCCTTTAGCTTGTTTAACGGCTGTTTCTAAATGGGGCTTCGGAAATTCAATTAAATTTTCTTGTGCTTGTGCCAAGTATTCTGATGTAGCCAATAGCCGCAGGGATAAATTTCCTGCCCGTTCTTCCACCGGGGCAAAATCATAAGCCAACAGACTTTCAAATGCATACCCCAGGCTCCACATATAATCCAATGGATTCCATGAATAGCTTTTGAGTTCATCCAGATTAAATAAACTGGATTCAATCATATCAATGAGAATCTGCCGGTCGATGCGGTCAATATCATTCAATTTTCCACCATCGATTCCTTCCAGATCAGCTTTGGCTTTTATTAAGTGCTGGTATTCTGAATCTCTTGCATTGGGGCTTATGTCAGGCAATTGATCATCGTAATCATGGATACCGATCCATGTGGCGGTCGTTGGATTATTTGCAAAATACCAGTCCATAAAATCATCACGGATGGTATGAAATTGAAACGTAGCCGCGTTTATCATAATAAAATAAATGGTTAATGCCACAAGGGCGGGGATGAGAATGACGTATTTTAGTGGAGTTTGCTTCATCTTCTTACTGTGAAATTAATTTGAGAGTTTGCAAATTCCAACAGTGCCATGCAATATGTTAAAACAATATGTGTTATACTGTGCATCGCCACATTTTCGTCGTGCTCAGGTAAAGGAACTGAAAACAAATTGAACCGTTTAGCCAACGAACTAAGCCCTTATCTCCTTCAGCACGCCGATAACCCGGTAGACTGGTTCCCTTGGGGAAAGGAAGCATTCGCCAAAGCACATGCAGAGGATAAACCTATTTTTCTCTCTATCGGTTATTCCACGTGTCACTGGTGCCACGTCATGGAACACGAATCATTTGAGGATGACAGCGTAGCCAAGTTGTTGAATGATTGGTTCATTAGCATTAAAGTGGATCGGGAAGAACTCCCGGAAATTGACCATGTGTACATGTCCGTCTGTCAGGCCATGACCGGCAGCGGTGGTTGGCCCCTGACCATTATTATGACTCCGGATAAGGAACCATTCTTCGCCGGTACGTATTTCCCCAAAAATCGCAGAGGCAATCGTCCCGGCATGCTCCAACTCCTCCCCATGATACATGATTCCTGGACGAATAAACGTGCTGACATTTTAAAATCAGTTGCCCAAGTCAAATCATATCTTATCCGTTCCAACACGCGGGAATTAGGTGATGAAATTAACGAAACAATACTTGAAACTGCCTACGATGATTTTGTAAAACGCTTTGATAAAAAAATGGGCGGTTTTGGAAGAGCCCCCAAATTTCCATCACCCCATAATTTGATTTATTTACTCCGTTACTATTACAACACAAAAAATCAAAATGCACTGCTCATGGTTGAATCAACATTAAAAAATATGCGATTGGGCGGCATTTTTGATCATGTTGGTTTTGGATTCCACCGTTATTCAACCGATAAGAAATGGTTGGTTCCGCACTTTGAGAAAATGCTCTACGATCAAGCCATGCTGGCCATGGCGTATTCCGAAGCATACCAGATTACCAAAAATGAATTCTATGCCAGAACTACTCGAGAAATATTTACCTATGTTTTAAGGGACATGACCAGTCCATCCGGCGGTTTTTATTCCGCTGAAGATGCTGATAGCGAAGGTGAGGAAGGAAAATTTTATGTTTGGACAAACAAGGAAATTATAGACATTCTGGGAAAGGAGGATGGGGTAACGTATAACACCATCTTCAACGTAAACACTAACGGTAATTTTCATGATGAAGTATCCGGACGGGAAACGGGGAATAATATTCTTCATTTACAAAAGCGAATCAATACCATTGCTGAAAACATGGATATAACGCCTGAAACTCTTCATGAAACAATTGAAGAATGGCGGCAAAAACTATTTGCAGTGCGTGAAAAGCGCATCCATCCGTTGAAAGATGATAAAATACTCACTGATTGGAATGGACTGATGATCGCTGCTCTGGCTAAAGGAAGCATTGCTTTGGATGAACCGTCTTATGCTCAAGCAGCCCAAAAAGCGGCTGATTTTATTTTAAGTAAATTGAAAACAGATGGTGGACGGTTGCTTAAACGACACAGAAACGGTGAATCTTCCCTGGATGCTCACCTGGATGATTATGCCTTTATGATTTGGGGATTGCTAGAACTATACGAGGCTAACTTTAACACTGCTAATCTGGCCGCGGCCATTGAACTGACTGAAATTATGGTAGAGGATTTCTGGAACGATGAAGCCGGTGGTTTTTATTTAGGCGCTGATCATGCTGAAAAGCTAATCGTTCGATCTATGACATCGTATGATGGCGCCATTCCTTCAGGAAATTCTGTTGCCGTTGGAGTGTTAAATAGACTTGCGCGAATAACCGGCAATATGGATTTACTGGATAAAGCAGATAAGACACTGCGGACATTTGAAAAAGATTTGAATCGCATTCCCTCTAGCCACACCCACATGTTAACGGGCTATATGTTTGGGCTGGATGCGAAAGAAGTGGTCGTGGTTGGAGATCATAGTACTGAAACACAAATATTCCTTCAATCAATCAGCCATTCATACAACCCCAACCGGGTTATTATATTTAAAGATATAAATAAAACGAATTTATCAAAATTGGCTCCCTGGACGGAAACACAAACGATGCTTGAAAATAAACCGACTGCCTACGTCTGCAAAAACTTTGCCTGCAATCAACCCACCAACAATCTTAAATTGGCTTTGAAGCAGCTTGAAGAATAAACCTCTATCAGAACAATTGGGCTCTGCCCTGGCAAACATTCAGGATCTTTTTGATACCATTGCCAAAGTATTCTTTAAACGAATCAAAGATAAACCGGGTGCAGGCTTCTTTTCCAAAATGGGCGATTCCTATTACAAGTCATACGAAGACGCAAAACGGAAAGCGGACGATTGATCATTTCCGAACTGGTCAGTTCAGGCTAATTTCCCCGTTTAATGAAACAACATCTGTAAACATAAATATTTTTAATTCTTACGAATAACTAAACCGACGCATTGCTCATGAAAAAACTGAAACTTCACTGGCGTGTATTAATTGCTATGGCTTTGGGTACAATCTTTGCCCTGGTATTTAAAGAAAACTCCCTCTTTGTTGCACCGCTGGGAACAATATTCATGCGTTTATTGAAAATGATCATTGTTCCGTTAATTTTATTTTCTATCACAACCGGAGTAGCCAGTTTAGGAGACAGTAAAACTCTGGGACGAATGGGAGCGAAAACATTTGCTTATTATTTTGTAACATCCATTTTTGCCATTCTAACCGGATTAATTTTAACCAATATTATCCAGCCTGGTGTTGGCGTTGAATTTTCCAGTTCAATTCAATCATTTGATGCTAACTCTTTGCAAAAACCGTCATCTCTGGGTGGAATTATCATTCGTATGATTCCCTTGAATCCTATTGCAGCCATGGCTGATGGAGACATATTAGGAGTTATTTTTTGGTCAATCGTTTTTGGATTCGCCATTACACAATTATCCGGAAGACCCCAGGAAATGCTGACTCATTTCTTTGATTATGGCTTTCAAGCTATGATGAAACTCACCCATGGCATTATTGCACTTTTACCCATCGGTGTCTTCGGTTTGATTACTAAAGCGGTGGCAACATCCGGTTTTGAATTATTTAAGGCGGTCGGGTTATATATGCTCACAATCGTAACCGGCTTACTGATTCACTGGATGATAACGCTGCCGATCATTTTCTATCTATTTACGCGCATCAATCCAATCAAGCATTTAAAAGCCATGGCTCCGGCGTTTATGACAGCATTTTCTACCAGCTCATCCGGAGCAACTCTTCCGGTAACAATGGATTGTGTTGAAAATGAAGTGGGAGTCTCGAATAAAACAACCAGTTTTGTTCTGCCTTTGGGTGCAACCATTAATATGGACGGAACTGCATTGTACGAGTGCGCCGGTGTGTTGTTTATTGCCCAGGCAATCGGTTTCGACTTGAACTTTGCACAGCAGTTTGTCATTGTATTGACTGCCTTTTTAGCATCCGTGGGCGCTGCAGCCATCCCGTCCGCCGGGTTGGTAATGATTTTTGTGGTGTTGGATGCCGTTGGAATTAGCGATCATCCGGATGTGGCTATTATTGTGGGTACCATGCTGGCAGTGGATCGTCCTTTGGATATGTTTAGAACGTTGGTCAACGTAACCAGTGACAGTATCGGAGCTGTTGTCATTGCTAAAAGTGAAGGCGAAACAGGCCTTTATTCCAACAAAAAGAAATAATTTTTAATCCAAATCAAAATAACTATTGATACCAGGACAAGCATCGGATAAATTCATACTAGCTTTTTAACAATTCCCGCTTGAGATACGTTATTTCAGGATCTTCTATTATTTGCCCTTGGAGGCTAACTCTGTCAACAAAAAACAGGCCTTTCCCGATATGCATCGGGATGAAGGAAGTTTGCTGTTGGCGGGAGGCCGCCACTCATGTTAAACAGGGTCCTGAAAAACACTCAATGCGGGATATTTAAAACCCCGGCGTTTAGAAAAATGCCGGGGTTTTTATTTGCTTTATTCTATTAATAAACAGTTCTGAATTGAATATAGACTAATTCAGTTAAGTTAATAAGACATTGCCAAAAACACTAAACCTGTCATAGCGAGCCCGTACACGGAGTGTCGGGAGAAGCTATCTCCTTGGGTATGTTGACATCGGGAGATTATTTTTGTATTTTTGTTTGTCAACGCAAGGAGATTACTTCGCCTCCGCTAATGCGGATTCTCGTAATGACAGTATTTTTTTGGTTTATAATTAAGTGTTGTATTCAATGTATTAATTCTTCACTAAACATGGTTTTAAAACAGCTGAATTGTAGAACATAACTTTTTTATTCAATATTTGGAGACTCTGTAAAATATAAACTTCCGCAAAGGACTTCGTTGAATGTTTGAGATATCCGATTACTCGAATCCTGCATATTTTTCTACAAACTTTAAATTTACATATCCAGTTGGACCATTTCGGCTTTTTGCTATGATGACTTCTGCTTTCCCCCTGTCGGCTTCATCAAGAGTATCTATCCATGGACGATAAAGAAGCATAATCGTATCGGCAGCTTCTTCGATTTCATCCGCACGGTGAAAGTCGCTCAATAAAGGGCGTTTGTTTTTCCGTTCTTCTGGTTTTCGTGTTAATGGGGATGTAACAATAACTGGTATATCAAGTTCTACAGCCATCTGTTTTAACAATCGATAAGGAAGATGTTGCGTATCCCGTTTTTGGATTGCTTGATTATTATCTATAATAAGAAGTTTAATATCGTGTTCCGCTTTTAGTCGTATGGCGTTATGTTTCATCTTCAGTGGAGATAAAGATTTTATGTCATCAATGAAAATTTCTGATTTTGTCAGTGTTTTCATACTTGACGTAAAAGCATTCCATTGCGATTTAGATAATTTCCCTGTCCTTACTAAATGTGTATTCACTTTTGCTTCCATACACAATAGACGAAAAGCAATCTGGGTACCGGTCAAGTCCAATGAAAAAATTCCTACCGGTACTTTTTCTTGTACTGCTGCATGACGCAGGATTGTAAGAACCAGAGCCGTTTTTCCCATGCCGGGACTGCCACCGATTATGTATAGGTTCCCGGCATCAAGTCCACAAAGCATTTCATCCAATTCCAGCAGACCGGTAGTTAAGTATTTTGGCTCTTGTTTTCCTGAATGTACTTCATCCAGTATTTCTATAACCTGATTCAAGTGTGAATCAATATGTTCAAAACCGGTTTTGAGTCCTTCCGAGTAAAGCATCAACAAGGACCTTTCAGCCTTTATCAAAGCATCTTCAGAGGAAAACTTTTTGTCAGCAGATAACTTCGATATATCCTTGCCAACCTGATGAAGTTTTTCTCTTAATTCTTTTTCGGACGGTTTTGATTTGCTCATATCTGACTCCGGTGTTTGCCTAATATTACAGGTGTAAAGAGTCAGATCGGGTCGTTATAATATTGACAATATTATTATTTCTGAAACATAATTCCATCTTTTTCCAAAGCTTTTCTTTGAGCCAATACAGAAAAATCAACTAAATCATTTATGGCATTATTTAAGACTTTTTTTGGATAATTTTTAATTAATATTTTTTCCATCTTTTTTAGCAATATTTCATTTTCATCTTTGTTCAGTTTAAAGTAATCAAAGATAGGTTTATATGAATATGGAAACTCCCCATTTCTAAACTTTTTCATTTGACGATTTACAGAAATCAAATTACTTAAATGAGGAAGTTTTGCTACAAAACACTTTTCTCCTTGAAGATAAAACGAGAATAAATAGTTTTTAATAATTTCATGATAATGTACTTCAAAAAACTTGATGTGTAATTCCCGAAATACAGATTCACCCAATGAAAAAATAACTGTAGGTCTTAATTTAGATAACTCTTGGTCAAGTAACCGCTTTTTATGTATACAATTCACCCATTGGATCCAAGGGGGTTCACTTCTTGGAAAATCCGGTAACATTCGGACACCATTCCGGTAATTCTCCGGACACCCATTCCGGTGATTCTTCGGACACCTTTGAAGCGAATCATCGTTTTTTAGTTTCCTAAAAAAGTAACAACATCTTTTCGTTTATTTAATTGAAAATGAGAGGATAAATGAAAAGTAAAAGAAAACGCACCAGTCATCTTGGTGATAAAGGGAGACTAAAAATGAGATTAATCAAAGAGATTATCAACTTACATGTAAAGAGATATGTATCTGTTCGTCAGATCAGCCGATCGTTGTCATTACCGCGATCAACAATTGCCGATTACTTGAGCAGGTATAAAGCCAAGGATTTAAGTCTGAGAGATATTCAGACCCTTGACGATGAGAGCCTCTATAGGATACTGTTTCCACAGAAGCGAAAGGCCATTGAGTCAAAAAAAGAAACGCCTGATTATGCTTATATCCATCGAGAATTGAAGCGCAGAGGGGTAACCCGTTTACTTCTCTGGGAAGAATACCGGGAGCAAAATACTCATGGATATGGATACACTCAATTTTGTGAGTTGTATAAACAGTGGAATAAAAAAGTAACGGTTACCATGCGTCAGGTTCATAAAGCCGGTGAGAAGACGTTTGTGGATTACTCCGGGTTAACCATGGGTATTATAGACAAACATACAGGAGAAGTTAAACAGGCAGAGGTTTTTGTGGCTTGTCTCGGCGCCAGCGGGTATTCTTTTGCTGAAGCTTCAATGTCTCAAAAGAAAGCCTGTTTTATAAACTCTCATACCAATGCCTATTATTATTTTGGGGGAGTGACAGAAATAACGGTTCCTGACAACTTAAAATCAGCAGTGA
>JADFRD010000032.1 GCA_022561485.1 Fidelibacterota bacterium | reverse complement strand
ATATTTCTATTAACAAGGATTTTTACCTCTCTACCGAGGAAATCATAGATTTTCAATTCAACATAACTTGGGACTGGAAGACCAAATGCGATGGTGGTTACGGGGTTGAATGGATTTGGATGGTTTGTTTTCAGCTCATATTCATCCGGCAAATCACCCTCAACTAGCTGTTTATTTATATAATCAAACCACGTCGTCACTGTGTTTGAGGGAGCAGACTCTTCAGGAGTAAATGTAGTCATTGTAACCTGATAATCTATTCTTTGGGAACCTCTCGGATTAACCTCAAGCCAAGAATCGATATAAGTTGTTGAACTGGTAGTAGCAATATTTACCCAATTCCCCAAGTTTATTCTACGATAAATTGTAAAATAGTTTTTTATTGACGGTATAAATCCTGATATTGTAATTTTTGAGTGGATATGTGACTGACAAAATCGACAATGTTTATGGTATGAATTACTTCTAGCGATATGTGGTGGGTCAAGAGGAACTCCATTTATCACATAAGTAATATCTACACCATTCACACCTGTGGGCACCCATATATCTACATTTTGACCTAGGTCGTTCGTACCCACATAATAGATAAAGGTTTCCCAATCAAAACCGTCGTCATTTAAATTATATATCCTACCCCAGTTATAGTCTTGTGAAAGGCTTCCAGCGCTATATACATATCCTTGGCTTTCTCGTTCTCTTATCCAAACATATGGGGTTCCATCATAATCTCTCGTAAAATCAACATGCCCGTAAACTCGATAAGTTTTTACCCCATGGTAATTTCCAGTAGTCAGTCCAGGTATATCTATGAAACCCATGCTGTGATCATCATCCACTAATTCATTATTCCCACCATATATAGTATTTATCTCGATTTCATAAGGAGGATTTAAAATTTCCAGGGCTTTTTCAGCATTAATTCGACCAAAACCCACCTCCTCATTCCAACCATAAATACCACTTTCACTATAATTATATAGGTCGAGTCTTACTTTATCAGCGGTAAGTTGAAGAATATGACGGATATCATCATTAGTGAATCCAAGATTATTATCTCTTATTTCAGATAAAATCAGACCAGCAACTCCTGAAGCAATAGCAGTTGCGCTTGAAGTCATTCCAAATGAGCCGTAGTTGTCATTTCTTATTGTTGTATAGTTGTAATCTTTATCACCCGGAGCCACTACTTCTAAATTGACTCCGTAATTTGAACCGCCATTTGGCCATGTAGCTCTAGAATCATATGAATCTGAGGCACCTATTCCCATAACTTCGTTATAACTCGCAGGGTAAGCATATGCATCTTCAATATTATCGTTCATTATAGCAGCGAACATACTTACATCTGCGAGGTAGGCATTAAACACAGCCCCACTTAAGGGGGTTGTCCCCCAGATAATTTCTTCCCACCAAGTCGGCCAATCAGGGTTATAATCTCCAATTGACATATTTATAATATCAGCTCCATGTTGGTATGACCACAGAATGCCATTAGTAATATTTGCTGTTGTGATATAGTTTACTCCAATTTTAGCTTTCACAGGCATTATTTGGCAGTCCCATAAAATTCCAGCGATACCCGACTGATTATTTGGAATAGCTCCAATAATTCCTGCAACTTGCGTTCCATGTGCATCAGAACCATCTGGAGAAGAACTGCTGTTATTTTGTGGGATATCACGACCAATAATTATTCTAGACCTATCACCAGGATCTAAATCTTCATGGCTGTGTTCAATTCCATCATCTATCACTGATATGATCACATCATTTCGTCCGGTTTGATATTCCCAAGCTCCGAGAATTTGTATATCTCTACCTGTATCTCCCTGGCGCAGTCCAAGTTGTAAGTAAAAATACGGATCGTCAGGTGGGTCTAGCTGCGCTTTTATTATCGTATTAGATAGAATTAAAATAATAATCATGTTAAAAACAATTACCATTCTCTTATTAATTAACTGCATTGAGTTTTCTCCTTTCGTGTTGATCTCTTCGATGGCAAGTCTAAAGTTATTGTTAAGTACACTGACATTATTAATTGTTAAAACTTCCCGAATGAATTAGAGTCAAGAATCGAAATCACATTAATTATTCGAGTTGAATTATTGACGTTCATTTACTGTTAAATGATTAATAATAATAGACTTTACGTACACAGTTATTGTTTAATCTGTTTGATCATATAATTCCTCATTGGTAATCATAGTTAGATCACTACCGTCCGGTTTAACCATGTATAGTAGTCTTTGTTCGTTTATAAAATAACTAAATACAATCCACTCACCAGTGGGAGACCAGCCAGGTTTCTCTCCATCAATTACTTTATAGGGATCGTTTCCATCAGAATCCATCGCCCATATTTCATAATCGTGCTGGAAAGCAATGTTCTTGCCGTCGGGCGACCATGCTGGGAAAAAATTATGAATTACATTAGTGGAAGGTCCTTGTTTCCCATTCTTTGTCAATTGGATTTCGTTTTTACCATTCGAATCACATTTAAATATCTCCGCATTAGAATACCCTGGCGTAAAAGACACACCTTTTGAATAAACTAAATAGTTTCCATCAGGAGACCAACTAGCCATTAAACCGCCGGTAAACCACTTGCGTTTGTTTGTCTGCATGTTTATGATATTTATTCCGGTAGTATCGTTTGGTCTATTCACTGATATATCATAAACAATAAATTGGCCATCAGGAGACCAGGAAGGGAAAAAGGAGTGGGCGTTATACGTAAGTCTTAAAATGTCACTTGTATTTAAATCATAGGTATAAATATCTCCCTCTCTTTCAAACACAATTGAGTTTCCATCTGGAGACCAAGAAGGAGTTTTTCCATTTGACAGTAATAAATCCATTTTTTTATCCAAAGTATCAATAATATAAATGCCTCGAGGGAAGTAATCATTGAAATTTGAACTACTATGGGCATACACTATTTTATTTGAGACCGGTGACCATTTAGGAAATAGATCAACTACTTGTATTATCGGATCTATATCAATTATCATATTGCCTTCATCGTTGCATGAAGTAATAAAAAGGGCAATAACAAGAAGTAATATGTTATAGAGGGCTTTGCAAAACCCTTTGCACAAATTAAAAAGTGCAAAATCCTCCTCCTTTTCGTTGGAAAACTTGTCTATAGTACCACTATTGACTGCGTTTCCCGCCTTCCCGCCTGCCACAATTATAATAAAAAGAATGGGGCGGGCAGGAATCAGGAAAATTTTACCTCTTTTTTCTTCACACATCTGGTTTTTCAAAGCCCTCTATTATTAGACCAGCAAGAAGGTGGTTTAATATTCCTTTCCATGCTAATGTAGGGATGTTTGTTAGTTTAAAATACATGCCTTCGGGCGAAGAATATGATGAATTCACTATTTGATTGTTAAACGAATTAGCTTGAAACCGTTATACAAATGATTAACATACCTGAACATGATGAAGATCTGCAGAAAGAATGCCGTGTAGACACCTATCGTGCCAGCGGCAAGGGGGGGCAGCATGTGAATAAAACGGAAAGCGCCGTGAGACTGACGCATATCCCCACGGGTATCGTTGTAACGTGCCAGGATGAACGGAGCCAGCACCGGAATAAACAAACGGCAATTGAGCGATTGAGGAAAAAATTGGAAGCCTTAAATCGAAAACCCAAAAAGAGAATTAAAACAAAAACGCCAAAATCAGCCCACAATAAGAGGATCAGGGCCAAGAAGCAGACATCTGAAAAAAAACAACACCGTCAAAAACCGGATATGGACGATTAGAACCTAATTAATATTGTTAACATTCCTCTCGCCGACAAACGTTCCTGTCTGCAGTCCTTTAAATATTAGAGGGCTTTGCAAAACCCTTTGCCCAAATTAAAAAGTGCAAAATCCGCCTGTTTTTCGTTGGAAAACTTGTCCATAGTCCCACTATTGACTGCGTTTCCCGCCTTAATCAAGCAAATTTTACTTCTTTTTTCTTCACACATTAGGTTTTGCAAAGCCCTCTATTAATAAAACCCAAAAAACCCTCTATTTATAGAAAGGGATTTTAATATGAAAATGATTGAATCCTTGTTTGTGAGAGATATAATAAAACTCGTAAATTCCCAGACTTTTCCAGAATAAAATATTACAATATGTTAATAAGTATGACAGGTTTTGGCCGCGGGTTATCCGGAAAGGGTGATGCGGCTGTTCAAGTGATTGTTAAATCATACAATGCCCGCTTTCTTGAAATGAAAGTAAAAGGCCTTGCATTGACACCGGAACTTGAAGCATCCGTTCGTGAAAAAATAACCAAAATATTGGTTCGTGGAACTGTCCATGTTTCTGTTGAAAACCAGGAGAAAAATGATTCAAAGACTTTAGGTTTTAACCGTCAGAAGTATGAATCGATGGAAGAGATCATTCTGAACATTCAAAAAGAATACGGTCGTTCACTGGATATGAGCAGTTTACTTTCTGCAGACGATATTTTTGTTATTAGCCAAGAACAGGAAACCACAAATGAAGACGTTCTAAATGCATTGGACAGGGCACTGGACCAGGTCCAAACCATGCGTAAGAAAGAGGGCTGTGCTATTTTTGACGATACAGTGGAACGATTAAATTCGTTATCAGAAATGACAACCAAGATTGAAGAAGGATCACAGGATTTTGTTAAAGAACAAAAGAACAAAATGGTCCAACGGTTATCCGAGTTGATAGAAAATGTTTCTATTGACGAAAATCGCCTGGCGCAGGAAGTCGCCTTCTTAGCTGATCGTTCTGATATTTCTGAAGAATTGGTACGCATTCGAAGTCATATTGAACAATTTAAACATTTAACTGAAATGGATGAACCGGTTGGAAAACGTCTTTCATTTTTAATCCAGGAATTAGTCCGGGAGATAAATACGGTTGGTTCTAAAAGCGGTACAAGCAGCATAATTAACATTGTGGTCGATTTCAAGAATCAATTGGAAAAAATCAGAGAACAGTCTCAGAACATCTTGTGAAGAATCTTGTAACGATATCCGCACCGTCCGGAGCCGGAAAAACGACCATTTGCCGTGCCCTTCAGGAAAATACGGATATGAAATTTTCTGTTTCATGCACCACACGGGAAAAAAGAAATTATGAAGTGGATGGCGTGGATTATTATTTTATATCCGAAGATGAATTTCAGCGCCGCGTGGACAATAACCAGTTTGTTGAAACTGAAAATGTACACGGCTGCATGTACGGCACACTGAAAGAGTCAATCGATTTTGCAATTTCAACAGAGAAAATTTTATTATTTGAAGTGGATGTTAAAGGGGCCGTGTCTATCAAAAATTTATATCCGGAACAAACCATATCGATTTTTATTTTACCTTCCAGTCTAGATGATCTTAAAGCCAGACTGATTAAGCGCGGCACAGATTCGAGTGAACGAATCGCAAAACGCCTGGAACGATTGGATATTGAAATTAGTTATAAAGAAAAATTTGATTTTACTATCATCAATGATAATGTCAATAATGCGACGTCAAACATTATTTCAATAATTAATAAACAAAATGAAGGAGTACTTTATGTCAATTAAAACCTTATCAATGCGTGAAATGGAAAAACAATCTGAAGATGTTTTTGAGTCAGTAATTGTGATGTCTAATCGAGCACGTCAAATCAATCAAAATCGCTTCATGGATGCTGCCATCAGAGATGCTGAGGAATCAGAATTGGGTGTATTTGATGAACTTCCGCCTGAACCGAAAGAAAATTATGAAGAGGAAATCAAATCGACCACTCAAGCAATGGATGAGTATGTAGCTGGTAAGTTGAAGTGGCGAAATTCCGGTGAATTAGATATATAAGAATGTCTCCTCGAAGTGATGATATACGCCGATATCTGCGGCAAAATCAGGAATTGTTCGGGGATGAACTATTTTTAGATATCAAATCTCTAAACGTACTAGCTGAAGAAAATGATAATGAAGATCTTTCTTCATTTGAAGAAGAAATATGTGAATGCCAAAAATGTTCCTTGGGCAGCACTCGCTCTAAATTCGTTTTTGGCGTTGGGGATCCGGATGCCAGCTTATTATTAGTGGGTGAAGCACCTGGCGCTGAAGAAGATAAAAAAGGCGAACCTTTCGTCGGTCGTGCCGGGAAACTACTGGACAAAATATTAGCTGCGATTGACCGAAGTAGGGAAAAAGACGTTTATATCTGCAATGTATTGAAATGCAGACCACCCAATAATCGTGATCCACTCCGCTCTGAAGTGGAACAATGTGAACCATATTTATTGCATCAAATTCGTTTGATAAATCCAACACTTATAGTAGCTTTGGGTCGAGTTGCCGGACAGACCCTTTTGAATGTAGACAAATCGTTGAAAAGTTTGCGAAATACATTTCACGATTACAATGGAACACCATTGATGGTCACCTATCATCCGGCAGCGTTGTTACGGAATCAAGATCTGAAACGACCTGCTTGGGAAGATTTCAAAGTCATAAAAGAATTCTTGGAGAAGAAAAATTAGCCATGGCAAATGAATTACAACACCCATTAAATGTACAGCCCCAATCGCCAGAAGCCGAACAGGCCGTATTAGGCGCAATGCTTTCCAGCAAGGAAGCAGTCAGTAAATCCTTGCAATGGCTGGAAGCAGACCAGTTTTACAAAGAAGCCCACAGTAAAATTTTCAGGTGTATGACCCAACTGTTCAATGAAGGACAGGAAATTGATACAGTTTCAATCGTTAATCAGTTAAAAAAGAAAAAAGAATTAGAAAGTGTCGGCGGTGCCTATTATATCACCGGACTTGTGGAAGCAGTTCCATCGGTTGCAAACGTAGAAAATTATGCAAAGATTGTCCTGGAAAAAGCCATGCTAAGGCAATTAATTTTAATTTCTCATGATCTGGCCAAAAATGCGTTTCAAGATTCACAAGATGTGGATGAACTTCTTGATAAGGCTGAACAATCCATTTTTGCAATCTCTCAAAGACGATTAAGAGGCGGGTTTCAGCATATCGATCCTATCCTGCATGATACATTTGAGAAACTGGATCTAATTCATTCCAAACCAGGCGATGTGACGGGAGTTGCGTCCGGTTTAGCCGATTTGGATGAACTCACATCCGGATTCCAGCCAGGTGAATTGGTGATTATTGCCGGTCGCCCTTCTATGGGGAAAACAGCTTTGGCGTTAACGATGGCTCGCAATGCCGCCGTGGATCACAAACATCCCGTTGGGATTTTCAGTCTGGAAATGGCGAACCATCAATTGGCTTTGCGCCTCCTTTGTGCAGAGGCGAAAGTGGACAGCCATTTAGTCCGTACAGGAAAGTTACCCAAAAAGCAATGGCAGAACTTAAGCAGGTCTGTGGGGACACTGGCTGAAGCGCCCATCTATTTGGATGATACGCCTGCCATCAGCGTTTTGGAATTACGAGCGAAAGCCAGACGCCTCAAAGCAGAGCATAATATTGATTTATTGTTTGTTGATTATCTTCAGCTAATGCAGGGTCCCAGAGGTGTGGAAAGCCGGCAGCAGGAAATATCGACCATTTCTCGGTCTTTAAAAGCATTAGCAAAAGAATTGGATATTCCTGTGATTGCACTATCGCAGCTATCCCGAGCTGTGGAACAGCGTACTGAAAAACGGCCGGTATTATCCGATCTACGTGAAAGTGGCGCCATTGAGCAGGATGCCGACCTGGTTATTTTCTTGTACCGGAAATGGATATATTCAGACAAAGATGAAGACAGGGGAATAGCAGAGCTCATTGTTGCAAAACACAGAAATGGGCCAACAGGTAAAGTCAATCTTACATTTATTGATCGTTTTGCACGGTTTGAGAATTATACGTCCATTACAGATGAACAAGGAATAGAAGTGCCGTTCTAATGCCAAATCCTTTGGCCAGGTTTATACCTCATTTGGTGGGTGAATTTCCGAAACAATTCATGGATTTGTTTGAAAAAGTGAATATTCCGGCTGAAAATGAAAAAGAAGAGATAAAACGCCTCCTATGGGAGGCGTATGATTTTGGTCTGAATAGTCACGAAGGGCAAAAACGTAAATCGGGAGAACCCTATTTTAACCACTGTGTGGCAGTAGCCAAATTGCTTGCATCGTGGAAAATGGATCATAGCACAATTATGGGTGGTTTACTTCATGATTCTGTTGAAGATACGGGTGTGAATCTCGCTGATATTCGTGAACGATTCGGGGAAGATGTCACTAATCTTGTGGATGGTGTGACAAAACTGGGTGGAATCAAATTCACCAGTCGAGAAGAAAAGCAAGCGGGAAATTTCATGAAAATGCTTTTATCTGTGGCAAAGGACCTCCGGGTGATTATCATCAAATTCGCCGATCGAATTCACAATATGCAAACCATAGAATATTTACCGCGCTTTAAACAGCATCGTATCGCCGTTGAAACGAGAGATGTATTTGTTCCATTGGCTCATCGTTTGGGAATGGCATCGGTTAAATTTCTTTTAGAAGATTTAGTGTTTAAAACGCTGAAACCAAAAGAATACAAAAACATTGAATCCAAAATAAAATCCAGTCGCAGAGAGAGAGAAAAATATATCAGGGAAGTTTCTGATCCATTGCAAAAAGAATTAAATAAGCTTGGAATAGAAGCAAAAATTTATGGACGGGTGAAATCTCATTCATCTATTTATGGCAAAATGGTAAAGCGTGATAAATCTTTTGATGAAATATATGATCATTTGGCTATTCGTCTCATGGTTGAAAAAGTTGAAGATTGTTATTTAACATTGGGCATCATGCATAACCAGTTCACCCCGGTACAGGAGCGGTTTAAAGATTTTATTGCTTCTCCAAAATCAAACGCATATCAATCGATACATACAACAGTGATTGGTCCAAAAGGCAGGATGTTGGAAATACAAATCAGAACACATGAAATGGAAGAAACGGCCGAAATCGGTATTGCTGCACACTGGCATTATAAAGAGAAAGGCTCATTGTCTAAGGGTGTCGATCTCCATGTGAAATGGCTGCGAGAGCTGGTAGATATTTTACAATCAGAATCATCTGATCCCCGGGAATTTATGAATCTCCTTAAAATTGATCTTTTCAATGATGAAATATTTGTATTCACACCCAAAGGTGACTTGGTTCAATTACCCACCGACGCAACCCCCATTGATTTTGCATTTCATGTTCATACAGAAGTGGGTATACATTGTCTGGGAGCAAAAGTAAATCATAAAATTGTACCATTAAATACAAAACTTCAGAATGGTGATATTATAGAGATTATTACCAGTAAGACACAGAAACCCAGTTATGGCTGGTTGAATTTTGTCGTCACATCAAAAGCCAGGACACACATTAATAAAGTGTTAATGAAGCAGCAATTTGAAGAAAGTGTCGAATTGGGCAAGGAGCTGATGAAAAAAACGCTTCGTCGTCTGAAAATGAAGGATTTATTGACAGAAATTGAATCGTCATTTAACAAATTTGGATTGAATAATACTGAACAATTATTAGAAGCTATCGGCAAGGGGGATCTCACCGTCCGAAAGATTTTGCTGAAAATACGTCCTGAAGATGAACCAAAGTTGGATAAAAATGAGGATCAGGAAGAAAAAAGATTTTTCAATTTTGCACGTTCACGGACAAGGGGAATCACCTTACAGGGAATAGATAATCTTATGGTGACCTTTGGCAAATGTTGTAATCCAATCCCTGGTGATGAGATGATAGGCTTTGTGACCAGAGGTCGTGGAATTACAGTTCATCGATCAGATTGTAAAAGTTTGCCACTATTAAAAAAGGAGTCTGATCGGCTTGTACCTGTCGATTGGGATGTCGAAAAAAATGATCTCTTCAATGTTCGCTTAAAAATTGTAGGACAGGATCGAAAGGGAATGCTCAACGACTTGACGGATTGTATTACCAAATCTGATTTGAATATCGTCAGTGTTGAATCAAAGGTGAAAGATGCTGTTGCAACCACCTATTTCATTATTCAAGTGAAGAACCTTCGTCAATTAGAACGCATGATTAAAAAAATGACAAATACTTCCGGCGTTGATTACATTGAACGCTCCGGTCAATCATAGTCTACTTAATTATCTATGAAACGTATCTTGGGTATCGACTATGGTGAAAAGCGTGTCGGTTTGGCTTTGACGGATCTGCTGCAAATAATTGCCTCCCCATTTAAAACAATCCCAAATAACTCATCCTTATTACAATCTCTCAAAGATATTATCGATGAACATGAAGTGGAAAAAGTGGTGGTTGGGATGCCCATAGGAATGAAAGGGCAGGTAACACCTCAAACCAAATTGGTGAAAGAATTTGTCGCTCGATTGGAGGAACACCATATTTCTGTTGATTTGGAGGATGAACGCTTATCCTCAATCAGTGCAAAAAAGTCACTTATCCAGCAGGGGATAAAAACCGGTCATAATAAAGGGCTTATCGATCAAACAGCCGCGGCGATTATTTTGCAACTTTATTTGGATCGTAGATAAATTGAAACTTCAGCAATTTCCAGATTGGGTATTGGCGCTGATATCCGGTGTACTGTTTGGTATAACTTTTTTACCCTTTCCATTGGGGTTTCTTAATTATTTCAGTCTTGTACCGTTATTGATTATTTGGCTGAACCGAGATATTAAAACCAGTGCAGCCATGACATATATTGCAGCAATCACTGCCAATACCATCGCTTTTTATTGGATAGGTTTGAATAAAGGAACATCAATGTTAATCGCATTTACTTCTCTGGCTGGAGCTGTGTTTTACTTGGGATTATTCTGGTTGATTGTTGGAGTCGGTGTATCGTTCATTCAAAAAAAATTGAGAGTGGGACTACTCTTGTTTCCTTTTCTTTGGGTAACCATGGAGTACCTGCGGAGCTTTGGCCCCATGGGTTTTCCGTGGTCTGATCTTGCGCTAACTCAAGTGTTCTTGCTACCCATGGTCCAAACAGCGGATGTGACGGGGTCAGCAGGGATCGCATTATTTATCTGTATATTGAATGGATTGTTTTATTTAGCGGTGACAGAAAAAGAGCCAAAGAAATACATTATTGGCGCCTTTGTTCTATGGGGTATTGTTTTTGGAATGGGAAGTTGGCGATTACGTGCAATCGAAAAAAATTCTGCAGAGTCGCAATTTTATGTAGCGGTCATTCAGCCCAATGTGGATCCCGTTCAAAAATGGGAAAAATCATATAAAAAAACATTGGTGGCGCTGATGGATTCATTAACGGACGTTGCTATGAATATGAAACCCGATTTTGTATTGTGGCCCGAAGCAGCGCTACCTGCTTATTTGAGAATTTCTTACAGATATCGAGAACCGATTCGTCAGAAAGTAATCAAAAATGGAATTCCGCTGCTGGCAGGAACAATAGATATGGAATCAGATGAAAACGGTCGTCATTATTATAATGGTGCTATCCTTTTCAACACAGATGGTTCGATGGATATGTATCACAAGCTGTTTTTGGTGCCTTTTGCTGAATACATTCCGTTATCAGGAATATTTCCGTCATTGAAAAAATTGAATATCGGATGGGGGAACTTTGATCACGGCAATGATTACACTATTTTTAAAGTCGGTGATAAACGATTCGGCAATATGATTTGTTATGAATCCAGTTTTCCAAGAATAGCCAGGCGTTTCATGGAAAGAGGAGCAGAGTTCCTCACCATCGAAACCAATGATGCCTGGTCGGGAGACGCCCCGGGTGCATATCAACATTTTGGGCTGGCTCAATTAAGAGCTGTGGAGAATCGCGTTCCTGTGGTACGCAGTGCCAATACCGGAATATCCGGAATTATTGCTCCATCAGGACGAGTCCTGCAAAAAATGGAATTTGGTGAACAAGGAATTTTATTTGCTGCATTACCATTTGTGTATTCAGATTGGGATACGGTTGATGGAGACTTATTTGCCTTAATGTGTATTTTCATTGGTTTAGGAATAGTGATTTGGGAATGGGTTAAAACAAGAAAGATGAGGATTGGTAAGCGGTGAGTTGTCACTGGTGAGTCGTAGAGAAAATAGTAGCAGCAGCAGGAGTAGTAAAAAAAAGGAAGAAGTAAAAAGAAGAATGAAGAAAGTATCGTTTATTACAATAATACTCATAGTCGGCATTGTATTTATTCAACCGGTGAAGGGAATAAGCCCGGTAGTAAAATCATTTATTTTACCTGGGTTGGGTGAATACGCTTTAAATGAACCAGGGCGGGGAAGAACGTTTATCATTTCGGAAACTGCACTCTGGACATCATTTGCCGGGGCGCTGATCATCAGTAACAATTATACAGATCGGTTTCAGGCATTTGCAGCTGATAATGCCGGGGTGGTTCCCGATGGAAAAAATCAGCAATTTTGGATAGATATAGGTAATTATGATTCCCGTGATGACCATAATGAAGAACATTTGCGATTCCGTGAATATAATGCATTGTATCCTAATGATGCGAAATGGGTCTGGATATGGTCTTCAGAAAAAAATCGTAAGCAATACCGTGATTATCGTATCTCCAGCGACCAGTGGTTACTGACTGCTCAATTTGTCGCCGGGGGAATTGTGTTGAATCATATTGTGTCTGCCATTGACGCATTGTATCTCCAGCGTATTTCGCACATTCAAAAAATAACGGTTGTCCCCATGGTTGATTATGAAAAAAGCGCTTCAGGCATCGCACTGCAAATTCAATTTTAATTATGTCTTTCCTTTTACGTCAGCCCATTGTCAGGCTGTGGTTATTTTTATCATATTCTTCAGCCGTTTTATTTAGCCCCACGATTATCCATTGGGGGATTTATGGAATTTTCTTATTACTGTTGTCATTCATAGAAAATATTTCCATGAAAAGAATGGCTCATTCTTTGCGATCATTCATCATGTTTTTACCGATTATGATCAGTATATATTTAATCATTTCATTGCTGTTTAGTCACTCTTCACTTCGTGAAATGATGGTTGAAATTGGGTGGGTGGTACTTAAATTTTCCTTGGTCATGGCCATAATGAATGTATACAGTTTTGGAAAATATTCCGGTAATGTCTTTGATGCGTTGCGAAGTATTTGGGTGAAGATGAATAAACCCTGGCGAAAAGTGGAAGATGGTTTTTTGTTTCTGGAAATGACATTACGGTTTTATCCATCATTTCAAAGAGATTGGAATCGGTATAATGAAATCCAAAAAGCCTTGGGGCTGAAAAATCATGACAGCAAATTTCAGCAATGGAAGAAAACTGCAAACCAAATGCCCGGAATGATTATGCTGCATCTGCAAAAAGCAGATGATATTGCCCAGGCAATGTATTTGCGGGGCTATGGGAAACAGATTCCCCGAGGTGTCGCCCATAGTGTTACATTTAATGGTTTGCATCTGTTGGTAATTATATTCATATCAATTGCATTTATTTCATTTCACTCTCTTGCCACGATTTAAAATCCACATTCAATACGACGGAACCGATTTTCACGGTTGGCAAGTGCAAAAGAAGGATCGAACCATCCAGGGTAAACTGGAACGAGTATTGGCCAAATTGAATAAAAGTGAAAAGATCAGTGTCATTGGATCCGGAAGAACAGATAGCGGTGTTCATGCATTGGATCAGGTGGCTCATTTTAACTGGAATACGGATATGGACACCGATGGAATTATATCTGCCATAAATGGTAACCTGCCCCAGGAAATCAGGGTAAAAGAATGTGCGGTGGTTCCGGATGATTTTCACGCTCGGTTTTCAGCAGTCAAACGGCAGTATCTATATCAATGCAGGACAGACGAATTCATCATGGATCGTCATGCTGTGTGGCAAACGGGACTGCTGGATGTTGAAGCGTTAAATAATGTATCGAAGTTTTTTTTGGGTGAACATGATTTTACCTCATTTTCAAAGTATAATTCCGAAATTGAAAATCGGGTCTGTATGATTTATTTATCTGAATGGACACAAACGGAGAATATTGTAAATTATCGTGTGGCTGCCAACCGGTTTTTACACCACATGGTTCGTTACCTAGTTGGCACCATGGTTGAAGTTACAAATGGAAAAATGACAATGACTGAATTCAAAGATTTATTAAATAACCCGAGAAAAGATGTGAAGGTATACCGGGCTCCAGCCCAGGGACTTTTTCTCGAAAATATTGATTATAATGGCGCAGATACTTTTTAAGATAATCATTATATTATCTTTTCTTTTTGGCCAATGGGATGGTGATGCATCCCGACAGACAGCCATTACCAAGTCAATTAAAGAAGTGAGTCCTGCAGTGGCCAGCATCAATGTTACACAAATCAGGGATGTTTACAGCCCGTTTCCACGAGATCCGTTTTTTGATTTTTTCTTCCCGGGCCGCAGGGCAAAAAGGGAAGTCCATCGTTCCGGCTCCGGAGTTGTCATCAGTCCGGATGGATATTTGTTGACCAATTTTCATGTGGTGGAAAACGCAACGAATGTGGTAGTAACACTGCCGGGAGGCGAAGAGTTTGAAGCTGAAATTGTTGGAACGGATTTCATTACTGATTTAGCTTTATTAAAATTGAGTGGTAAATATTTTCCTTATGCTAATTTGGGCAATTCGGATGAATTAATTATCGGTGAATGGGTTATTGCACTGGGAAATCCATTTGGTCTTTTTGATATTGCCAAGCAACCGACTGCTACCGCCGGAATCATCAGCGCTGTCGATATGAATTTTGGTTCCCAATCCGGAGGGCGCATCTATAAAGATATGATCCAAACGGATGCGGCAATCAATCGCGGGAACAGCGGCGGTCCATTGGTAAATGCATTGGGTGAGGTTATCGGAATTAATACATTTATTTTTACCGGATCGCAATTTGCAGAAGGCTCAATTGGAATTGGTTTTGCGATCCCCATCAATATTGCCAAGGATATCGCTGATGAATTAAAGGTATTCGGAAAAGTGGACCGCAGTTTTTCGACTGGACTGTCTGTCGAACGGCTGACACCTGAAGTTGTTTCATATCTAGACGTTCCATTTAATCGCGGAGTGATCGTTGTGGAAGTTGAAAACGAAAGCAATGCTGAAAAAGCCGGTGTGGAAATAGGCGATATCATTTACGCCGTCAATGGTATAAAAATCAGTAGTTCCAGGGAGATTCTGAAAATTATTAAAGAAAGCGATCTGCGATCAGGAGATAGAATAAAATTGCAGATATATCGTGATGGGAAGAAGATAACAAAAAATTTAATTTTAGCCCGGGTCAATTAATGCTTGCTCCTGAAGGAAGAAAAATACTCATTACGTTAATGATCTTCACGATCGCCTGCGGGATAACAGGATATGGGCTTGATTCCTCTCTCCTGAAGGTATTCTATTACATTTTTGGTCTTTTATTTATCTTCAGTATCAATTTTTTCCGTGATCCAATTCGTATTCCTCCTGACGGTGAAAATATTCTTGTTTCCCCGGCGGATGGAAAAGTTGTATTAGTGAAAGATGTAACCGATGAAGATGTGGGCAAAGCAATACAGGTGTCCATTTTCTTAAATATATTTAATGTCCACTCGAACAAAATGCCAATAGCAGGAAAGGTGGAAAAAGTGGAGTATAAAAAAGGGGATTTCAAGGCGGCATTTAATCATGCAGCCAGCGATGTGAATGAACAGACGGTGGTTGTTCTGTCTCATGGAGATAAAAAGATTAAAATAAGGCAGATTGCGGGCCTGATCGCTCGACGCATTCACTGTTATGCAGAGGTGGGTAAATCCTTTAAAACCGGGGAACGATTTGGGTTTATTATGTTTGGTTCCCGTACGGATCTGATAGTACCTTCTGATTCAATCATCCATATACAGGTTGGTGATAAAGTAAAAGGCGCTACAACTATAATTGGTCAAATAACTTGATGAATAAACAAAAATATAAAAAACGAAATTTTATACCTAATCTCATCACATTGTTGAATATGTTTCTGGGATTTATGGGGATTGTGATGATGATTTTGGGTGATCCTATTCGCGGAGGTTGGCTGATCCTATTTGCCGGATTATGTGATGTCGCCGATGGTAAATTGGCACGAATGCTGGGCATTCCGTCCCGATTCGGTGTTGAATATGATTCATTTGCGGATACCATATCATTTTGCGCAGCGCCGTCTCTTTTAATCTATACGGTTTATGTGGAGGGCCTTCCGCCGTTATTGGGAGGCATTATCGCATTTACTCCATTAATGTTCGGGACCATTCGTTTGGCAAAATTCAATATTTTACAGGACGAAGATCCTAAATCATTTTTCACTGGTCTGCCCACACCTGTTAATGCTATTGTTATTGTAAGTTACATGTTGTTTAACCATCAGGTGTTTGGAGAAATGGGAGATCCCCGTATCGCCTTACCGATGATAGTGGCTCTTGGGTTTATGATGGTTAGTCCCATCCGGTTTTCAAAATTTCCATTATTGTCTTTCAAGAAAGGAAAATCTAACTCGATGCGGCTCTTGGGTGTTCTGGTAATCATTGCCAGTGCTATTATCTGGAGAGGTATTGTTCTTTTTCCACTGATGACATTTTATATTTTATGGAGTACGATCAAATGGATGATAGATCACGATCGTTTTGAAGAAGAAATGCCCATAGTGAAATAATGAATAAACGATCCATTACTCTTATCATTCTTATTTTATTTGTGGGAGCTATGGCCGGTACGCTTATTGGAGAATTATTTGGCTGGATTCTACCGGAAGGAGTGGTAAAAGCTTTTTTCCTCACCAGTGTTTCGTTTGATTTGGGAGGTCTTGTGGGAAATGAATCTGGTGTGATTGTTCTGGATATAATCATGTTTACCCTGAAATTTGGTCTTTCAATCAAAATAAATTTTATCAGTATTATCGGGTTAGCGAGTTCTTACTACTTTCTGCGATATTTCCGTTGATCGTTGTAATTTCTATGACAAAAATTATTAACTAATGGAGAATTTTATGGAGTACACAATTATTCAGGCAGCATTTGGTTATTGGGAGCTATTGCTCATTCTTTTAGTCGTATTGCTGCTTTTCGGTGCGAAAAAACTTCCGGAATTAGCCCGTTCATTGGGGAAAGCTTCCAAGGAATTCAAGGCAGGCGCTGATGAAGTGAAGAAGGAAATTGAAGATGCCGTTTCAGACATTGAAGACGACACTCAATCAAAATAATATTTAATAGGTATTTGCAAAACCTGATGAGTGAAGAAAAAGGATGTAAAATTTGTCTGATTCCTGCCCCTGTCCCTGCCAGTCGGCAGGCAGGCGCCCCCCCTTATTAATTCCAATCGGGGCAGGCGGGTTTGTGCAATTGGTTTTGCAAAGACCTCTTTAACATCATGTCATCAGGCTGACAACCGTCCGTCTGAAATTATAGCAACTAAATTTCTCCAATTGCGTATAGACTGATAAACTGCTACGCGTAACAAGGATATATGATCTTTTTCGAACAACCATGGGTCCTGTTGGGACTATTGATTATACCTGCATTTTTCTGGTGGAAAAAGCGGGGTGGCCATCACAATGAAGGGACCATGCGTGTGTCATCGATCTCCTTGATTCCTGAACCATTCCGCAAGCGCGGGAATACGAAAATTCTACTGATTAATGTTCTTAAAGCCATCACTATATCATTAATAATATTAGCACTTGCACGTCCACGTGTAGTAGAAAGTATTCTGGAAAAAAATGTCGAAGTGGTGGATATTGTCATGGTTTTGGATATTTCCAGTTCCATGCTGGCAGAGGACTTTAATCCCAATCGCCTGGAAGCAGTGAAACGTACCGCAAAGACATTTATTGAAAACAGGGACGGTGATCGCATCGGGCTCTTGGTTTTTGCCGGGGAATCCTTTATTCAATGTCCGTTGACTGTAGATAAAGATGTATTAGTTAATCTATTGAAAGATGTACGGATTGCAGATAAGGAAGTGGATGGTACAGCCATCGGTATGGCCATTGCCAATGCCACAAACCGCCTCCGATTCAGTGAAGCGGAAAGTAAGGTAATGATTCTTCTCTCGGATGGAAGTAACAATGCCGGGGAACTGGATCCCCTAACAGCTGCGGACCTTGCCAGCCAGTTTGATATTCGGATTTACACCATTGGAGCCGGCACGAACCAGTCTGTTTCATTTATTCCAAACCGCGGATACATACGGAACGAAATTGATGAAAAAACATTAAGAGAAATCGCAAACCGAACCGGGGGGAGATATTTTCGTGCAACCGACGAGAACATGCTGGCGGATATTTATGTTGAAATCAGCGAACTTGAAAAAACAGAAATTCAAGTGAAAGAATACACCCAATACAAGGAACTCTTTGGCTGGCTCCTGATCCCTGCCGTGCTTCTTGGGTTGGGTTATGAAACATTAGATCGATCAGTATTTCGGAGGCGTACGTGATCCATTTTCGCTTTCCGATCGTATTAATATTATACGCTCCTCTCCTACTCATGTGGATGACATGGATCATTCGTTCCCGGAAGCAAAAAGCTGTGTTTGAAAATGCGGATATTGATCTGCAGGATAATCTCTTTCAACGGGTGGATTTCAAACGTATTCAATGGCGAAAGCGGTTAGGTGTATTTGGACTCATGTTTTTGGTGTTTTCCGCTTCCGGACCTCAAATTGGTACTCGGCTGGCTCCGGTAGAACGGAAAGGTGTTGACTTGGTTTTTGCTATTGATGTCTCCCTAAGCATGGATGCGGAAGACGTAAAACCCAGTCGACTGGAGAAAGCCAAATTTGAGATCAGTCAGATGATACGAAAATTAAAGGGTGATCGTGTGGCGCTGGTGGTTTTTGCGGGAACAAGTTATCTGTATTTGCCATTGACCACCGATTACGAAGCAGCTCTGCTATTTCTTGACGGTATTGACACTGGGTTAATCCCCACCCAGGGAACAGATTTAAGCACTGCCATCCAAACTGGATTATCGGCATTTACCGAAGAGAGTGAACATTATAAAGTGTTTGTATTAATTACGGATGGTGAAGACCACGAAGGTGCAGCCATTGAACTGGCGGAAAAAGCAGCCGACCAGAAAATGATTATTCATACAGTAGGTGTGGGTACGGAAACGGGTTCGTTAATTCCGCTGGAACAAAATGACGGCACAAGGGAATATAAAAGAGACAGACAAGGCAAATTAGTGACATCTATTTTAAACGAGCCATTGTTACGTGACATTGCCGATGCGGGTGATGGCGTATTTGTCCGGTTTGATAATCGGATAGCCAGCCACAAGGAAATAATGAAAGCCATTGATTCCATGGAAAAACGAACGATCCAATCCCATGTTTATTCAGAATTTGAGGACCGTTATCAATCATTTGCGTTTATGTCGTTTTTATTGCTTGGTATAAGTATGATTCTGCCTACGCGGAAGAAAGAAGAACGTACGTGGAGGGGGCGGATTGTATAAGCTGATATTATTTTTTATTTCAGGTTTGTTGATCGCCCAGGACAACGGCTTAACATCTTATCAAAGCGGCGATTTTGACAATGCCCGGAAATATTATGAATCCATTCTGGATGAAAGGAATGAAGATGCAGCAGCTCAATTTGGTCTGGGAACCACCGCATTCCAGCAGCAGGATTTTCAGAGCGCATTGAAAGCGTTTAAAAAAGCAATGGAAACAGACGATAATGAACTGAAATCCAAAGCGTATTACAATATGGCGAACACCTTGGCAAGTTTGCAAAAGAATGACGAAGCATTGGCATTGTACAGGAAGACTTTAGAGTTAAACCCTGACGACCATGACGCGAAACATAATTACGAAATACTCAGATATAGTCAACAACAGCAGCAGAAACAAGAAAACCAAGATCAGGATAAGAATAAGGACAAGGATAAGGTAAAGAAAAAAGAGCAGCAGGAACAGGAAAATGAGCAGCAGGGGCAGGAACAGGAAAATGAGCAACGGGGGCAGGAGCAGGAAAAAGAGGATCAGCAGCAGGATCTAGAACAGGATGATCAAGAAAAACAGCAGGATTTAGAGAACGCACAGGCTATTTTAGATGCCCTGAAAAAGGATGAAAAAGTGAATCAAAAGCGTCAAATGTCCAGAGCCCGTTCCAAACAACTGGAGAAAGATTGGTAATGCGAATTATTATACCGGTCATTTTATTATTTCAGGTTGTTTTAGGACAGTCGGTTACGGCGTCCGTAGATGTGAATCAGTTGGCTGTCAATGAGACATTTACCCTGAGGATTGAGGCTAAAGATGCTGATAACTTGCCCAGGGTGGATCTATCGCCGTTGGAAAAAAACTTCACGATTATCAGTGGTCCTGCACAACAGACCAGTTACCAATGGATAAACGGTAAAGCCACGTCCAGCAAAACATTGACGTGGACGCTGGTTCCCAATCAAAAAGGTGTGCTCACCATTCCGGCGCTGAAGGTGACATTGGATGGGAAAAAGCTGAAGACAAAACCCATCCGCATGAATGTGAAGGCTTCCGATCAGGTGGCGAACAAAGACGAATTATTCCTGTTGGCGGAGGTGGATAAAAATGAAGCTTTTGTCGGTGAGCAGATCACCGTTACGTATAAATTATACACCCGGGTGCAAATGAGTTTGGAAGATATCAAATATCCGGAAAGTGTCGGTTTTTGGTTAGAAGAACTATCTGTACCCCGTCCGCCGCGGTTTAATCAAACCACCATCAACGGTGTTCGTTACAATGTGGCAACTCTTTATAAAGTAGCTCTTTTCCCGACCAAAACAGGAGAATTGGAATTAACACCCATGACAGTGCGTTGCAATGTCCAAGTGAAAAAACGACGTCGTCAGCGAACAGTATTTGATGATCCGTTTTTTAATTCATTTTTCAATGAAACAGTGAAAAAGGTGTTAAGGACCGAATCGACTGTTATTTCCGTAAGACACTATCCGGAAGGAAAACCGGCCGGTTTTACCGGTGCTGTGGGGGAATTCAAACTATCAGCTTCAGTGGATACAGACAATGTGAAAGCCAACGAAGCAGTCACATATACAATTGAATTAAACGGGACCGGCAACCTGAATATGTTCAGTCTGCCGGATTTGAATTTCCCGGAGACCATGGAAGTATTTCCACCCACATCATCATTTGAGCAGAAACAGCTCTGGGACCAGTTCACCGGCACCATGAAATGGGAATACATTTTAATTCCAAGACAAACCGGAAGAGTCTTTTTACCCAGGATTGAATTATCAGCCTTCAACCCGAAAGACGGGAAATTTTATTCAATCAGTTCCAAATCCATCGAATTACACATTTCTCCGGCCAAAGACCGTTTCATGTCCGGAATATCTGGTTTTACCAAGGAGGAGATTACACTGCTGGGTCAAGACATTCATTACAACGTAACGACTCCGCCAACTTGGGTGGAGCGAGACAGTCGCGGCATCCCCATTTGGGTTTGGTCCAGCTATATACTGGCTGCGGGGTTTTTCCTGGCGCCGGTGACTCTGTCGCGGTATCGTATTCAGAGACTGGCATCGGTGGGACAACGTATCTCGCACCGAGCGTTGAAACGAGCTAAAAAATCACTACAAACCAAACCTGATTTAGATAATGTGTCCGTTGTGATTTATGCCTATTTGAAAGATCGATGGCAGTTGAAAACGAATAATATGGATCCATTAACAGTTGGGAATGAACTGAAAGGGTTATTACCTCCTGAAGTATTGACAGAACTGGTGGAACTATTGCAAACCTGCGACGCAGCCCGCTACGCTCCAAAGGCAGTGGTGGATCAAGACTTCGCCGGCACGGCGCTGGACATACTCAAAAAAGTGGATCGTTGCACATGAGGTTTTTAATTATAACTCTTCTTATGTCAAAAGTGTTTGCCGTCAATGTGGATAGTCTGTTTGTACAGGGAAATAGGTATTTTGAAGACGAGAAATTTGCTCGATCTGCTCGGACATATGAACGATTGCTGTCGTCGGTTGAGGCTGCGGATCTTTATTATAATTTGGGTAATGCCTACTATCGTTTGGGCGAAGTTGGATATGCTGTTTGGGCCTATGAAAAAGGACTACAGTTTAATCCCCGGAATAATGATATCAAGCATAATTTGGATTTGACCAACACCCGTGTGAAAGACCGTATTGAAATTCCGGATGGGTTTGTTTTAGTGGATGGGTATCGAGCCTTTAAAAATGCAATGACAGTAAATGATCTTTTATTATGGGGAAGCAGTTTTTTGTTGTTGGTTGGACTGGTGTATGTTCTGGGACAATTCCGGTTTATCGGACGGATAATGACGTCTCGCTTGCAAACGACTTTTGTTGTATTAACGATTCTTACTCATGTAATTTGCCTCGATAAATATTGGGAAGTAACCGGCAGTAAAGAGGGGGTGATCGTTTCCCAAACAGTCAATGTGTACTCAGTCCCAGCAGTTCGGGATGAAATGATTGTGTTTAAGATTCATGAAGGGTTGAAAGCGGAGATTACACAGACACAGGACACTTGGGTGGAAATCATTCTTTTGGATGGGAAAAAAGGGTGGATTCCCATAAATTCATTACGGATTATGTAAAAATGTTCAACCGCCAAGACAGCAAAGTAGACACAAAGAACGCAGAGTATAGACTCTTTTTTAAAAACTTTGCGTATTCTTGGCGACCTTTGCGGTTAATAAAAAAGATTATGAATATTCAGAAAATAATCATTCTTTTTTGTTTTATATCATTCTTATTCGGTCAGGAGTCTGATCTTAAGAAAATCTTTGATCCTGATCAACATCGCGATGTTCAGCCCGAGTGGCCGGTGATTATCAATAATGTATTGCTGGGTAATAATGCCATTGATTCCATTTTAATTGAAGACACGGTTCATTGGGTGACAGAAGGGTTTCGCGTGCAGGTGCTGGCTTCCAAGTCCATGACCAAAGCAGATTCATTAAGCACTATTTTGAATTCCACATTGGACGATTCTGTTTATGTGGTGTATGAAACGCCTAATTATAAAGTACGCATCGGCGATTATGTAATCAGGGAAGATGCAGATAATATGCGCAAGAACCTCAATAACATGGGCTACCGCTCGGCCTGGGTTATTCACACCCGTATCACACCTCAACGAACGGGAATGATTATTCGGAATTATTAGGATTAGGATTATGAATTTGGATTAAGAAAAAATATAATATCTTCTCACTGAATACTTACTTCATTCATCTCCCATTTTCCATATCTAAATCCTAATCTAATTTCGTAATCCCTGGACACCTACGAGGGTGCTTTTGGGATCCGGATATAAAAAATATTGCCTCTGGGTTCATTAGGCTCCACACTGACCTCCGCTTTATGGGCTTTTGCAATCCGTTTTACAATCGCCAATCCAAGTCCCCGGCCTCGTTTTTCTCCTTGTTCCAGTTGAATACTTCGTTTAAATATTAATTGACGCTTATCTTCAGGAATAGTTGAACCGAAATCTTTGACACAAATGACAATAGAATCATCTTCTTTTCTATCTTCAACCACAATCTTTTTTCCCTCACGGGCATATTTAATCGCATTACTGATGTAGTTCTTGAAAACTTCAGCAATAATGGGATTAGCTTGCACTAATAATTTTTCAGGGAGTAACAATTCCAAATTCATCCCCGTGATTTTAAGCTGGCTTGCGAACTCATCAGAAACCACTTTGATTATTTTCACAAGATCCAGCTCCTCTTTCTCAATTTCTTCATCCATCGATACT
>JADFRD010000115.1 GCA_022561485.1 Fidelibacterota bacterium | reverse complement strand
ATTTTTTTGAGTCAATTCCACCTGGAGAAGAAAAGCAAATTTCTACACCAATTGGAAGGAAGGGATTGTCTGGCCCTTACTATTTACCAACGCCAGTAATCCAATTACACTGCCCTGATGAGACTTGTAATGGTATTAGGTTTTTTGAGTTAATTAGTGATCGATCCTACCTGTCAGAGGGACAGAAAAAAAATGTTTTTGCTGTATATTTATGTCGAAATTGTCATAAGAGTATAAAGGAGTTTGCGCTATCGGTTTTATTATATGCAGATGAAACATATGAATTATATAAATTTGGTGAAAACCCACCGTTTGGTCCACCAATTCCCGCAAGAGTCGTTACACTTATTGGACCAGACAAAGACTTTTTGTTTAAAGGTCGACGATCTGAAAATCAAGGATTGGGAATCGCGGCTTTTGCATATTACAGAAGGATAGTTGAGAACCAGAAAAATAGAATTTTAAATGAGCTGGTTCGGGTAGTAGAAAAAATTGGCTCCCATGAAAAGCTGATTGATGAATTAAAAGCCGCAATCATTGAAACCCAATTCAGCAATGCAGTAGATCACATAAAACACAATTTACCAGATATATTACTAATCGAAGGTCGTAATCCTTTAACGTTGCTCCATTCCGCGTTAAGCCAGGGATTACATGCTCAATCAGATGAAGAATGTCTAAGTTTAGCAACTAGTATTAGAATGGTTTTATACGAACTAGCTGAACGGATTTCACAAGCGCTTAAAGAGAATTCTGAGCTGAAGAATGCAATATCCTCACTGTTAAATCGAAAGAAAAATGAATAGACAGCCTATTTGTAATTAAAATATAACCGCTCCAACCTCAATTCAGCCAAATTTTAAGCGTTTAGGGTGTGTTTTGGGTACTCGACAAACTTTTTTTGTCGTCGGTATAGGCTAACAAAAAAAGTATTTGAAGCAGAAACCTTTTGTATATTAAAACCCTTGTAAAGACGTTTTATTTTCGAGGATTGCGGGCGTCGTATAATGGTTATTACCCGAGCTTCCCAAGCTCGTGACGTGAGTTCGATTCTCATCGCCCGCTCAACTATTTCATACTAACATGATCTTGCGTCTCACTCCCCTAATTATTTCATGGTTCATTTTGGCAGCCCATTTCCTTCGTTTTGGAAATATGTATTCTGTTTTGTTCTGTATGGCAATACCGTTGCTGCTACTCATACCAAAACGGATCATATTGCACACAGTCCAATGGCTTACGTTTGCCGGTGTATTTTTATGGATAAAGATTGGGATCGATCTTGTCAAATCCCAAGTCGCATTCGATGGTGATTATTATCGCCTAGCGCTGATGATGACTTTTGTTGGATTGTTTACATTCTCATCAGGATTGCTCTTATACCACGAGTCATTTCGCAGAATTTATCGCTGAAAACAGTTTAATAGTCTTCTCACTAAAACCGACGGGAATTATACGAAAACTCCGTAATTTTCGCCCCTTATGAAAATCATATCCGTACAAGAACATAGCTTGGGAGCCGAACTGGGCCTCAAACCAGGCGATAAAATTGAAGCGATTGATGGTTCCCGCGTAAAAGACATCATCGATTACCGTTTCAAGGTTGCCGATGAAAACATCCGTTTAAAAGTCCGGCAAAACGGTGAATGGGTGGAATACGATCTGGAAAAAGATGAAGATGATGATCTCGGCCTGGAATTTGAGGATATGCGTATTCGTAAATGTGCCAATGACTGCATTTTTTGTTTCGTAGACCAAAATCCCCCTAACATGAGGGAAGCCTTGTATTTTCGGGATGGTGATTTCAGAATGTCTTTTCTCCATGGACATTACATCACCCTGACGAACATGGGATGGAAGGAACTGAAACGAATCGTAGAGCAGCGGTTATCGCCACTGTATATCTCCGTTCATGTGACAAATCCTGATAAACGATTGGATATGTTTTTATATGGTAAAGATGATTTTCTGCTTAAAAAATTTGAATATTTGACGGAAAATGAAATTGAACTTCATTCACAAGTCGTTCTTTGTCCCACATGGAACGATGGATCGTTTCTGGAAAAAACCATTGAGGATATTCACCGGTTTACCCCCATGGCCAGAAGCATGTCTATTGTCCCCGTCGGGCTCACAATGCACCGGAAAGGATTACCCTATATTCCATCGGTCACGAAAGAATATGCAGAAAAAACAATTTCACTTTATGAAGATTACGATAAACGATTTCGACATCCGGATGGAAGCCGGTTTGTGGTGTTGAGTGATGAATGGTATCTCACTGTTGGAAAAGATGTACCAAAGAGTCATCATTATGATAATCTTGAGTTGGAGGAAAACGGCGTCGGGCAAGTCCGTAACTTCAAAGAATTATGGAATAATTTTGACGAACCAAAAATTGAAAAAGAAACAAGGATAACCATCGGATCAGGAATACTCATATCAGAAACATTTCAAAATTGGTTCATACCCAAATTGAATGCAATCCCAAATTTGACTGTCAATTATGTTCCAATAAAAAATGAATTATTCGGTAAAAATGAAGTGACTGTAACAGGACTGTTGACGGGCGGAGATATCATTAACCAATTAAAAGGAAAAGATTTAGGCGAAAAAGTTATATTCAGTGAACGGATTGTCAATGAAACATCGGGTGAGAAAACGTTGGATGATTTAACACTTAAAGATATTTCTAATGCAATTGGTGTGCCCTTTTATGTATCCCCTGATGAGCCGGAAGAATTTTTTAAAGTATTAGCAGCTGATTGACACGGACTTTACGGATTATGTTATCTATTAATAGAACGAATCACAATTACTATAATTCAAACTTATCTCTGTCATCACGAGAAGCGGAGCGACGAAGTGATCTCCTTATGAATGATGATTTAAGGGGATTGCGTTGTCGTTCGTTCCTCTCTCCGCGCAATGACATTAATTTTGAACAAAACCAAATGGTGGAAAAATAAATTATGTCTATTCCAGTTGTAGCAATAGTCGGCAGACCTAATGTTGGAAAATCCACATTTTTTAATCGTGTTTTGCGCCAGCGGAAAGCGATTGTAGATCCCCAGGAAGGTATCACAAGAGACCGGGTTTATGGTGAAACGGAATGGGAAGGGAAACGCATCAGTTTTATCGATACAGGTGGATTTATTCCGGAAGATATGGACGTGTTTAACGCAGCTATCCGCGAACAGGCTAAACTGGCCATGTCCGAAGCGGATGTGGTTGTGTTAATGGTCGATGGCAGAGAAAACATAACATCCAGTGATCAGGTATTGGCTCAGGTCGTACGGGAAAGCGGTAATCCACATATCCTAATTGTAAATAAATGTGATCATATGAAGCAGGATGAGCAAATACACAATTTCTACGAACTGGGGATCGAACCGATTCTACCCTGTTCAGCCCTGTCCGGTCGATTAACCGGTGATATTATGGAAGCGATTGGAATCAAATTGAATTTAAAAAACTGGAAAGTGGATGCGGATGAAAGCACGGATTTACAACTGGCCATTATTGGCATGCCCAACGTCGGAAAATCTTCTCTGGTGAATGCGTTGCTCCAAAAAGAACAGACCATTGTTACACCCATTGCCGGCACTACCAGAGACTCCATCGATACACCAATGAAATGGTATGGTAAGAAGGTTATTTTGGTCGATACAGCCGGTTTGCGTAAAAAAAGTAAGATAATAGACAATGTGGAATATTACAGCACTGTTCGTGCGATTCGCTCGATTAATCAATGCGATGTTGCGCTGGTACTGATCGATGCTGTAAAAGGATTTGGCAAACAGGACAAAACCATTATCGATCAGGTAATCAAAGCCGGCAAAGGATTGATAATCATTGTGAATAAATGGGATCTGATTGAAAAAGAAACAAACACCATGGCGGAAACGTCAGAAACCATCAGAAGTCAATTTCCCAAACTGAATGATTTTCCTATTTTGTTTATTTCTGCATTAACAAAACAACGGGTTTCAAATATTCTGAAAGAGGCATTTGTCGTTTTTGAAAATGTTAAACAGGTTGTTTCTACCAAAGATTTAAATACGTTTCTGGAACGAGCCATCAAAACGCGTAGTGTACCTGCCGAAAAGGGAAAGTTGATTCGAATAAAATTCATCAAACAAGTAAGTTCGGCACCACCGTTATTTGCCACCTACGCCAATTATCCTAAATTGATTCCCACCCATTATAAACGATTTTTGGAAAATGAACTGCGGAAAGCATTCAATTTTACCGGTGTACCCATTCGATTTTCATATAGAAAATCTTGAGTAAAACTCCTTCTCATAAAGTTCGATTTGAATTAAAAGTTAAGCGGTCAAAATTCATTGGTATTTTACAACCTGTTGAGTCATTGGTTGATTTTCAATTTTTCCTTAAACAATTAAGAAAAGAATTTCATAATGCCAGGCACATCTGCTGGGCTTATCGTTTTGCAGATAGAGAAATCGTTGAAAATTCTTCCGATGCCGGGGAACCGTCCGGTTCGGCAGGCCTGCCGATTCTAAATGCACTGCGAAGCCATAACGCGATCCAGACAGCCGTTGCAGTTGTTCGCTATTTCGGCGGAGTAAAACTGGGTAAAAAAGGATTGAGTGAAGCATATGGCCGCGCAGCTGAAAATCTATACAGGGAAGTACAATGGAAGGAATGGAGGGCGACTGAGATGGTTACCATTTCAGGCGATTTCAAATCGGCTGGTAAAATTGAGTACTGGATTAACCACCATCAAGGAAAACTCGTTAAAGATATCTCCGGTGAACAATTGAATTGGGTTGTTGAATTACCAACTGAAACTGGCTTTAAACGGTTAATTAACATAGGTGTGGACGTAAAAAAAGAAGCGAACACGACCAAACCAAGGAGGTAACAAGGAGGGAAGGGTAATAAATTCGTGTCCGCTTCATAGAGGTTAATGACAATAATATTAAAAAGTTTCAAATCGTTTGGACTCGTGAATAAATTAAAATGTTAAAAATGAATCAAAAATATATCTTACCCATATTATTGCTTGCAGCAACTCTTTCCGGGCAGTCTCTTCGAGTTGGTTTCTGGAATGTGGAAAATTTATTTGATCTGGAAGATGATCCAACCACCAGGGATGAAGAATTTGCCCTGGGTGGAAAAAAGAATGTTACCCAGGAGATTTATGACCTGAAGCTGAAAAATTGCGCGGAAGTATTATCAGACATCAATGCCGATGTTTTAGGTTTGTGTGAAGTGGAAAATTATTTTGTATTGGATGAATTGAATCGTGCGTATAAAGACAAGGAATATAAGATAATCCATTTTGACTCACCGGATCGTCGCGGTATTGATAATGCATTATTGTATGACTCGGACGTTTTTACCGTTTTAGAAAGTAAAGCAATTCAAAACACACTTCACGATGGAGTTCCGACTCGTGATATTTTATATGTGTTGGGAGAATATAAGGGAAATGAACTACATATTTTTGTGAATCATTGGCCGTCGAATTACGGCGGAAAGGAGCAGGCGATTCCCAAACGCAGAACGACCGCACGATTATTGGTCAATGAAGTTGGGAATATTTTGTCTCTAGAACCTGATGCTGAAATTATCTTATTAGGTGATTTTAATGAAGGTCCAATGGATAATAATGTGCGAACATTCACATCATTAAATATGATTAATTTAATGAAACCCATGGTTGGTAAGCCCAAAATAGGAACGTACGTTTATAAGGGGAAAGATTATCTCTTGGATCAGGTGATTGTTAGCAGCGGCCTTAGGGATAGTATAGGGTTGACTTCCGGTGAAGCTCATATTTTAGATAAGCCAAAATACCGCCAACAGGAAGGGGAATATGCTCATTATCCATTCCGGTTTTGGGCTGGGAATCGTCTATTGGGTGGTTATTCAGATCATTTACCTGTCTTTGTTGAAATTAATGCCAAGTGAGTCTTGCACTGAACTTATGTATTGATTAATTTTGCCGACGCTTTTTTACAGTAATAATTCAAAAACACTGTTTTTTACAGAATACCAATCAACCGATCGCGGGGTAGAGTCCCGATAAATCGGGAGTAGCTCGTCAATCAGCTTTCGCTGATGTGTTTTTTTAAGAAAAACACGAGCTCATAACTTTGCAATAGGTTTTTTAAAAGAAATAAAGATCGCGGGGTAGAGTCCCGATAAATCGGGAGTAGCTCGTCAATCAGCTTTCGCTGATGTGTTTTTTTAAGAAAAACACGAGCTCATAACTTTGCAATAGGTTTTTTAAAAGAAATAATGATCGCGG
>JADFRD010000031.1 GCA_022561485.1 Fidelibacterota bacterium | reverse complement strand
TAGGCTTCCATTTTCCAAAGGGAATCATTCGTAATTTCAACAGGAACAGTTTTTCCCCATTCTTGATAATTCATATTCGCTTTTACTCCTCTTCACGTTTCAAATATTCACGTTTCACAACAGTGCCGCAGCTTCTTGGGCAAAGTAGGTAAGAATAATGTCTGCGCCTGCCCGTTTCATGGATAAGAGGGTTTCCATCATGACTTTTTCACCGTCGATCCAGCCTTTTTCGGCAGCCGCTTTAATCATACTATATTCACCGCTGACATTATAACAGGCTACCGGAAGCAGGGTATTTTCTTTGACTGCTCTAATAACATCCAGATACGCCAAAGCAGGTTTGACCATGATAATATCGGCGCCTTCTTCTTCATCTATCAAAGCTTCTTTTATCCCTTCTCTCACATTACCCGGATCCATTTGATAGGTTTTTCTGTCGCCAAATTGAGGTGTTGATTCCACTGCTTCACGAAACGGACCATAAAAAGCCGATCCATATTTCACCGCATAACTCATAATCGGTATTGTTTCATAACCGGCTTCATCCAAAGAATAACGGATTGCTGCCACCATGCCATCCATCATGCCGGAAGGTGCAACCATGTCCACGCCTGCATCAGCATGGCTCACTGCTTGTTTTTGCAAATAACTCAATGTTTGGTCGTTGTGAACATCATCATTTACTATGATTCCGCAATGCCCATGATCGGTGTATTCACACATACAAACATCTGTAATGGCATAAATATCCGGATTAGCCTGTTTGATAGATCGAAGCGCTTGCTGAATGATTCCATTTTCTGAAATGGAATCCGATCCTACGCTATCTTTCTCCTTTGGGATACCAAATAGAATAATTCGTGATACATCCACAGCTAATAGATGATCAATTTCTTCTTGAACCCGATCTATTGAATATTGGTACACACCGGGCATGGAAGGAATTTCATGTTTGATATTCGTACCGGCAATCACAAATACAGGAGCAATAAAATCATCCGGTGAAAGGGTTGTCTCGCGGACTAATCGTCTGATACTTTCATTTTGGCGTAATCGACGAGGTCGATGTACCAGATCCACATGATGTAATGCCATTATTGTCTCCTATCCTTTAAATATTGATGGCTGTGTTCTAATTATTAGCTGATTGAAAGCTTCTTCTTGTAAATACTGTACGCTTATGATTCTATAAATATCAGTTGGTAAATTTGTGTTTCTTGATTTCATATTTTTTTAGGTCGAGAGTAAAATTTATGAGCTCGAACAGTCATTTCATAGAACATTGCTTTTTTTAACCGCAAAGGACGGGGAGATTTACAAACCATTTACTACTCTCTTTATTCCTTGTTTCAACTAACTTTGACACATGCCCAAGTTTATAATCCCCTAATTTTAAATAGGTCAATGTTTGAGCCAAGTGAATATCATTCAGCGCCTCAACACTTTTTACTTCTATGACTAACTTATTTTCAACTAATAAATCAATTCTGTAACCACACTCTAATTTTACGTCTTCAAAAATGAGAGGCATTGGTCTTTCTTTTTCTACATACAGCCCTGACTGTCCAATCTTAAAAAACAGAGATTCTTTGTAAGCACTTTCCAGTAAACCAGGCCCCAGTACTTTATGAATTTCAATTCCAATTCCAATTACTTTATTTGCTATTTCGTTTTCTGTCATAATTTTCATTGTATTCTTTGCGATTTTTCTTTGCGCACTTTGCGGTTAATCTTTTTGATACGCTCACATACTTCCTCACTGTTGACAATGGTGTCTGCTACCGAAATTCCGCTTCGGTAATTTCCTGAAAAATATAACCCCTGATAGGTTACTTCTAAATCATTTAGAATGTTTTTATACTTACCATATCCTACATTATATTGAGGAATAGCCTGTTTCCAATAGGTATGATGAACAAAGGTGGGCTGACCCTTCACACCTAAAATGGTATGTAAATCCTTGAGAGCTAAAGCAAGGATATCCTCAATTGATTTTTGAGCATTTTTCGGTTGGCGAACTCCCCCGACAAACACCGTCAATGTTACGTGGTCTTTGGGTGCGCGTTGTTCAAACATCGTACTTGAAAACAGAACTCCCAGTATCTGAAATTTTTCGACTTTAGGAATTAAAACGCCAAATCCGTCCAACGGATGTTGAACCTGATCCCGGTGAAATCCCAGAACCAAAACAGATACAGGTGGATGATAAATCTGCTGTAATTCCGTTACGTTATCGGGAATTCTACCATCAATTTTTATGTGCTGTAAATCTGTAATACGACCCGTATAAAGAACACCATCGGCTGGGATGACTTGCTCCACACCATCTGATCCAATCGTATGTACTTCCCAAACTGCTCCCTTTTTTGTCATGTGTTTTACTCTGGTATTTGTTTGAACATCCGACCCAAGCAAATCCTTCATTCGATCAGGAATCATTTTTAATCCGTGGCGAAACGAAAACATACGAGCGGATTGTTTGGCTACCTCTTGTCGTTTTTTACGTTCTTTCGCACCCTTGATCTGGCCTTTGATCAGTCCACCGTATTTTTGTTCTAAATCATACAACTTAGGAAATCCGTGTTTTACACTGAGCATATCCGGATCTCCGGCATAAACTCCTGCGACAAAAGGGTTGATGGCATAATCCAGAAATTCACGACCTAATCGCCTGAGAACAAATTGAGACAAAGATTCCTCATATTGATTATCCCAAGCACTGATAAATGGTTCTTTTATCAGGCGTAATTTGGCCATAATACTAAATAGTGGAGTAGTGGCAAAAGATAGTGGAGACGACGGTAACGGCAGCGGTTTTTTATTCCGTAGAATATACCGTGTTTTTGAGGAGTCATCGGCATAGACCTTATCCTTTTCCAACCCAATATCTTGAATCAATTCAGTGACTAATGGAGACGTTTCCAGGATAGAGTTTGGTCCTAATTCAGCCAGGTAGCCATCTTTTTGATAAGAATACAGTACACCACCTAATCGATCATTTTTTTCCAAAAGGGTCACCTTTATCCCGGCTTCTTTTAGCCGAAAAGCGGCCGTTAATCCGGCAATTCCGCCCCCGATAATGACAATTGATTTGTTCATGAAGTTTTTTCTAAAATAACCTTAGCGAGGGCTTGGATGAACAAATCGCTATCCTGAACTGTTGCTGCCCGGCGATACTCATGGATGCCGTGGGTGAGGGCATAATCGCGTTTCTGGATATCCAGTTCATAGAGGGTTTCCAAGTGTTCCGATACAAAACTAATGGGAAAAATCAGAACATGATTAATTCCTTTAGCAACAAGTCGATCAATTTCAGATTCAACCGTTGGTTTCAACCATTTGATGGGCCCTACCTTACTTTGATAACACAAAGAATAAGAAACATCCAACCCGAGATTCGCCATGATGAGTTCCATATTATCAACAATTTCTTTTTCGTACGGATCACCTTCAACGATCCGTTGGACAGGGATTGAGTGGGCTGAAAACAAGATATGCGGCTGATTCGAAAATTCTTTCAACGTTTTATTAATCTGTTCCGCACAGGCATCGATATATAACGGCTCGGAATAAAACCGCTCAATAATTTGCGGTTCAGGCAAATCAGCTGCAACCCGTTTCCATTCATTCACAATGGATAATGTCGATGTTGTGGAATAATGAGGAAATAACGGCAATAAAATGATTTTCTGTCCACCATCCTGTCTTACTTCTTCGGCAATCTCTGAAATAAATGGATTCCAATAACGCTGGGCGACTCGTATTCGGTAATTTCCTTGGGAGTACAGTGACCTTTTTAATTTTTCAGCTTGTGTTAAAGTGTTTTTGTGAAGGGGCGACCCCCCGCCGATGGCATTATAATATTTCTGTGATTTTGGGGCACGGAATGTTGATATTAATGAGGAAAAAAATGACTGCCCCGTTTTCCCAAAGGGAAAGTGAAAAATATCCGGATCATTAAACAGGTTTTTCAAAAAAGGTCGAACTTCCTCAGGCTTGGCTGGAGCGCCAAGATTGGCTAAAATGATTTCTGTGGGTTGGGTCATACTGTTTTTGAATATCGCACTTCAGATTTCTCTAAATAGGAATCAAATTCCATTGCGACATTCCGGATGAATAATCGCCCGGTATCTGTCATGGTAATTTTATCGGCCTCACGTATCAGTAAGCCATCCTGTTCAAATTCGGTCAACCGATTTAAACTGTCACGGTAATATTGGGTGAAATCAATCCCCAATTTTTTGGACAATTTTGTGAAATCCAATTCCAAATCACACATGAGATGCATAATGGTGTCTCTGCGTATTTTATCGTCTTCCGATAAAACATATCCCTTTTCAATGGGTAATTGATTCGCATTGATGCGATCGTAATAGGTGGGTAGTTCTTTATAGTTTTGGGCATAAATCCCATCTAACTGGCTAATGGAAGACATACCCATAGCATAGATATCAGCGCCGGACTTCGTACTGTATCCCTGAAAATTCCGCTGCAAACTTTTATTCTTTTGGGCAATAGTTAATTCATCATCTTCTTTTGCAAAATGGTCCATCCCTATATAAACATAACCGGCGGAGGTTAACCGTTCGATAATCATTTTCAACATCATTAATTTTTCTTCAGGAGTGGGAAGGTCCTCATCTTTAATGAGTTTTTGGTGGGGCTTCATCCAGGGAACATGGGCATAGTTAAACACAGCCAGGCGATCGGGGTTTAATTTAAGGATTTTGTCAATCGTTTTTTCAAAGCTGCTCCTTGTTTGATGGGGCAATCCATAAATTAAATCCAGATTCAAAGACTGAAAGTTATGGGTTCGTATCCACTCGATTACCTGTGCAACCATCTCAAATGAATTGATCCGGTTAACCGCTTTCTGAACCGTTGGATTGAAGTCCTGAACCCCCATCGAGGCACGATTGAAACCCGCTTCCGCCAAAGCCTGGATATGTTCTTCAGTCAATCCCCGGGGGTCCATTTCACTTCCGATCTCGATATCATTGGCAAATTGAAACGACTGTTTAAGTTTCTCTCCCAAACGGCGTATCTGATCAGGTGATAAATACGTTGGAGTCCCGCCTCCGAAATGAATTTGAGTGACCTTTCGATCCAAGTGGAGACGCTCTTTTATCAGATCGATTTCCCTGAATAAATAATTTAAATAGGCTTCAATATTTTCCCGTTTCCGGGTAATAATAACCGTACATCCACAAAACCAGCATAACGTATCACAAAAGGGTAAATGGTAATAAAGCGATAAATCGCGATCACCGTTTTTATTATTCAGACGAATGTGTTCATTCCAAATATCTTGTCCAACCGATTCGGTAAAATGCGGCGCCGTAGGATAACTGGTATACCGTGGGCCTGGTTTGTTATATTTTTTAATTAAATCAAGATTGACTTCTAACGACACTCGTTTTCTCCTTTAACTTGGATTATTTGCCACCCCGCCTGCCCCATTTGAAAAATTAGATATGTGGCGGGCAGGGAAGACCACGAAGGAACACAAAGTGCTGAAAAAAATGGGGATAGCATACAAATATCAGATTAGTTTTGATAGACAGTTGATTTTATCAATTTATTTTTATCTCTTTCGTAAAACTTTGCCTGCCAGCCCCGCACGCTTGCGTAGGGTAGGCTGGCGTTCTTTGTGGCTGATGTATTAATGAGGTTAACTCCTTTTCGGGGAATTATTTTGATTTGTCAAAATGGATGACCGTATCCACCAATGCTTCAAAGCATTCAAGTTTGGCCTGGGGTAATATGCCGTGCCCTAAATTAAAAATATAACCGGGGCGACCTTTCATCGATTGCAGCAATGTTTGGGTTTCCCGGATTACCACTTCCGGCGTCGTATTCAGCAATACAGGATCTAAATTCCCCTGGACAGCTACACGTCCCTGTAAATCATCGTGAAACTTTGCAATTGGATAGGTCCAATCCAGCCCCAAAACAGGCGCTTCTGTTTTTATCAACTCGTCTTTCCAATGATGGGCCCCTTTTGCAAAAACGATTATGGGAATTCGATCTCCAATTTTCTGTATAATGCGGTGGATGTATTTTGCAGATGCATCCCAATAAGTGTGCGGCGTCAGAATTCCTGCCCAGCTGTCAAATATTTGAATGACATCTACTCCGGCGTCAATCTGCATTTCAAAATATGAGATTAAGGCATTTGTGATCTTCTCTAATAAATGATTGAATAATTGATAATCTGTGTAGAACAGATTTTTAATTCCTGCAAAATCTTTTGAGCTGCCGCCTTCAACCATGTAGGTAGCCAATGTCCAGGGGGAACCGCCAAACCCAATAATCGCTTTTTCCTGCCCCAAATCTTTGCGAACCAATTGAATGGCATTTGCAACGTATTGCAACTGATCTGCCACTGAATGGCTGGTCAACCTCTCTACTTTTTCCTTGGAATCCAATTTATATTCCATTTCAATCCCGCCCCCATCACGAAAGCGATAAGGTTGTCCCATTGCTTCCGGGATTACCAGAATATCACAAAATAATATGGCTGCATCCAGCTTAAAGCGACGGAGTGGTTGTAAAGTGACTTCAGCAGCTAATTCCGGAGTCTGAACCAATTTTAAAAATCCGTGCTTTTCCTTTAATTGGCGATATTCAGGTAGATATCGACCTGCCTGACGCATGATCCAAATGGGTGGCCGATCTAATGGTTTACGTTCACAAGCCAATAAAAACCGTGTTCTTGAATTCATACTAACCCGTTATTCCTTGTGGAATTGGATTGGTTAATAATTCAGCGACTAATTCTTTTGTTAGAGTAGCCAGTTTTGGTCGGCTTGATTCCAAAAAGACAGACCCAAATTGTTCTTCAATACTTCTCGTTGTTGTGGAGCCGATAGAGACTAACCGGCTATTAATCGATTTAAAATTGGCCGCATTGATGCTTTTTAAAAATCCGAGCACGGTTGAGGGTGAGGTGAAAATGATAATCTCGTTTTGTGTATTCTTGAATATTTTTTGTAAGTGATGGTTTTGTTTTAGTGTTGTAGAATAAACCGCTAAATGACAATAATCCCACCCTTCCTCATCCAGCCAGTTGGGAAGTTCCGGTCTGGTTTCTTCGGCGGTAATTAACATAACGGGCTTTTTCTGTATAGACTGCAGCGCCTGAATTAATCCAAACGCATTTTGAATTTCTGGTATTTGCGCCGGCTGGAGAAATTTTTCTTCTACTGCTTCTGAAGTTTCTTCCCCTACTGCCATGAAATCAACAGAATAGTTATCTAAAGTAATTCCTTGAGTTTCCAACCCATAATGAAATCCGTTTACACTGTTTTTGCTCAGAAATATGATTATGGGTTCTTTCTGTAAGTACGTGTTCACTTGATGAAAATTTTCAGAAGGAACATAGGTAATTTTGATTGTTTCTGTATGATGAATACGCATATCTACATTGTTATGTTCTATAGATTCCGGAACATGCAGGCCAGTAAAATATATATCCCAGGTCATGAGGTTATCAAGGTATCCACGCCTAGTATTCGGTACTTCTCAGCTAACTGACCCCCTAATTTCTCCGGGGATTTTTGCGAACCGGTCAATGTTTCACGAATGCTGCGTTTGCCATCAGGAGATGCAAAATAACCCGTCAAAGTGAGTGATCCATTCATAAATCTGCCCCATCCGCCAATGGGTACAGAGCAACCACCTTCCATTGCCCGCATGAATGCCCGTTCAGCTTTTACGGCAACCACCGTTTCTTCATCAATAATATTTTTCAAAATTTCAATCAATTCTATTCGAGATTCCTTGATTTCCAATCCAATAGCACCTTGACCCACGGCTGGTACAAATGAATCGGGATTTAAAAATTCCGTTATACGATCGTGCATACCCAACCGGTCTAAGGCTGCGGCGGCCATAATGATCCCATCCCAGTCTTCCTCTTCAAGTTTTCGCAGCCTGGTTTCGATATTTCCCCGAAGCATCCCGCAGATAATTGTCGGATTTTGTTCAAAAATAAGCGCTTTCCGACGCATACTGCCAGTCGCTAACCGTCCTCCATTTGGGACGCTATTCAACGATAACCATTTTTTTGATACGAAGGTATCTCTGCAATCGGCTCGTTTGGGTGAACCGGCATAGAGCAGACCTTCAGGTAATTCACTGGGGAGATCTTTAAGGCTATGGACGGCAATATCAATTCGCTTTTCAAGCAGGGCATCTTCAATTTCTTTGGTGAATAATCCTTTCCCGCCAATATCCGGGAGCGCTTTATCTAGAATTTGATCTCCTTTAGTCATTATTGATCTAACATCCACGGTTATATCATTAACATTATTTAGCAGGAGTTCTTTAATATGTTGAGCTTGCCACAAGGCCAATCGGCTGCCGCGAGTTCCCAGAACAATATTCATTAATCTGAGTTTGCCTCAAAGTTGTGTAGGCGGTATAAATCCCAAATTGTATCAATTTTGGATACGGTTAAATTGCCCTTATGATTTTGCTGCCGTAATCCTGAGACCGGATAATGAAGCAGTTTTCGAATGATACTTTTAGACAAATCATCCAATAATTGATAGTCCTCATCCGATGTCTTGTGAACATATTTCTTCAGTTCCTGACGACGAATATGTTCAAAATATCCGGTCAGTTTTGATATTGTGGGAACCACCTCTAACGTTTTAAACCAATCGTCGAATTCCGATGCAATTTCCTGCACAATTAGCTCAGCAGCTGGAATTTCCTTTTTACGCTTCGCCAAATTTTCAGCAACAACCTTATCCAGATCATCCATGTTATATAAAAATACTTCCGGCAATCCCCCAATTTGGGGCTCAATATTCCTGGGAGAACTAATATCTATCATCAATAACGATCGATGTTTTCTTGATGGTATAGCCTGTTTTATTTGATCGAGTGTAATTAAATAATCCGGGGATTTAGTTGCAGCTATGACAATATCAATTCTGATCAGCGCTGGTCCCAGTTCATCCAGTGGAATGGCTTCGGCAAAATACTTATTTGCCAGATATTGACGACGCTGTTGTCCACGGTTTGCAATAATAAAATCAACCACACCCATTTCTTTGAAATGAATTAATGTTAGTTCAGCAGTTTTCCCGGCTCCAACAAGGAGTACCTTTAAGTTCGAAAACTTAGCATAAATCTTTCGTGATAATTCAGCTGCAGCCAGGCTGATAGAAACCGATCCCCTGCACAATGATGTGTTTGTCCGGATGGATTTACCAACCCGAATTGCATCCTGAAAAAGGTGATACAAAATGGGAAATGAATATGGACAAGATAATATAAGGTCATAACTGCTCTTTATTTGGGATAAGATTTGATTTTCGCCCAACATCATACTTTTCAAACCGCCCGCTACACCAAAGAGATGTTCCACAGATTCATTATAGTGGAAAATAGTTGGATCTGCAGATTCCTTTTTTAAATCAACCTGTTTTAACTCTAAAAATTGCTGCATTACCCATTCATGAAATTGCCCGGGTTCTCCTAATACACCATAAATTTCTGTTCGATTACATGTGGAAATAACCGCCAGTTCTTTAATCCCTGCAGAAGGTTCCATTGCCGCATCAATAAATCGAAGAGCTTCATCGTCGCTCAAGGTTATCCGATCCCGTAAGTCCAGGGATGTATTTTGGTAATTATACGAAACAGTAATCAGGGTATCGGGCATTCTTAAATGAACCGGTGAAACGTGGAATCAAGAATATTTCCAATTACCAAAATCACAAAGAATAATATAAATCCCCACATGGAAACTTGACTCATCCGTAGTCCATGCAACCTTTTGAACTTCATATAAAACCAACCGAAAACATAAGATAACCATGCAATATCTGTTACAATAATCTTGACGTCCAATTTAAAAAAATATCCCAGGACTTTGTATGCCCAGAAATGTCCAAATAAGATTCCGACACCAAGTAAAATTATACCAACGCCAGTGGCATACCGTGCCATATTTTCCAGTGTCTCTAATGCCGGTAGCCCATCATAAATAATGCCGAAACGATGTCCTTTGATTTGTTTCGCTAACATGAGGTACATTAGTGAGTACAAAGCAGCGATGGCTAAAGCAGCAATACCCAGGATTGTAAAAGTGGTATGAATACCAAATGTCGGATTGCGGAGTAAATTATTGGTGGGTTCCCCAAAGGAAATAAACATGGAAGAGAATAGCTGAAATCCGAAAATGATACCAAAAAAGAAGATGCCGGTGCGACTTTCCTTCGTTCTTTTTTCGATCACATAGTATATAAGCGACAGGTCTAAGGCAAACATGGACATTGCAGAAAAAACAGTGGTAATGGGGAATATTCGGTAATGAATACCTTGGCTGGTAAGAAAAATAATGTGCAGGAGAATGGTTAAAAATAATAAGCGGGAGGCGACGACACCAGCTGTGCGTGTACTTTGTAAGAAATACCAAGTATATATCCCGAGTACCGAACCATAAAGTAATGGAAGCAATACATTGATACTTTGAAAAAACTGATCCATGCTATTTGACTGAATTATATCCCGTAAAACTCATTTAAATATAGACACAAAATTTACTTATATATGTTTATACACTAAAACATCAAAGCAGTAATAATATTTTATCTATACATACTCTTATTCTTGGCTAGGTTGTTACTGGAATGGCGGTGTACGAATAACCCTTTCAGAACGAAAGAAGTTATAATTAAATGCGAAAGATTTAGGCGAGTACCGGAATTATACTCGTCCACTGTTGGCTCTTCTCATCTATAATGTTTTCCCATTATGCGCCCGTTATATCAGCAGTTAATAATCTATCTTTGCACTGTGGTAAATCTAAATGGCACTCATCGAATAAATAACAATATCGTTTGCAAATCGTGACAAGTATGAGCATTAATGGAACTTCAATTAAAACACCGACTACCGTTGCCAACGCTGCACCAGAAGATAATCCAAACAGCATGGCTGACGTTGCAATCGCTACCTCAAAATGATTTGATGCACCAATCATGGCAGAAGGGGCAGCGTCATGATAGGAGAGCTTCAGAAATCTCGCAAACACAAAGTATCCTATAGTAAAAATAAATATCGTTTGGACTAAAAGAGGAATTGCAATCCAAAAAATTGTCAGAGGATACTTTGTTATAATTTCTCCTTTAAATGAAAATAAAAGAACTAAGGTAGCAAGAAGAGCGGTTATACTAATCGGCGTGAGCCTGTGCAAAAACTTCGTGTTAAACCATTCCAGGCCTTTGAATTTGATAATCCACTTCCGTGAAAAGAATCCTGCAACCAAGGGTAATGCCACGTAAATCATGACTGAAAACAATATTGTTTTCCAGGGTATAGGCATTGCATTCACGCCCAGTAAAAATCCGCCAAGGGGTGCATAGAGCACCAGCATTGTAAGAGAATTAATAGCCACCATGACTAATGTAAGCCCATCATTCCCTTTTGCCAAATGACTCCACATCAACACCATTGCCGTACAAGGAGCAATTCCCAGCAGAATGGTACCGGATATATAACTTCTCCATAATTCGACCTCTTGTCCGGACTTAAGAATTTCAGTTCCGGGTAAGAATTCTTTAAATAAATCTCCTAAAAAGAATGACGCAATAAAGTACATGGAAAACGGTTTAATGATCCAATTGATGAATAAAGTTAACGCCACAGGTTTAGGCGTTTTTACTACTTTGACTACTTCTGAAAAATCGATTTTTACCATAATGGGATACATCATAAAAAATAGACAGATTGCAATGGGAATGGATACATTATATATTGAAAGAGAATCTAATTTGACAGCAACCCCGGGGGCTGTTTTCCCCAAAAAGATACCTGCCCCAATGCAAATGAGCACCCAGAGCGTCAGGTATTTTTCAAAAACAGATAGTTTTTTCGTTTCAGGCATTTTTATTTTCTCATTTAACGGGTAAACAATTTAATTATTTTCTGTGGTATCATCGAAAATATCTATGTTGGCAACCCGAATAATCTGTTCTGGTATGTATCGTTTCTTGCTCATCTTTTTCGATTCTTTCTGGTTTTGAAAGTTTGAACTTATGAAGTGGGCGACTTCTTTGGGGCAAGATCAGGAAAGTTGATATCGTTTATATGTGAATTTTCTCAAAATTGTCTGTTTCCTTATTTTTAAAAAAACTCGATTTTTATTGTTTGTATTACACAAATGTAGCGGCTCTAACTCCATTTTTATCACCACAAATAATTTATTGATATATTAGTTCTTTTTATCATATTTTATATTTAGGAATCATAAGTCTTAAATGTTATTAGCCAAATCAACAGAAAACGCCATACAATTAATTATTTATTTAATTCGGCATGCTGATAACGATTATATCCGTGTCAAAGAAATAGCAGAACAATGTAATATTTCTTTTTTTATTCTAAGTAAAATAGCCCAAAAGATGATAAAGGCAGGTATTCTTGAATCATATACTGGCCCAAATGGTGGAATTAAATTAGTAAAGAATCCATCGGACATCCAACTAATTGACGTTGTCCAATCGATAGAAGGAACAGATGTATTAGACAAATGTATTTTAGGTTTTGAACATTGCGGAGAAATGAACCCCTGTGCTGTTCACCAGCACTGGAAAGAAGCCAGAGAAGTCATTCTGAATATGTTCGAGGGTAAGACATTAAAAGAAATTATTGATATCGACGAACTAAAGGAGGTGTATAGTGTCTGACGATGGTTTGAAAAGGTCTGTTAAAAATTCAGTTATCAACAGCACGAAAGCAGCAGTTCATAGCAAGAATATAAAACTTAGTTTTCTGATAGTTCTCCCACTGGGACTAATCTTCTACAGTCTGCTGTTGGTAACCAGGTTAGAATCGGCGGTGAACGCTGATACATCAGCTTATACACTGTATCAGGAGTATTGTTCTTCCTGCCATGGACTTACTGGTCAAGGGGATGGTGAATTAGCATACCTGGTTTACCCAAAGCCGCGGGATTTATCTAAGGGTAGTTTCAAAATCCGTTCCACCCCTACTGGTGTTCCCCCAACTGATGATGATTTATATAGAACAATTATTAAAGGGTTACCGGGCACGGCTATGCCTTCCTTCTATTTTCTAAGTGATCAAGAAATAAAATCTCTGGTTAACTACGTAAAAGAACTGGGACATATTAATAATAAGGGTGTGTCTAGCATAAAAATACCTGCTGTTTTGCCCGCAAGTAAAGATTTAATTGCCTTAGGAAAATCAATTTATTCAGAAGCGGGTTGTGATAAATGTCATGGTGAAACGGGCAAAGGGGATGGTCCTTCCTCAAATACGTTAATCGATTCTTGGGGATACACCATTATACCAAAGGATTTTACAAGTGGTGTTTATTTGGGCGGCGGCGATGTAGAGGATCTTTATTTACGGTTTGTGAGCGGCCTGGATGGTACACCCATGCCATCGTACGGAAACCTTGCGGAGGCGATGGGTCGACCGAAAGACGAAGAAGATAAACTTGCCTGGGGACTCGTTCATTATGTAAAAAGTTTAGAAACAAAAAAAATCGATGAATCCGCTCAACCCCCGGATGACGGTAAAATAACTGCGGCGAAAACGAGCCGTTTTACCAGCCAAGATCAATTTTTGGATGTTTCTTCCAGCCTGTGGAATAAAGCTGATTCATATTCTATTCCCATTTCACGCCTATGGCAGAGTGATAATGTCAATTACCAAATGGTGAATGTTCAGGCATTATTCAATTCGAAATATATTGCCGTCAAGTTGGAGTGGGAGGATAATTCACCAGAACAAAAGCTTTACCAGGTTCAGGATTTCCAGGATGGGGCCGCCATACAGTTCTCAATTGACGGGACGATGGGATTTCCTGGCATGGGCTCTAAAGAACATCCGACTGATATCTGGTTCTGGAAGGCGGAATGGCAGATGCGTAAGGATGAAAACGTGCGTTCTGATCTATTTCTTGCTTATGCCAACCGGGTCAGTGATGCGGATGTTGAAACCTACCCTCAATTAATGAATGATAACGCCTACCATGCGGGGGTGGATGCAGGCAATTTTAATTCTATTCCCCTAATATCATCGCCGGTGGAAAATGTTACTGCCACTGGTCCTCAAACTGTGACACCCCATGCAGAAAACTCCCAAAATATAAATGGAAAGGGTGTATGGGATGGAAATAAGTGGCGAGTTGTTTTTATTCGGAAATTAAAATCCGAATCGGGTAATAAAGTGAATTTTAAAAAGGGTGATTCTGTTCCCATTGCTTTCGCTATTTGGAATGGAAGCGAAAGAGACCGAAACGGGCAAAAGATGGTTTCAACCTGGTACGAATTAGAATTAAAGGATTAAGGGATTACACCATGACGGATAAACTAAACAAGAATGGGAAAAATGGGTTAGACCATAAACCATCAATAAAAGATTACAGTCGTCGGGAATTTCTAAAAGTTGGATCTACAGTATTAGGCAGCGCCGGTCTATTGTGGTCCATGCCCGGCAGCATGTTTTTCCTGAAAGGGATTCCCGAGATTGACAACCCCTTGGGCCATTATCCCAACCGGGGATGGGAAAAGATCTACCGCAATCAATATAAGTTTGACGACAGTTTTACCTATATCTGTTCCCCTAACTGTACGCATGAATGCCGCATGGTTGGATATAAAAGGAACGGTGTCATGATTCGATCCGAACAAAACTATGATTCTCACAAGATCAAAGATCTCTACGGTAATCAGTGCACTTACGCTTGGAATCCACGTGGATGTTCGAACGGATTCACATTTCACCGCCGTATTTATGGTACTTACCGATTGAAATATCCTATGGTAAGAAGGGGTTGGAAACAGTGGGCGGATGATGGGTTTCCTTACCTTACAGACAAAAACAGGGAGAAATATAAATTTAATTCCAGGGGTAAAGATACATTGATGCGCATTTCCTGGGACAAAATAGAAAATTATATTGCCAACGGGTTGATCAATATTGCCCAGACCTACAGCGGCGAAAAGGGGAAAAAGCGACTTTTGGAACAGGGATATCCTGAAGAAATGCTCACCCATTGGGGAGGTGCGGGAACCCGGACCATCAAACTTCGCGGCGGTATGGGACTTCTAGGCGTCATCGGCAAGTACGGTGCCTACCGTTTCAGCAACACCTTGGCCCTGGTGGACCACCACGTCCGGGGTGTGGGTCCTCAAAAAGCTATGGGCGGGAGAAACTGGTCCAACTATACCTGGCATGGCGACCAGGCACCGGGGTTTCCCTTTGTCCACGGATTGCAGGCTTCCGATGTTGATTTGAATGAAATGCGGTTCAGCAAACTCCATGTGGCCATCGGCAAGAACATGGTGGAAAACAAGCGGGCCGATAATCACTTCGCGGTAGAAGTGATCGAGCGGGGCGGGAAAATTGTTGTCATATCCCCCGAATATAGTCCCTCTGCTTCTAAAGCTGACTACTGGATCACTATTCGACCCAATACGGATGCAGCCCTGCTGCTTGGCGTGGCCAAGATCATTATAGATAACGACTGGCTTGATAAACCATTCCTGAAGGAATTCACTGATTTCCCATTATTGATGCGAAAGGATACGCTAAAAAGGCTGAAGCCGGAAGATTTTATTAAAGGCTATAAAAACCAGTTGCCTAAAGACGGACCCAGCTACAGCATCCATGGATTGAAAAAAGATCAGTATGACCAGATCGGTGATTTTACTGTTTACGATAAAGTATCTAATTCGATAAAACCCATTACCCGCGATGATGTGGGTCAGTCCATGAAAAAGAAAAAGATTGATCCTGTCCTTGACTGGGACGGAACGGTTACGGGAACAGATGGAAAAGAAATTGAAGTGTGCACCATTTTCTGGGCCTATAAGCATGTTCATCTAAAGGATTATGATCTGGATACGGTGGTGGAAATCACCCATTCCAACAAAGAATTGATCCAACAACTGGCCAAAGACTTTGCCACGATCAAACCGGCAGCGATTCATATTGGTGAAGGGCTAAACCACTGGTTTCATGCTGTGGAAAATAACCGTGCCTGCTATCTGCCGGTCATACTTACGGGAAATATTGGAAAACCGGGAGCAGGATGTCATACCTGGGCAGGGAATTACAAGGCGGGACTTTTCCAAGGCTCAGATAAGGCGGGACCCGGGTTCAAAGCCTGGGTAGCGGAAGATCCCTTCAACGCAAACCTGGACCCCCAGGCCAGGGCCAAGGATCTGAAGATTAAAGGTTACGGCAGAGGCGAGGAACCGTCCTATTGGAATGTAGGAGATTATCCTTTATTGGTAGATACACCCAAGTTTGGTAAAAAATCATTTACCGGTGTCACTCATATGCCCACGCCCACCAAAGCTATTTGGCATAACAATGTAAACTTGCTTAATAATGCCAAGTATGTTTACGAAATGGTGAAGAACACCAATCCCGGTATTGAGATGATCATTAGCCAGGATATTGAAATGACAGCCACCTGCGAATACGCAGATATCATTTTACCGGCCAACAGTTGGGCAGAACAGCAAACATATGAACTGACGGCATCATGTTCGAATCCATTTTTACAGATCTGGAATGGAGGTTTGAATCCTGTTTTTGATTCCAAAGATGATGTTCTAATTTGGGCCAGGGTGGCCAAGCGGTTAGGCGAAATCTTTGAGGATAGTCGGTTTGTAGATTACTGGAAATTTGCATTAGAAGGAAAAACGGAAGTATATATTGATCGCCTTCTGGATGGCAGCAACACCACTCATGGATACACAACCAAAGATATTATGGATGGGAAATACGGTGAGCCCGGTGCGGCTCTTATGTTGTTCCGTACTTATCCACGAATTCCTTTTTATGAACAGTTAAAAGATAGTACGCCATTTTTCACGCCAACCGGCCGAATGCAGGCTTATAACGATGAACCGGAAATTATCGAATATGGTGAAAACTTCATTGTTCATCGTGAAGGACCGGAAGCGACCCCTTACCTGCCCAATGTCATCGTTTCTAACAATCCCTTAATCCGTCCGGAAGATTACGGTATTCCTGCTGATGCCACTTCTGCCGAAGAGCGGCAGGTCCGGAATATCAAGCTCACTTGGGACCAGGTAAAGAAGACGGAGAACTTCCTCTGGAAGGACGGCTTCAAGTTTTACTGCTTGACGCCCAAATCGCGTCATACCACTCATTCAAGCTGGGCAGTGACCGATTGGCATTTTATCTGGAGTAATCCCTTTGGCGACCCCTATCGCGTGGATAAGCGCCAACCCGGTGTGGGGGAAAATACCATGTATATGAATTCAGAAGCAGCCAGAGATATCGGTATCGAGGATGGTGATTATGTCTATGTGGATGCGGATCCGCAAAACCGGCCCTACCGGAATTTTGACGTTAAAGATCCCTTTTATAAGGTAGCCCGCTTGAAACTGCGCTGCCGCTACAATCCCTCCTATCCCTATCATGTCATTATGATTAAACATGGGGCTTGGATGGCCACTGAAAAATCTGTCCTCGCCCACGAAACACGGGCAGACGGGCGGGCCCAATCCAAGGATACCGGTTACCAGGCTAGTTATCGGTACGGTTCCCACCAGTCACTCACCTACGGCTGGCAGATGCCCATGCAGCAGTTGGACAGCCTGTTCCATAAGAGCAAAGCAAAAATGGGATTTTTATTCGGATATGAATCGGATAATCATGCTATTAATACGGTTCCAAAAGAAACATTGGTAAAGATAACCTTTGCTGAAAAAGGCGGTATCGGTGGGAAGGGAAAGTTGGATGTGGTTAAAACCGGATATACTCCAGGGAATGAAAATGAATTTATGCAGGAATATTTAGCCGGAAATATTACCCGCGTTAGCAGTGAGGAATGGGACGAATGGTAAAAGACTTTGATCAGGAGGATCCCTTTGAGTTGAAAGCGGTGGAAATATCCAACGGTAATATAGAACTGCAAGTCCGGGTAATGGCAGAAGAGTTTCGGGACATGGGTACCTCCCAGCAGGAAATAATGCACATGTTTGGTGATTCTTTTTACGGTGGGTTGTATTTGGCTTATGTCCAATTGGGGAAAACAGCCGTCGAAAAGATCGTCAGCAAAGTATATGGAAATATTCGAATGGAAAAAAGTTAGGAGTCATAAAATGGCCCGAGTATATAATTGGCAAATAAAACGTGACATGGATTACCCCTACGAAGGGAAATATCCTGAAAGACAATTCGCCGCAGTTTTCAATATTAATCGCTGTATTGCCTGCCAGACTTGTACCATGGCCTGTAAGAGTACGTGGACATATTCTAAGGGACAGGAACTGATGTGGTGGAACAATGTGGAAACAAAACCATATGGCGGATATCCCCAATTTTGGGATGTGAAACTGCTGAAACTGCTTCAATCCGCCCACACACGCCAGGAAAAATCCATGATCTGGAATAGCGATGGTGAATATGCTGGAATGACTATATTTGAAGCGGCAGAAAAAGAAAGAACGGAAAATGGTCAATCCCGTGTATTGGGTTACCTACCGAAAGATACAGAATGGACCAAGCCCAATATTGGGGAAGATGTCTCCCCACCTAATACCACCAAAAAAGATAAAATGGGCTTTATCAGTGAACCCATAAAATTGCCGGAACACAAGAGTTTCTTTTTCTATTTGCAGAGAATTTGTAACCACTGTACCTACCCTGCCTGTTTGGCCGCTTGTCCGCGTAAGGCCATTTATAAGCGGCCTGAGGACGGTGTAGTCTTGATTGATCAGGAACGCTGCCGGGGTTACCGAAAATGTGTGGAAGCCTGCCCGTACAAAAAAGCCATGTATAACGGCCAGACAAAAATAACCGAAAAATGTATTGCCTGCTACCCCCGATTGGAAGGTCGGGACGATCATATCGCCCCCGATGGTGTCTCGGTTGAGACGCGCTGCATGGCATCCTGTGTGGGGAAAATCCGCCTGCAGGGATTGGTCAAAATGGATCAACAAGGGAATTGGACGGAAGATGAAGATAATCCACTTTACTGGATGGTGCAGAAAGAAAAAGTGGCCTTGCCCCTGTATCCCCAATTTGGGACGGAACCCAATATATTTTACATTCCGCCGCGTTGGGCGCCCAGGTCTTACTTAACACAAATGTTTGGCCCGGGTGTGGAAAAAGCTATTGACCGATATACGGTACCTTCCCGTAAACTTATGGCTATCTTGCAATTATTCAGAGCCCAACGAGAAGTAATCTATAAGTATGATATCAAAAAAGGGCCAAAAATTTATGAGAAAGAGATGACGCTTTCGGATGGTTCCACCACATATCTGAATGTGTATAACGATACGGTGATCGGGTATAATGAGAAGGGTAAGGAATGCGTCCGGACCACGGTGGAAGAACCTATTTATGTACGCCCCGATATTCATTTTAATTCGATTTAATAGCAGCGATGAAAAATCATACAGAAACAGTCAATATCAATTCAGCCGAAGAATTGCTGGAAGCACGATCCATTATTTACGGCGCCGTGTCTGCTCTATTCTCTGACCCTGAATGTGAAAAGTTTGCCATGCTTATGAATCCAACCTTTCAGAGTAGTATCTTGGATGCCTGTGTGCAATTGGACAAAAATAACGGTATGAATGGCGCTAACCTTACAGAATCAATCCATAGATTGTTGCGCAAATTGGACGAATTTTCTTTGGGAAATATACAAATTGAATATGTGGATGTTTTCGGACACACCCTATCCAAACAGACAGCGCCCTATGAACTTGAGCATCTCAAGAATTCCGACGTATACTTTAAAACGCAGATGCTGGCCGATTTGAATGGATTCTATGGCGCCTTCGGAGTGGAAGTTCAATCGAAAGAAAGAGCGGACCATATTTCCACCCAAACAGAATTCCTTTCCTATCTCATTATGAAAGAATTATATGCAATCAGGAAAAACCTGAAGGAAGAAAAGGAGGTTTGCCAACAGGCTTTTATTGATTTCAGACAGGAACATTTTTCTGATTGGACTGAAATGTTTTCTGAAAATTTATCTACCAAAGTAGAAGGAGAGTTTTACCCTATCGCAGGGCGATTTCTACGGTCATTTCTTGAACAAGAGCCATCATAAAAAACCCCTTAAGCTTTGAAAATTTGAAACCATTTTGTTGACGGATAGGGTGACATTACTCCCTGGTTTTAGTAGCGTTTATTTTTTGATGGCGGTTTGTAGATTTTCATCTTTCCAATTCCACCATTTTAATTTTTCTTGTTCTCTAATATTTCCTTCTGTTTCTGCATAATATACTGCACACCTAAAAACATAAAGTAAACATCGGTCTTGAACCATTCCTGCAAAACTATTTGACTGATCATACAATTTTTCTGGGTCTTTTCCCTTCAAATCATTGACCGACATTATACCGATGTTTGTCAGATCTTTTGCTATTGATTTTCCAACCCCCGGGATTTGCATCAAATTTTTCATTGCTGAAATCGTGTTCATTTATTTTTTGTTATTGTATTAATCATTTGATTGTTTGTAGTTGATTTAGTGATTCTAAAACCAATATGCACCAATGATTACCAAAAAAGTGTTATCATCCCGCAGGGCAGCTTTGATTTTTTTGCACTATTAGTAAAATGTAATATTTTCAATAGTCAGAAATTAGTGATTCATAGGGAATATTCAATTTGTTGTGCAAATTGCGAATCATTTTTAAAGTCAATTTTCTTTTGCGGCTAAAAATTTCTGATACCCTACTTTTATATCCGATGATTTGTGCCAATTCCTTTTTTGTCATCTCCATTTGTTCCATTCTAAATTTAATCGCCTCAATTGGGTCAGGAGCTTCAATTGGATAACGTTCATCTTCATATTTTTCAATCAATATTGATAATAATTCAGCTTCATCACCCTCTTTTGAATCAGAAGATGCATGAAAAATATCTTCAAACCTTTTTATAGCTTGATAATAATCTTTTTCTGTTTTTAGAACTTTTACATCCATAATCTTATATTTTTCCTGCGTCAATTTTGTTATAATCATTATGAGTCCCGATAAATCGAATAAAGACCCATAGTCTTTCGTAATTAATCGATACGATCAATCTGTATTTATTCCCACAAATATTAAACACAACTCTACTGTTCTTTAAGATACTGGCTTTTGCATATTCTGATTTAATATCCGAAGGGGATGTCCATGCGGCCTTTGAAGCTTCTTTGTACCACGTTTTAAGTTGCTCTTCAGAATCATTATGTTTTTCCCAAAATTCTCGAAGTATTTTTTTCGCGATAACCCTCATTAATTATTCGAAATCAGACAGTTAATATATGAAAAAGTTACCAAGATGGTAACTATTCTGCAAGAAATTTTCATTGTTGAAATCGTATTCATTATTTCTCTTCAATTGTATAAAAATTATAGGTGAGTTATAATTTCAAAGCCTATATGCACAAACGGCTCTGATTATGAGCCATGAGTTTTTATTTGTATCTTTTTAACAATCAAAAACGAACAACCTACAAATGTACTCGCAAATGCGTTGACTATTTTCTAAACCTTGCAAAGTACTTGTCAATTTCCGGTCGAAGTTCAATTCCAGCTTTTTCAAAACAATCCAGAAGTTCTACGTATGCACCTTTACCACCTAAAAAATCCCAAAACTCAACAGCAACTTTCAATTCATTGTTAAGATCGAGCATGCCTTTTAGTGTCCAGCGTTCATACGGTTTAGGTTCGTATGGATTGTAAGGTATCGCAATCAAACTATTAACTTTTGATTTTGGGTCTTTCGCCAATTCTATACCCACCCATTCAAGTAGCGTTCTTTTGAAATCTTTGAAATTGCTAATATTCGGCTTGGCCGTTTTCAAGTCGAATAAGAATTTTTCACCGCTTTTGCTTTCAACAAATAAATCAACCTTAACAGTGCGTAGTTGATTCATCTTTCCTTTTTGGCAAACCTTCCTGATTGCTTTGGTTTCTGCTTCTTTATTGGGGTCTGAACCAGTTGTTAGGTCGTTCATTATTTGCTGAATGACATTTTGCGCGTCTTGGCTTATGGCAGTTCCAAGAACATATTGTGCTTCTGCTTTTTTAAAATTGTATTGGGCTAAAGCAACTGCAACCGGCTCATATATGGATGTGCCGAACGTAGTAATTAATGATTGAATAAAAGAATACAATGCCATTCTGTCTTTTCCAAGTAGACGATAGTGAAATGGCATATTACTGGATTCTGGCTTGTATTTTTGGAACTTGTTTCTAATGCAAGTTTTGATTACATCCTTGATGTAAGTTTTTTGTTCAGTTGATAATGCCATTCACTATTTGGATTTTAGATGGAAAATAATTTCCGAGTAAGCACCCTTGTCTTTCTCTGTTCGGTTTAATACCGGCCTTTTATATTGGTTGACAATTTGCATTCCTGCTTTTTCAGCAATTGCAGGATAAAGATTGTTCCTGTCATTTGCCACAAGGAAAATGTCATAATCTTTTACCAGAAATTTCTTGCAATTATTCAGCACATCAGAGATCCCTTGTGCGTAGGATGCTCTTGCTTCTTTGCCTTTGCCTTTGAATAGCGGGCCGATTTCTAATTCATCTTTTCTCTCAAAGCCAAACAAGTCATAAGCATAAGCGTGTTGCTCGTGATAGTCAATAAGTCCAACATAGGGCGGACTTGAAAAGATGCCTTTGATTTTTTGCTTTCTGGCTAATTTACCAAAGGCGGGAGTTCTTTTTTCCAACTCTTGAAAAATGTCAATTGTCCTACTGTCTCCTGTAATGCACCGTTGATGTGTGTTGGTTCTTAATTTATCAAAATAGTAGAGTCGCTTCACGGTATCTTTGGAATATGATTCCCACCATTTCAGAATTGAAAATAAGGGCTTGCAGACCTTGCCGTGCTTGGCGCAATAATATGTCGCAGAAATGGGGTTTTTGAGTGTCGCCAAATCAGCGTGCGTTGTTGCACGGCAGGAACGAATAGTCCTGCTGAAAATAACGCTGATGACTTTCTTAGTATTTATGTTTTTAATTTTCTGGACTTCGTTGAATACAAACTCGATTTCGTCTCTTATTGGTTGAAAATACCACTTGTCTAAAAACGTGTCTGTCTTTTCTTGCTGAAGATTGATTTTGTATTCCTTAATCAGCTTCCAGTAAGTTGGAAGAAATTTCTGCTCTTTCTCTGTCCCGTACTCGTCTTGATTGATTTCGCCCCTTTTAACTTTGTATTTGTAGTCAGGAACAGGAAAATACTTGTTATTAAACTGGTTGAGTTTGTTAAGGAGTAAATTCTCAAATTCTATTGTTTTTCGGTCTGCAAGAAATTGTTTTAAAGTAATAGTTATTTGATTTAATTCTCGTTGAATGTCTTCAAGGTCGTGCTTATGAACTTTCACATTGCTGATTAAACCATTAAAAGCGGAAATATCTATCCCAATGGCGTTGATTCCAAGTTCATTGCTTTGAATTAATGTCGTACCACTACCGCAAAATGGGTCAAGAATAATATCACCTTTCTTGAAGTACGCTTGTTTTTTAAAATTGTCTTTGTGGTCGTCAATGAAGTATTCAACAAGTTGTGGAATGAATTTTCCTTTGTAGGGATGAAGCCGGTGGACGTGCTTTGTAGTGTCCGCTTCTTTTAAATGGTCAAACGACAATGTCCAGTTTAAGTCATCTCCGAGTTGGCTTTTCCATTCTATTTCTCGTCTGCCGTTATATGACTGTTCGTAGTAATTTATAAGGTCATTTTTATCAACATGAGTACTACCATTATTCGCAATTTTTTTTATTCGTCCATATTGAATAAGATACGAAATATTGGAAGTTGTTACGTTCTTGTTAAGGTAATTAGTTGCCCAGTCACTGGCTTCTTTTATGGTCAAAAGGTTTGGCATTTTTATCTTATTAATTATGCGTACAAATTTAAGTTTTTAAAATTTCATGTCCAAACTTGCGAGTGGTCATTTTAATTATCAATAGAATTTATCATTTGTGTATATAAAAGAGGAACGATTAAATTAAACATATTTACACTAAATATTGTAATCCCTCAGTTACGGGTGCATTGAACGAATGTTGGGGTAGGGGCAACATCTTTGCACTTGTATATCCAATTGTGTCATTGCGATCCGCTGGCGGAGAAGCAATCTCCTTGCATTAATTAAACGAAGGAGATCACTTCGTCGCTTCAATCCTCCATTAGACTTTGATTGTAGAATTTGAAGGTTCTATTTTAAATATGA
>JADFRD010000114.1 GCA_022561485.1 Fidelibacterota bacterium | reverse complement strand
GGATGTTTACGCTCCGATGACTGGATAAATTCACTGCCAAAGCCCTGGACCTTAAGTGAAGAGCAAGTTTCCAAAATCCTGCCTCAGTTTTATGAACAATATCCCGAGTTTCATGACCGCTTGAAAGCGTTTGCCCTTTGGCAAGTAGGAAAACCCTATGAAATTTTTAAATTGGGCGAAGAAGTGGAACCGGATCCAGATCCAATCATCAGGCTGGATGTGTCCGATTGTACTGTCCATGTGCTTACCAGCCTTGCCTTTTCCCAAAGTAAATCTTGGAGCGAAGCCCGAAAAAACATGATTACGATTCACTACAAAGATGGTCAGCCGTCCTATAAATCCCGCTGGCATTATACGTCAAATCGTATTCAGGAAAACCCATATACGATCAAAATTACGGAAGAATTGTTGAACGAAGACCTGCTGGAAAAAATTGATATTACACTGAATCGTAAAGAAAACGGTAATGAATTCCTGGACTTGGATTGGGAAAAAGAAACCACTATTTATTATATTCCTAATGAGGAGATAAATAAAGAATTAATTTCTAAATTTCCTGATGTTTGCGGAGTTGCTTTTGTTAAAAAAGCCTATTTTAAAATGGGAATTATTATTGCCCATGAAGGTATGGTTATTAACAAGAAAAACTTGATTCACGCTTCATCGGAATATGGTAAAACGGTTAATGTGGATTTTATGGATTATTATTTCAGAGATGACGGCCCGTTATTTGACGGGTTAATGATTTATTCATTTTACCCATTGCAAAATAAATGAAAATATATTCAAATGTAGAAAAAGCATTTTTAGATCAATCTGATTTCGCCAGACAGACCACAATAATACCTTACATTATCGTCGAAAATTTCCCCTGTCTGGGTTTTTTGACTTCTCTAAGATTTTTAGAATGGGTTTGCCAAAATCCTGAGGGAGTCATCAGTTTGCCTACGGGTAAAACGCCTGAATATTTTATCAAATGGACAAAGTATTTATTAGAGAATTGGTCTGATATCAAATTGGAAAAACTGCGTCGGAAAAATGGGTTTGATATGATTGAAAAGCCTAATCTGGCTGGGTTGCAGTTCATCCAAATTGACGAGTTTTATCCCATTGATCCCGACCAGTATAATAGTTTTTATAATTATGTTCAGCGTTTTTATATTAATGGATTTGGTCTGGATCCTCGCCGCGGAAAGTTTATAAACTGTGATGAAATTCCCTGCGTTAAGAAAAAAACGTTGGTTGAAATTTTCCCTGATCAAAAAGTTGATTTATCTCTCCGCTATCGGGAAGCAACTTCATTCCTTGAAGAAGAACAGCAGAAAACCATATTTATGGTGGACCAGTGGTGTACGGAATATGAGAATGCAATACGTGAAAAGGGTGGTATTGGTTTTTTCCTAGGTGGGCTAGGCCCGGATGGCCACATTGCCTTTAATGTCCGGGGATCAGATCATAATTCAACGACCCGACTTATGGAAACCAATTTTGAACCCCAGGCCGCTGCTGCAACGGATCTGGGCGGAATTGAAGTCTCCAGGAATCGTCTTGTCATTACCATTGGTCTGGCTACGATTATAGCCAAAGAAGATTGTACAGCCATTATTGTTGCCGCCGGAGAAGCAAAGGCAGCAATTGTTCAAGAATCCTTAGAAAAAATAGAGAATATTCAATATCCTGCAACAGCATTGCAGCGTTTGGCCGGCAGCCGATTTTATTTAACACAGGGAGCTGCTTGCAGCTTGAATGATGTTGTTGAACATAGGTTGAAAAATGAGCCATGGTCGAAAGAAAAAACGGAATTGGCCGTAGTCAACATTTGTCAAAAACTGAACAAATTCGGACATCGATTAACGGTACGGGATCTGAAGGACGATTCTGCAGGATCCTTCATTTCCAAAATTGATGATAAAACAGTTCAGAATGTTATTGATTCAATCAAACAAAAATTGGAAAAAGCTTTAGACGTCTCTGATGATGAAACATTTTTGCACACTGGCCCACACCACGATGATATTATGTTGGGATATTTGCCCCATATCATTCATTTGGTACGGTCTCCGAGAAACAAAAATTATTTTGCCAATTTGACTTCGGGATTTACATCCGTGACGAACCATTATGTTATACAGATATTGAAAGAAACTGCTGCTTTTTTGAATAATGACAGAATCGAGATGACAGATTATCCAGACTTCTTTGAAAAGGGGTTTAACCAGAAACAGGATAAGGATGTGTACCATTATCTTGATCGAATAGCTGAAGGAAATGTCCAAGGGCAAAAGAGGGGTTTAAGCCATCGTATTATCAGGGATCTTGTGGAAATCTATTCTATAAAATCAAAATCAGAGTTAAATGAAAAGATCATTAAAATAATATCCTATTTAAATGCGTGTTACGATGGTGAAAAGAATCCCCAAGATATTCAAAAACTGAAAGGCATGATTCGCGAGTTTGAGGAAGAATTGGTCTGGGCTCATTATGGAGTCCAAGCCAAGGATGTGAATCATCTACGTTTGGGATTTTATACTGGAGATATTTTTACAGAGATCCCTGAACAAAGCCGGGATGTTGAACCAATTCTGAAGCTTTTGAAAAAAATAAAACCCACAGTTATTACTTTGGCTTTGGATCCGGAGGGAAGCGGACCGGACACCCATTATAAAGTATTGCAAGCCATTGCCGAAGCTGTACGCTTATGGGGCGAAGAAACAGATGTATCGCATTTGAAGATTTGGGGCTACCGAAATGTGTGGTACAGGTTTAACCCTGCGGAAGCAGACATAATTGTTCCAGTTTCTCTAAATACAATGGCCATGCTAAGGGATACCTTTATGAACTGTTATTTAAGCCAGAAAGATGCATCTTTCCCCAGTTATGAATTGGATGGACCTTTCTGTGATTTAACTAAAAAAATCTGGGTAGAGCAGCATAAGTTAATGGAATTGGTTCTGGGCAGAGATTTCTGGTACCAGAATGACCATCCTAGATTGCGTGCTACCCATGGACTGGTTTTTCTGAGGGAATTAACTGTGGAACAATTTTTAAATGAAGCGAGGAGGCTGGAAAAATCCATGGAAGGACAGGTTAATTTTTAATGTCAAATTCTGACTTCATCTGCGGTACGTTGGAAGGCTTTTACGGACGACCATGGGAAACAACTGAACGTCGTCAATTATTCCAATGGATGCATGAATGGGACGGGATGAATACGTATATGTATGCACCCAAAGACGATTTATACCATAGAAGTAAATGGCGGGAATTGTACAATGGTGTATTATTTAAGGACTTGGAAGAATTGGTCATGGCCTGTTACCGGAAAAACCTGAAATTTATATATGCCATTGCCCGGGACTGGATATTCTCTATTCCGGTGAAGATGACTGGAATCATTTAATTAACAAAATTAATCAAGTCCTGTCCTTGGGCTGTTCTCAGTTTGCCATTTTATTTGATGATATTCCATTTGAATTATCGATTGAAGACCGAAGCGTTTTTTCATCCTTTGCCCACGCCCATGTCACCAATCGCCTGTATGACACATTGCAAAAATAGATTCAAATTCTTCGTTGATCTTTTGCCCCACGGTGTACTGTGAGCGAATGGCAGACTATGACGTCCCAGGAAATGTATATTTAAATGAACTAGGCCATTTGTTGAATGAAAACATAGACTTTTTCTGGACGGGGCTTGAAGTGGTTTCAAAGAAAATTTCCGTTGAATCTATCCAAGAGTTGCGACAGGTGATAAAGCGTAAACCGGTAATATGGGATAATATTCATGCCAATGATTATGATATTCGCCAGATCTTTTTTGGTCCATATGCAGGCCGCCCGCTGGAATTAAAAGAAGAAGTAGCCGGTATTTTAAGCAACCCAAACTGCCAGTTCTGGGCTAATTACAATCCATTGAGGACCTTGGCTATGTACAGTATAGAAACCGAGTTATGGAATCCCAGACAAGCCTTTCTCGATTCATCCAAAGAGTGGATAAAGTATTTTGGAAATGATGATTTAACAGTAGATGAAATTTTATTGTTGAATGATTGTTTTTACATACCAGGACAAATGGGGGAAAAGGAAAACCAACCGGTGGAAAGTGTTAGACATATCATAAATACTGAACCGAATGAATGGGACAACCGTTTAGATACCTTTAAACAATTTGAATCCACACTGAATTCCTTGTGTATGAAATTAATGGCCACCACCAACAGGGACCTGCTTTATGATTTTTATTTGATTTTGTGGGAATTACGGGAAGAAATGGAATATGTGTCCCGTTGGATCGAAGGGAAAATGTCTGGGATGGGTGAATTCAAATCCTCGGGGTTTGTTCCAAGGAAACAGGGCATTTTATATAAGATTCAAAGAATAATACATCCTGATTGGATTTAATATTATGGAGTAAATTTAGTTTATGAAAATGCTTGATAAAACTCCCATAGTCACTGATGGAAGAATACATTTTGAATATAAAAGATAATAATTAGAATAAAGAAAATAAAATGACAAAAAATATAAGATTTAATGACCTTGGACTTTCAGCAGAACTTCTTGAGGCAATCAATAATAGGGGATTTGAAGAGCCAACCGAAATTCAAATTTTAACGATCCCCGTCATGATAAGAAATGATACGAATATCATTGCCCAGGCTCAAACAGGTACAGGTAAAACTGCTGCGTTTGGTCTTCCACTCATCGACATGATTAATCCGGATTCCAAAACGGTTCAGGCACTGATTCTGGTTCCAACCCGGGAGTTAGCCATTCAGGTAGCGGAGGAGATCAACTCGCTTAAGGGAAATAAAGCGATCAAAACAGTACCAATTTATGGTGGGCAATCCATCGATCAGCAGTTGCGGAGATTGAAAAAAGGCGTACATATTGTGGTTGGATCTCCGGGCAGGGTGATAGACCATCTTAAAAGGAAAACGCTGAAGCTTGGGGAAATTAATCATTTGATTCTGGATGAGGCGGATGAAATGCTGAATATGGGCTTCATAGACGATATGGAAGAAATATTCAGGTACACTAATCCTGACAAAAAAACATTATTATTTTCTGCAATAATCCCGGGAAAGATCAAAGAACTTGCTCACAGATACATGGAAGGCTATGAGCTTATTAAAGCCCATAAAGAGCAACTGACAACCAATCTGACGGAACAGATTTACTTTGAAGTAAAAGCCTCTGATAAATTTGAAGCTTTATGCAGAATCATTGATATTGAGGAAAATTTTTATGGTTTGGTATTTTGCAGAACAAAAAAAGATGTTGATTCTGTTTTATCCCACCTCATGAATAGAGGATACAGCGCCGAAGCGATACATGGTGATATTTCCCAAAGTCAAAGAGAACGAACCCTGGATAATTTCAAGAAACAACGAATTAATACGCTTGTGGCAACAGATGTTGCGGCGCGCGGAATCGACGTCATTAACCTTACCCATGTTATCAATTATTCACTTCCTGGGGACCCGGAAGCGTATGTCCATCGCATTGGCCGGACCGGCCGAGCCGGTAAAGAAGGCACAGCCATTACGTTTATTACACCCAGTGAGTATAACCAACTTATGTACATCCAGAGGTTCGCCAAAACGGATATTAAAAAGTCGGCCGTCCCAAAGGTGAAAGATATTATCAATGCCAAAAAGAAAAAGATAAACGACGATCTGAACACTATCCGAAAAAGTGAGATAGATCCAAAATATTATAATTGGGCAAAAAAGCTGCATGAGGAAAATAATCCCACAGAAATATTAGCTGCGGTACTGAATTATTGTTTCGAAGAAGAACTCAATCCGGATGCGTATGGTGAAATGACAGAGATCACTGGAAGGAGCAAGAAACTTGATCCGCAGGGAAAAACCAGGCTCTTTGTTGCCCTCGGTAAGAAAGATAGGATGAATCCAAGAAAACTGGTTGATCTTTTGACAAGCAGAGTGTCCATAAAGTCCAAACAAATCAGAGATATTCAAATCATGGACAAATTTTCTTTTATAACGGTTCCTTTTGAAAAAGCAGAAGAGATTATAGCCAGCTTCCAGAAAAAAGGCCGGAACCAGCTTATTTCCCATGTCAAGAAATCCAAAAAAAGATAACCGAAACTCATTTTTATCTATAAAAATTATGCTTACGGTCATCGCTGGGAATTGTAAAATCATAATCGTGAAAACTGTAGAGGAAATAGCAAGTTTTAACGATTATACTGGCATAGCCGTGAATATGATATAGAAATTGACTGGTTTTCACGATTATGTTGGCATAAGCGTGAAAATGGATTAAATTAAGTCATGGCAAAAGTTCTGAATATTTTCGGCAAGATACATTCTCTTCGAGAACGATATTATAAAGCCGCTGTCAAGAAAGAGTCGCTTCTGAAGCTTTTAAGTGAAGCCGAGGTAGCAGAGCAGGTCTATAACTCAAATGCGATAGAAAACAGTACGCTTACTCTCGAAGA
>JADFRD010000030.1 GCA_022561485.1 Fidelibacterota bacterium | reverse complement strand
CACTACCCGATTTCAGAATCGAATACACCGCAAGCCGTCCGTGGGTATATACCCATCAGGATTCACTTCTGACGTTTACGTCTTCGGGACATGGTTTGGGTTTTCCTATGGGTCCCAACTCACAGTTACTATATATGGAAATGAATCTATGGCCGACATATAAAACGTATCTGTCATTTAAATTGTCATATCTCATTAAAGGATCTGGAATCGGTTCGGATCCAAACGATAACTATAACTTCAGAGATAAATTTCCGGATGACAACACACCAATGTTATTGGGAGATATTAAAGAAAATTTAATAATTGGCATAGATTTTCAACACAGAATGACGGAGCTTTTTTATATTTCCGGAAATGTTTCTTATAATACTAGTGAAAATATATTGGAAGGTAAATTGGGATTATTGATGAACTATTAGCGGGCAACGTTCCAAATTGTTTGTTTTTTACCTAACGTCCAATCCATTATAGCCAGAGCAGAAGCAACATTAACTATAATGATATAACGCACCCCAGAAAAGAATATACCTGATATATAAAATAAAATTTGTATTATTAATAGTAGTTTAAAAACGTCAGAATCTATAGATAAATAAATTGTAGATAGTAAACACAATAACATTAAAAAAGGTAAAAACCACCGAATAAGTTTATGTGATACGTATGGAATAAAAATTGATCTTTGTTTAAATGGATTCAATTGATCTGTAATATATTTCATAGACACCAGGCTCCTTAAAATTATTCGCCTTTTTCTACTTAATACCTCCATAGGTGCATCTTCAATAGCAATTGCTTCCGGTTCATAAACAACATCTAACCCTTGTCCATATACTTTTATAGGCTCCAGGTGATCGCTAATTGAATCTACTGGTAATGTAACATATGCATTTTTTCTGACGGCGTAAATACTTCCATTCGCCCCGATGAGCCAACCATTTTTGCTTTCTGCTTTCTTGATGGCCACTTCATACCGCCAATAAGTATTCTCTTTAGAATGCTTATGATTATATTGTAATTCCCCACATACAACGCCAATTCTATCATCAACAAAGTTTCTTACTAGTTTTTTTAGTGCATCTTTTTTATAAACATTATTTGCATCACTGAATACCAGAATTTCATTTTTGGCGATTTTTACTGCTTCATTTTGAGCATTTGTTTTGCCTCCACGATCAAGCTCGAGTATTTCAACAAACTTATATCTCTTCGCAAGCTCAACTGTTTTATCGGTCGAACCATCATCAGCCAATATTACTTGTAATTTCTCATGAGGATAATCAAGTGTCTGTGTATTTTGCAATTTTGTATCTATACATTTTTCTTCATTGTATGCACTAATAATAAGGGTTATTTCAGGTAAAAACTTTTCATTTTTCTCATAATTATTTTGTTTAAATACTCTTAAAATGAAATAATAAATCACTGATGTATAAATTATCAGCCCTCCGCTTATCAAAAAAATAAAAAGCAAAAAGTTCATGTTTAAATTGACTTAATTACAGTGATTAATTTTTCTGCTTGTATGTCCCAGTTATATTTTTCTTCGACAGCTTTTCTTCCGTTTTTTCCCATTTGCTTTGCAATTGTAGGATGATTAATTAAATATTCAACAGCATTTACTATTTCAATTGGATTATCTGGATCAACACAAATACCACATCCTGTATCGCGAACTAACTTTTCCCATTTATCATAATTAGAAATCACTATAGGAATTTCATTTTGCATATATTCAAAAAATTTTGTTAGCAACTTTTTCTCATAATGTGCTTTTGATGAAATCAATGCCAAACCTATATCTGCATCTGAATATTGTATATCAATTTCTGATTTATCGACATACTCTCGTTTACCAATAATTTTAATTGTTTCATTTAATTCAGCATCATCTTCTATCAAAGAAATGATATTTTCATCTTTTAAATGACCCACTAAATATAGCCTTACGTTATATCCTTTTTCGATTAAAACACGATGGCATTTTATCATATTAATGGCACCACGTTCTACAGAAACAAAACCTGTATAAATAACCTTTACATAATCATTATTCATAGCGATTGATTTTGTTTCATTTAGTATTGGATAGTTTAAAATATCTGTTGACTTGTCAATGATTTTTTGAGGATATGAATTTTTGTAATAGTTTTCCGCAAAAATAATTAAATCAAATGAATTACAAATAAGCTTTTCAATAAAAGAAAAAATAATCGCGGCAATAGTTCTAATAAATTTTGTAGGAATCCATTTTTTTAATAGAATTTGAGTATAATAATCTTCATGAATATCATAAATCACTATTTTTCTTTTAATTATTTTAATGTAAAAACCCAAAAAAATAAGTTCCGGATCATGGAAATGAAATATATCTGCAGTTGATCTATTAATCCTTTTTAAGAGCTCTTTTCTTATTTTCTTCCTGTCTGACACCTTGTCCCATTTCGGAAGTCCAAAAATTTTCACACCGTTTCCTTCTTTAAAATCAAAATTTGCCGGTGCATGAAGTTCCACGTCATATTTTTTTGCTAATGATACAGCTTCTTTATAAAAAATTCGAGGATCATTCCAAGTATGAACACTAGTAGCTATAAATATACTTCTTTTATCAAGCATATAATTTCAATTTCAATTCAGTAAGCCAGCCGATTTTAGCGAATTTGAAAATAATTATCCCAACAATAACATAGATCACACTTGTAGATATAAATTGAATAGCAACTGAAAAATTAAAAAATGAAAATAAGTAATTAATCAGATATATGATTAATGTGCCGGTCACAATATTTTGTATTAATTCAAAATTCCATAATTTGTTATGATAAAACCTTTGAACAAAATAAGCACTATATAGTCCGGCAAATATATGGCTGATTAAAAAACTAACTATTGCAGTCGTTAATAGATCATAATCCAATGATTTTCCAATAAAAATAACTGCAATCATTACAACTGCAGCTAATCCATATATGAGAGAATTATAACCCCTTTCTGAAACAGCATCGATTGGGCTTCTCGTCAAAGCGGAAAATGTGTAAAAAGGTAATGCTATAATTGTCGAACGTAATATTCTTATTCCAGTGTCACTAACTGTACCTAACCAGAATTGTAAAATAATAGACGCATTTATATAGCAATATACTGTCCCAATTACACTTAAAATAATTCCAGCTTTTAAAATAATGTTTAAAATATCTCTAACCTCGTCTATTGAGCCGTTAGCAATTTTATTAGAAATTCTTGGTAATAAAACCATTCCAACGGGATTTACAAAAATTAATGAAAGCCTTACTAAACTCAAACTTGAATTAAAATAAGCCACGCTTTCAAAATTTACTGTTTGCGCTATTATTAACGACACACCTGCTAATAAAATAAATTGTGCAATAAAACTTGGAATACGTACAATACCATATTTAACAATCTTTTTTAGTTGATGAATATTTATTTCACGAATATTTATTCCTTTATTACGAAAAATAAATGCAAATATCATAATTATTAGAACACATGAACCAATCCAAAGCAATCCATTATACAAATCAATCACAATCGTAAATACAATTATTGGAATAATCGTTGTTCCCAATAATTGAAAAATATTTGCACCAATCATATTCATATACCCACGGTACAAAGCATAGGTAATGAATTGAGCACAAATGCTTAACGAAAATATTATATATATCCAAAAATGTTCAGAATAGAAACCATTAATATCAAACCAAAGTATGCTTGCTATAAGTATAAAAGTTAATGGAATTGTAACGATGATATATAAAATAAAAGAAATGTCACCATAGGACCTTTGAAAATTTCTACTTAAATAGACTGGGAGCCCAACATTCATACCTATCAATAAAATTCCGACGACAGCAGACATTGTCCTCTTTATTAATAAAAATTCACCTAGCTGTTCAAGACCATAAATTCGAGCAATTAAACCATTAAGAATAAAAACACCACCAATAACAGCCATACTATTAAGCAGAGTCACCAACAAATCATCCTTGAATGATAAATGCTTGTTTAACCAATTCATTCAGAAACCTTGACCGCTGATTGTTTTTGCCAATAATCATAACCAAATAGAAAAATAACCAACAACAATAATCCTTTAGTAAAAAATAAAATTGTAAAATTTGAACTGAAAAATCCAAATGAAAACACAGGGACGCATATCGACATGACTAGCAAAAACAGTAAATTTTTTTTGTAATCTACAGTCTCCAATATTTTCCATTGAAACAAATGAGCCATAATACCAAAAACAAATGTTGAGATTGTAGTACCATACCAACCAAAATCTGCCCAAAAGTTGCCCAGAAAATTTGCATTCGCAAAGCCGGTAGTTTTAGGCATATTCCACCATAATTTTGCTATATAATTTGATACAGGAAATGTTCCTTCAGCGTGCATCCATGAAAATAGCTGGCTTGATCTTCCTAAAAGAAAATCATGTGTATCGGGAAAATATTGAAAGTAATAAAAAAGGACTTCAGCAGGCGTAACTATTAAGCGATTAATATATGACCAAAGAATGATATCAAACACATCTTCCCGATCAATGAATATAAAATATGAGATAAGAATTGGACTTACTAATGTTAATAATATCAGTGAAATAATTAAGCTTGGTTTTACTTTTTCTCTTTTTAGAAAAATATAAGCAGCAATAGATAGGAAAATTGATGCAATAGGTGATTTTTCCAGAGTAATGGTGTTTACAATCAAACCAAAGATAAAGAATAATATAAATAGAATCTTATACTTATGTTTACGATAGGTTGAGGAAAGTAACAGAGAACCAATAATGCCGAAAGGAATAAATAACGAGCGAAGCCAAAAGAATAGATATCGCTCACCTTTGGTCATATCTAATGCTTTTAATGCTTCTTCTCTCATAAAAAAGAATTTGGTGCTATCACCTGGATTTTTTATTAATTCAATTAATGGTAGTTCATTAACCCGTAAAAGGTATCCACAAAAGATCAATATAGAGACGGAAAACAATAATACGATTATTTCATAAAATTGTTTGTCATTCTCACTCCTTTTGATTTGACCATTTAGAATATTCCATGTCCTATTAAAGTTTATTCTTCTATACCTTTGTCCTAAAAATAATCCAGTAGGGAAAAGAACGTAGAATAGCAGTATTGAATAAAAATACGGAACTTCATTCTGATGATCCATAATCATTAAAATATAAATGGATGGAATTGCTATAAATATGGTGAAAGTTGTAATAATCGTAGAAGGAATAGATGCAATTCGAATACCTGAAAATCCATACACTAAACGATATTTATATGTTAACAATATATATATAAAAATTGAAATACATAATAGTGCTGATTCCCATAGCCATTCTTCCGGCATCCAAATTAGAACAGATAAGAAAAATAAAGGAATAAGGAATATTAATGCTCGATCAATATTCAAGTAATTTTGCTGAACATCAGCATACATAACCTTTTCCATAAACGGATATTATTATTTGATCGTTCTAGAAAAAATTTGCCACCTAAATCGGAAATAAACATAATACATAGAAAAAATTGAAGAAAGTACAAATCCAATAATCAAAATTCTTGAGCGAACAGGTTTAAATTTCAATTGAGGTAAAACAGCATAATCTAATACTTGTAATGTTGGTGTATCCCTTGCTTCCTGAATTTTTGCTTCTTCATACTGTTGAGTTAAAAAAGTATAAAGTGTATTCTGTACTTCCACATCGCGCATTAAACGTCCCAGTTCAAGACCTAAATCCGGGACTTCTGAAAATCCTGGAATCATAGTTATTTCTTTTTCACCATAATCCAATTCTTCTAACTGTTTATTTAATCCAGTAATTTCAGTTTCCAATAAAATAATTTCAGTTTCCAATAATTTGATTTCAGGATGATCTTTAGGTAGTGTTTCTTCCAAAATACTTAATTTAACTTTACTGATTGATATTTTAACTTTACTGATTGACATATGAGATACTAATGCTGTAGCAACTTGAATGATAGCTGTGGTTTGTTCCATAAGAGCAACAGTATTGTGGTCCTCCTGAAAAGCTTTAAGCCGTTCTTCAGCCATTGAGAGATCTTCTATATTTTGATAGTAGCGATTCTCGATAAATCCACGATGTTGCGTTGTTTTTTCAGATTTTAATTTTGAATTGATTTCAACCAATTGTTCAACAAAATAATTAGCTAAATCTGCGGATAAATTTTTAGTTATTTCCTCTTCTTTTTCCAAATGTAACCAACTCGTTGAAACCAAGGCAGATATTCTGATTGTTCCTTCTTCCTCGACTTCAAATTGAACATTATCTGATAGAGTTTCAAATGCCTCTTCATCATTTTCTACTTCATAGAAATTAACTAAATCAAATTTATCTATCACGTTTTCCATAACAGTCCGGCTTTTCAGAATTGCAATAAAACTCATTGTTTCATCAGTTGATTGGGAGATTAAATTATTAAAAGGTAAATTAGATATTGCACCTAAAATACTTGAACTCAATTCAGATGAGGGTGGCATCAACACCGCAGATGCTCTAAAAGTTTTTGGCATAATAAGCGAAATAATTACAGCAAAAAATGTAACCGCAATAATATTAAGAAAAATTGACTTATGCCGTTTCCATACAATTTTGACATTATCAATTAGATTAATTTCGCTCTCCGAAGCAGAAATAAGTGGCTGTAGCTTTAAAGATTTCCCCTCTTCACTTTTTGGTTTTAAAACACCATATTTTCTAAGGTCACCAATTCGATTCCGAAGCGTTTTTTCAGAAAGACCATGTTGTTCAGCAATTTCTTTTCGTTTTTCGGGATCATGAATGACTTCTGGATGCTCTTTCACCATATCCAGAATTTTTTGCTCATGCGGAGTAAGTTTAATCATCATCCTGTTGTTGCTGCTATAAAGGTTAAATAGAGTGTTGCAATTGCTGTAGCAGTCTGGAGAATACTAATGTTACCAAACATTCTGCTGCGGAGGCTTTCCGGAACAAAAACCACATCACCCGGTTCTACAAATTCATCATAAGCATCTTGTAATTCAGAGCCATCTGCTCTATAAATAATCGTATTATTCTCATTGCCAATTTTCAAAACACCTCCTACCATTGCAATATAATCACTTGCTTTATAACCTGGTACGTATGAGAAACCTCTTGGGCGTCGTACAAATCCATGCACGATTATCTGGCTGGTTTTATATTCTGTAAAGTTTGTTTCTTCATCTTCTTTATTTTCAATAAACGGTATAATAATTTTATCTCCTTCCAACAATGTAGGATTTTGGGTCAAGTCACCTTTAACTAAAAAATCCTTTAGGAATAATTTCGTACGATTACCATTTCTTTCTAAATACACTATTTCATTACTACCATACTTTTGAATACCTTTTGTTTTAACAATTGCATCTCTGACGCGATCCGTTGGCGACATGACAACGAATCCCGGATATTCTACGGCACCTAAAACTTGTATTTTGAATGTTCTTATTGAAGCCAAACGCACTGTTGTTTGAATTTTTTTGTAGGATTTTATTGAAGCGGCTGAAATGATTTCGTCTTTTATCTGCTGATAGGTTTTTCCCGTAGTTAAAAATTGACCAATAGAAGGCAGCGTCAATTCACCCGCCGGACCGATAAACTCGTAGTATTCAATTGTTTCAGCAATGAAAAGATCAAATGCCTGCCCCGGAAGCATTTTATTTTCCAAGGATGTAACCACAATGTGCAATTGATCCCCGGGGCCCAGTAAATATTCATTGGGATCAATCTCACCTTCCAAAGGAATTGCAGGTTTAGACAAATCATTAAACAGTGGTTGATTGCCGCTTATTCCGGATGTTAATGACTCAATATTTCCTGTTTGAGCTGATAGTAAGGTCATCAGAGTAATTGATAAAAATGACTTCATTGTATTGTTCATATAAACCTATAAAACTCCCAATCTTTCTTGCTTGTACGTATTGTTTTTAATTTGTAGCCACCACTCCTGATGTGTTAAATACCAATCAATTGTTTTTTTGATACCGCTATCAAATGTTTCTTTCGGTGACCAATTTAATTCATTTTTCAATTTAGAAGAATCAATGGCATAACGAAAATCGTGTCCCGGTCGATCAGGAACAAAGGTGATCAATTCCATATAGGATTTTCCATTTTTTGAAGGTGAAATTTCATCGAGGATACCGCAAATCGTTTTTACTATCTCTATATTTTGTATTTCGTTATTACCACCAACATTGTACGTTTCACCTACAGTACCATTTTCGATGATTGTATCAATCGCATCACAGTGATCTTCAACATACAACCAGTCACGGACGTTTTTACCTTTTCCATATATGGGTAGTGGTTTTTCTTCTAGACAATTCAATATCATTAATGGAATCAATTTCTCCGGAAACTGTAATGGTCCATAATTGTTTGAACAATTTGAGATAATGACCGGCAAACCAAATGTTCGATGCCAAGCCCTGACTAAGTGATCCGATGATGCCTTTGACGCTGAATAGGGCGAACTGGGATTATAAGGTGTTTTTTCTGTGAAAAAGCCTTCCTCTCCCAAACTGCCAAACACTTCATCGGTTGAAATGTGATGAAACCGAAAACCTGAAGATTTTTCTCCAGCCAGTTTTTTATAATATTGCAATGCTTCCTGAAGTAATACAGAGGTACCCACTATATTGGTTTGAATAAAATCCGCCGGTCCATCAATAGATCTGTCCACGTGACTTTCGGCAGCAAAGTTGACAACAATATCAGGATGATAATTATCAAATATTTCATTGACTGTTTGTTGATCGCATATATCCCCTTGAATGAACGCATATCTTTCATCATTCTCAAAATTCAAAAGGTTATTTGGATTTCCGGCATAGGTCAGTTTGTCAAGATTGATCACTTTATTGTTTATACCATTATTTAGAAGAAACCTAATAAAGTTTGCGCCAATAAACCCACAGCCGCCCGTAATGAAAAATATCTTACCCATGGTTAAGTAATGTACTCCGGCAAAAGAGATACATCTTGTTCAGCCAGTAAAGGCAATAACTGGTCTCGCTGGGATAAAATGGGTGAATCTATGGGCCACTCAATTCGGAATGATTCGTCATTCCAGCGAATGCCATATTCATCATTATGATCATATTTTTCCGTGCATTTATACTGAAAAATGGCTTCATCAGAAACAACGCAAAATCCATGGGCAAAGCCAGGGGGAATATATATGGCATGGTGATCTTTGTCATCGAGTGTCATTGCAAATGTTTTACCAAACGTGGGCGATCCCTTACGAATATCCAACGCCACATCGAACACTTCTCCAAGGGTGCATCTGACCAATTTCCCCTGGCCATTTTGCAGTTGATAATGCAATCCACGCAATACACCACGCATTGATTTGGATTGGTTATCCTGAATAAAATTCAAATGTAACCCGGCATTTTCAAAATGTTCAGATCGATAACTTTCGAAAAAATAGCCTCTATCATCTCCATGTACATCAGGTTCTACAATCAATAATCCCGGGAATTCTGTTTTAGAAATTTTCATTATTATTTTCGACCCACATTATCGTATTTAAACCCATGACTCTCAAGGTCTGCATTACTCAATATATTTCTAGTATCAAGAATAACAGGTGATTTTACCAATTCTTTTAACTTCGCTAAATCAAGTCCCCTGAATTCATTCCATTCGGTCATAATCGCTACACAGTCGGCGTCTTTCACTGCTTCTTCCCAAGAATCAAATACATTCAAATCATTGAATTTCTTCTTCATATTTGCATTGGACTCAGGATCATAAGCATTCACAACTGCACCATTTTTCAATAAAGCATCAATCATATCAATCGCGGGTGATTCTCTAACGTCATCGGTTTGAGCTTTAAAGGCCAAACCGAGTAAAGCAATTTTTTTCTCCGAGACATCATTATTCATCAAATCCATTAACTTTTTAACCATCCGTGATTTTTGAGATTGGTTCGCTTCAATAGCTCCGCTGACCACTTTAAGATTGAGTCCTAACATTTCTGCAGTTGAAATCAGAGCTTTGGTATCTTTCGGAAAACATGAACCACCGAAACCAGGGCCAGGATGCAAAAATTTCGGGCTAATTCTACCATCAATCCCCATGGCCTTTGAGACAACATGTACATCGGCTCCAATTTCATCACAAATATTTGCAATCTCATTAATGTAACTGATTTTTACTGCTAAGAACGCATTGCTTGCGTATTTAATCAATTCAGCTGTTTGTATGGTCGTTTGGATAATCGGAGTTTCATTGATATAAAGCGGTCTGTATACATCTTTCATCATATCGATAGCTTTTTGATTTGAAGCGCCAATAATCACCCTGTCCGGCCAGAGAAAATCTTTTACAGCAGACCCTTCTCGTAAAAATTCCGGGTTTGATATATAATCAAATTTTTTTTCAGATTTTGAGTAATTTTTAATTTTCTCTATAATTCTTACTCCTGTCCCAATTGGGACGGTACTTTTTGTACAGATAACTTTATATCCATTTAGGTTTTCCCCAATTGCCCGGGCGACGTCGAAAACAGCACTTAAATCTGAAGTTCCATTTTCACCTTCAGGTGTACCAACAGCAATGAATACCACATCACAATCTCTGATTGATTTACTAACATCACGCGAAAAGGATAAACGACCTGCTTTTACATTTCTCTGAACAATTTCTTTGAGCCCGGGTTCATAAATTGGTATTTCACCATTTTTAAGCAGGTTAATTTTCTCAATATCAATATCAGCACAAATGACTGTATTGCCAAAATCCGATAAACCTGCACCACTGACTAGCCCGACATAACCGGTTCCTATAATTGCTATTTTCTTCATTATTGTATTTTATTTATTCTGAAAACTACGTACTTATTGACGGAAACCAAATAATAATATCAACTTAATCCAATAAATCTCCGTATATACCACTCACATGATAAAAATAATATTATTACAATTATTGCTATATAATTCTCATGCAACATTGCTGTTTTTAAGACCATTTCATTCTTTACATCATCATGAATATATGGTAATATATCAGCCCGGGATTTCCAGGGCATATATTTTCCATTAGTTTGATTCGCCATTGAACTTAAATAGGCATCATTAACAGACACATTATTCAACTCAATTTGGCTCTCATCAATAACGAACCGACCATTCTGCTCAAAGGAATTTTCTAAGATATCCATATGTATTGAATATGAATAATCTCCTGGCTTTCCTGCTAAAAACCGCTTTTCCCAGAGTTCGTTCGTCGGACTATAATTCAACTCATACGTTTTTATTATTTCATTATCTTGAACCAAATTGATATATCCGACCGTATTACCAATATCGTTTTCATCGAATCCGGCATGGGTACCGGAAACATAAATTTCTTCACCTTGTTGAAAAACTTTTTTATTCAACCTAAAGTATAATTCATTCTCTCCGGATGTTCTCATAAGCCAGCTAAAAATATTACCCATCAGTATATTGCTATAATCAAAGGAAGCAGTTTCAGTTAATTTATAATATAATGTATAAAAGTCAGATGCAGTCCATAAGGATGATCTTAATCCATTTTTTTCTCCGAAAACCAACAAAGGAGAATAAATTTTATCATACAATGCCAGCGTGGATACTTCTTCGTCGGTTTCAATAAAAAGTTTAGGCGTTAATGGCGGATAAGAATTCTGAACTTTTTCAGATTGATTTAATATGTAAGAATCAAATTGACTTATGTAATCTCCACTCTCGGACCAATACCAATTAATCTTCTCATTGTCTTTTGAGGGGGTTCGTGTATTACTTACATGGAAAAATGGATAAAGAGATTCAGCTGATTTTGATGTGATATTAGGTCCAGCTATAAAGAACAAAGATGATTTATTAGAAACCAGTTTTTTTGCAAATATTTTCTGCCACCGTTTAGAAACAGGTTTTAATGGAAAATTATCAAATATAATTAATTCATACGGCTTGGACCAAAATTCAGATAAGGATGGCGTAAATGAATCTCCTATTTGGACATAATGATCCATTGATGCCCTGGGAAAACCCTTTATTGATTTCTTTATTGGGCCAGTGTTAAAATTCGGAGCGCCGGTAATTAAAGCAATATTATATCGATCTTTCAGGATAGTAACTTCAAAAGGTAAACGATTGTTATCTATATTTATTTCATCTTTCAATACGGATGTTTTTATTACATACTTATTGACACCCAGTGTATTGGATGAAATCCTGAACTTTGCTTTAGAAAGAGAACCCTCTCCTGATAAATGGATATATTTGGAGCCGATTAGATTTGACCCATTATAAAACAATACATTGATACGATCGTTCATTTTTCCTTGTGAAACGATCGTAACATCTATATCCATCTCTTCTCCCTTGATGGCAATAGTTGGCGCTGAAACAGATTTTATTGCAATATCAACCATGAGGATTGTATCACCAACACCAATTGTATAAATGGGGATATGGATTTTATTTAATTGATTTTGATCTGTATTTCCTTTCGTAATCTGTCCATCTGAAATAATAATCGCTCCTATTAAATCATCTTTCGCCTCTAATATATGGTTGTGAACATTGCTTATATCTGTTACAGCTCCATTTAATTTAAATGATTGTCCGTTATATTTTTGAATAGTGTGATCAAAAGTGAATACAAGCGCATCAGGATCGATTTCACGAATAGATCCAATATATCTTTGAATTTCTTCCAAATATAATTGTGGAGAAATAGATTGATGATAAGCCATACTTACAGATTTGTCTACATAAATATTCCAATGCAATGGATACTGAAGATTTTCTTTCCAAGTCACTTTGGGTTGTAACAGTAAAAACAATACAATTATAAGTACGAAAATTCTAAAAATGTATAGGATCGATAATTTCCGATCTTTCTTAACGCCAAGATATATCCATAGTATTACAACAATGGATGTAAGTAGTAATGCCAAGAACCATCCATCTATGTCATTTAAAAATTGTAATGACATTTTCAGGCTAATTTCAAATTAGGATCAATATCAAAATCCATGGCAGAAGAAACGCCTTTATTCAGATAAAGTTCACCTAAATAAGCAACCATGGCTGCATTATCTGTACATAGAGCTAAATCAGGATATAAAACACGCATATCCGTAAACGAATTTTTCATCGCTTTCCGTAATGATTTATTTGCAGCCACACCTCCAGCGACGACGCACGTTTTTACACCTGTTTGTTTTATGGCTTGTTTTAATTTGCTGACCAATATATCAACAATTGCCTGTTGGTAACTGGCAGCAATATCCGCTTTGGTAATGTTTCCATTTTTATCATAAGAATCCATATAATACAATAAAGCTGTTTTTAATCCACTAAAACTGAATTCAATATTTTTATCTTTAATAAATGCCCTAGGGAAATGGACAGCCTTTTGATTACCACCCCTAGATAATTCTTCAATTTCGGGACCTCCGGGATACCCTAACCCTAAAATACGCGCACCCTTATCAAACGCTTCACCGGCAGCATCATCTCTGCTTGTACCTAATAACGTATAGCCGCCCAATGCCTCCACTAACCACAATTGTGTATGTCCACCAGAAACCAATAAACAAACAAATGGAAATTGCAAATTGGGATCTGCTAAAAAATTTGCGAAAATGTGAGCTTCTAAATGATTAATACCAATAATAGGCTTTTTTAATCCATGAGCGAATCCTTTCGAAAAACACACACCCGCCAAAAGCGTGCCGGCAAGCCCAGGTCCCCTGGTAACTGCAATACCCTCAATATCAGTTTTTGAAATACCCGCTTTTTGAATTGCTTTTTCAACGATGGAGTTTAAGAGTAATTCATGCTCTCGAGATGCGAGTTCAGGAACGACTCCTCCAAAATCAGAATGAATGAGTTGAGAACTGACAATGGAAGATAAAATCTTGCTATCCGATGAAATTGCTGCAGCAGTTTCATCGCAAGATGTTTCAACACCTAAAACAATCAATTAGATTCCTTCGTTACCACCAGCTCAAGATTCCGGGGGGAAAGATCGCGCCATTCTAAAATATCTTCAGGAGTCCGTACACTGGGTTCATAATAACTTTTTCCCGAAACCCATTCTTTAGCAAAGTCCAACGTGACCATTATATCTTCTGGCTTTACCGATGCAATGCGATCGACGCCCCCGATAATAGTGAGAGAAACAGTTGTGGGATTTACGAATAATCTCAAACTCGGAAGTGTATTCACAACTTTAACTGGAATTTCGCTTATAATCCGTTCACTGATTGGTTGAATATTCTGTTTTAATACAATAGAATTTTGAGAATATTCGAGAAGAGATCGAGTTTTTTTATCAATGGCCAGTGAAATGTTTAAATCAAATTCTTGATTGGTAAACGTATCCTTTTTTGTTATGACAAAATTCATCTTCTCAATCACTTCTTTCGGACCGGCAACCTCGATTTTTTCCGGATAAATGTTTTGTTTTCCAACCAGGGTATATCCGGGTGCGGCGTCAATAATCACCGGTGCTATTACAGGTACTGTTTTTACCATATACTCATCTAAACTGATGTGTATAGAATCCGGATACACAACTTCAATATATTCTAAATCATATGTTGGAGGGAGTACTACTTTTTGTGGATATCGTTCGTAATATTCATTTAAGTAAAAATCATATTCCTCTGAAATTCGATCGAGATCAATAACTAACTTAAAATCAGACAGGAATCTTTTGAGTAAAAGCGTTTTAAACAAAACACGCCCAGGACCTCTCAATCGGACTTGAGCGTATTCAGGAACTTCTTTTTTATGGGCTTTTTGGGCACTCAGGTTTCGAGCTTCTATGGGTATATCCATCACCATGGTGTATTCATTTTCACTTACCACAAATACCCACAGTAAAAGTGCCAATCCAGCTGCTCCTATTCTCATTCCCAAAGAATGCCAATTGAGATATTTTTGCAATTGGATCTTATTCATTATTACATCGCTACGCTATGAAGTGGCCTTATGTTTCTTTGTTCGTTTTTTCTTTTGAATCTTTTACGTTAAGATCTTCCGGAATTTCTATTTTTTCTGAAGCCGGTTCCTCCTGACTTTCCAAAAAGTCTTTCACGGAATTTTTGGTGGCTTTTTCACCACCTTCAGAATATGTATCTGAGAAAAGGATCACTTTTTTCTCATCTGGTTTTACTTCCATGACGTTTCCCGATACCATAACTCCAGGCTTCAGATCAGCCACCACTTCTTTACGTCTTTTCTTGGGTTTCTTACCAAAAGGAATGATACCTTCAACATCCATTTCTAGCTGAAGGATGATTCCTTTATCTAATACACGAATCACTTCACCACTGACGCCTTTACCCGTTTCGAAATATTTAATGATTTCAGGCCATGGATCATCAGATATTTGTTTTAATCCTAAAGAAATTCGACGATTATCCCTGGAAATTTCCAGAATGCGAACTTCAACTTTCTCTTCTTTTTCTACTATTTCTTTTGGATGCCTGACTACTTTTGTCCAGGAAAGGTCCGAGACATGTATAAGGCCATCAATGCCCTCTTCAAGTTCTACAAAAGCTCCGAATTGCGCTAAGTTGTTGACGGTTCCTTTATGGACAGACCCTACCATGAATTTTTCTTCAATTTCATCCCACGGATCCGGCAGTAGCTGTTTTATACCCAAGCTGATCTTCCTGTCATCCGAATCGATTGACAGAACCATTGTATCCACTTCGTCATGAAGTTTATATAGTTCGTTTGGATTCTTCACTTGTCGTGTCCAGGACATTTCAGAAATGTGAATCAATCCTTCCACGCCCGGTTCTAATTCAACAAAGGCGCCGTAATTCGTCATACTGACAATTTTACCTTTTACGTTAGTACCGACAGGATACTTTACTTCAACATCTTCCCAAGGATGAGGAGTCAACTGTTTCAACCCAAGCGAAACCCGTTGTTTTTCCTTATCAAAATCAATGATTTTAACGGTCAGATCGTCATCAAGGTTGACTATTTCCGAAGGATGATTAACACGTCCCCAGGAGAGGTCGGTAATATGCAGTAATCCATCCACACCTCCGAGATCTAAAAAGACACCGAAATCTGTGATATTTTTAACACGACCTTCAATCACAGTACCAATTTCCATTTCACTCAACAGTGCATCGCGCTGTTCTTTCAGGCTTTCTTGAAGGATAATCTTATGTGAAACAACAATATTTTTTCGGGCTTCATTCAATTTGACGATGCGGACTTCAATATCTGTGTTCAACAAATTGTCAAAATCCTTTACAGGTCTCACATCAATTTGGGAACCGGGTAAAAACCCCTGGATACTATCAAGGTCTACGATCATACCCCCTTTTATTCGACGAATGATTTTGCATGAAAACGTTGTTTCATTGTTAAATAATTCTTTTAAGTCTTCCCATCGTCGCATAAAATCTGCTTTTTCTTTGGAAAGAACCATATTCCCTTGACGATCTTCAAGATATTCCAAAAAGATATCAATTTGATCACCGATATTGGGTAGGGTTCCATCAGAAAATTCATCCCGATCGATAACACCTTCGGATTTAAAACCAATATCAATAAATATGACATGGTCATTCATACCAATCACGCGACCTTTTATCACTTGATTTTCTTGAATTTCTGAAAGAGAATTCTCGTACTTATTCATTAATTTATCTATATTGATTGAATCAATATCAGCGTCATCAATTTCTTCTTTGCTTACGGTACGGATATCACTTAATAACTGGGGATCTAAATAATTTATATTGATTTTGATCTCACCGTTTGATGTTGTTTCAACCGCAGGTGTTTCTTCTACCACTTCTTCAGTTGTAGGTGCTTCTACACTGGCGTCTTTAACCAAAGTTTCGGACGTCTGTTCAACGGTTAATTCTTCTTTACTCATAAGATTAATATTTCCTGTTTATTGTTTAATGTTAATGATTTCAATTATCCTTGATACTTGTTCATCAATACTTAAATAAGTCGTATCGATAACAATAGCATCCTCGGCTTTCTTCAGAGGTGATATTTCCCGGGATGAATCATATTCATCTCTGCGTTTTATATCTTCTTCCAATTCCTCAATTGACTTTTCTTCTCCAATAGCTCGCAAGTCTTTTAGTCGTCTTTCTGCCCGAACGTATGAATCAGCTATCAAAAAAAACTTGAATTCTGCATTCGGAAAGACAACAGTACCAATATCTCTTCCTTCCATCACGCAATCTGTTTTTGATGCTATTTTACGTTGATTACGAACCATCGATAGTCGAACATCTTTTACGGCGCTTACAGCACTCACTTTACGTGTCACATCCGGTGTTCGAATCTCAACAGAAACATCTATGTTATTTAAAAATATCTCATAGGATCCATCTTCCATCTTTATATCAATGTCGATTTCAGAAAGTAGGTCGTTCAGTTGATCAGAGTTTTTAATATCAACTCCTTCATTCAAAACAGCAAGTGTAACACATCTGTACATTGCACCAGTATCCAAATATAAAAATCCAAGTTGTTGTGCAACGCTCTTCGCTGTAGTGCTCTTGCCAGTGGCGGCCGGTCCATCAATCGCGATAATCATTAATTTTACCTTCTCAAAAAGCCGACAAATTTACTTTTTTTTATGAATAAAACCAAAATGTAAAGTCATTATGTTAATGACGACTTTTTTAACGTTTTTCGAAGCTCAATGATTTCCTCATTTGATAATGCTCGCCATTGTCCAAAAGAAAGGCCTTTTACTTCAACTGGGCCATAACTTATCCGATGAAGAGAAAATATTCTCCTGTTCAATGTTTTCATAATCCTTCTGATTTCTCTATTTTTTCCTTGCTGAAGTATCAGTCTAACAACTGTACTTTTTTTTCGGGTATTTTGCCTGATGACTTTCGCTTTTCCTTTTTGCCCCCAACCGATAAAAATACCTTTACTTATTTTTGTTATTTCCGTTTGGTTTAATGACCGATCCACTTCCACATCATATATCCTGGGAACCTTGTTTTTCGGCAGCATCAACTCTTGGGCTAAATCGCCATCATTTGTGAATAGTAAAAGTCCCGTTGTATTACGATCCAAACGGCCTATTGTGAATAATCTGGGTTTTTGAGGAACTAATTCCTTAACCGTTTTCCTGTTTTTAGGATCACTCGCAGATGTAATATATCCTTTCGGTTTATTTAAAGCAATAACTGAAATCTGCCGATCAATTTTTAGTCGTCTGCCATTGAAGATGACTTCATCCTCAGGGGAAACATCAAACGCCGGATCCGTTTGGAGAACACCGTTCACAATGGTCGTCGCTTCTTTGATCAGCTTATCAGATTCCCGTCGTGATGCAATGCCGGCTTTAGCCAGGAATTTATTTAAACGCATAATAGTGTTGAAGCGTAATCACGCTTCATGCTGTGGGAGTATCAGCCGGTTGGTCTATTTCAGGTGTTTGATGAGTCGGTGGTTGAACGAATGCTTCAAGTTGAGATTCATCATCGCTTTCAGTGAGTTCGTTGATTTCCTTAAGTTTTGGCATATCAGAAATTCTGTTTAGTCCAAAATGCTCCAAAAACGTTTCAGTCGTAGCATAAAGCAGCGGGCGTCCGGGACCTTCATCCCGTCCTTTTATTTTGATCAAGCTTCGATCTAATATTGTTTTGAGGACACCGCTGCTATCTACACCACGGATCGCTTCAATTTCAACTCGGCTGACAGGTTGCTTATAGGCTATGATCGCCAGGGTTTCTAAGGCTGCCTGCGAAAGAGTAAGTTTGCCTGATTTATTTAACACTCTTCTAACCCATGTTTCAAATTCGGGTTTAGTGGTTATTTGATAACCACCGGCCACTTCCTGGATTTCCAAAGGGCGTTGTTCTTTTTCGAATTGCTCTGTTAATAAGGGAATTAAATCGTTCAAAAGTGGTGCATCATCAATAAATACCAGATTGACCCTTGATTGAGTTAATGGTTCAGAGGATGCAAAAAGAAGAGCTTCAATGATTTTTAGTTGTTCGTTTTTATTCAAATTACGCTTTTGCAGTTATGAGTTGAATTTCAAGTTCGCCAAATATTTCATTCTGCACAACAGTAATTTGGTGAAGTCGAATCAATTCCAGGATCGCTAAAAATGTTACCACTATTTCGATCTTTGTTTGTAATTGATTTAATAATGTGGAAAATCGCAAACGACCATCTCCGTCGAAGGATTTGATTACCAATTCTTTTTGATTATCCAAATGAACTGTTTCTCTTTGTAATTCATAAGGTTGAATGACCGGCTTGTTGTCCATGACGATTTTAAACGATTTAGCAATATCATAGAGAGTCACATTTTTCAGAATAACATTGATTTCCTCAGGTGCTTCAGAAACAAACATTGATTTACCGGCGGAAAATATGTGGCTGCGATTTTCAGCAAAGGCACTTAATGATTCCGATGCTTCCTTAAAACGTGAATATTCCAATAGCTGATCAATCAATTCTTTTCTTGGATCAATTATCTCATCGTCTTCATCAAACTCGGGTCGAGGTATCAGCATTTTCGATTTTATTCGCATAAGCGTTGAGGCCATGACGATGAATTCACCAGCTAAATTAATATTCAATTGTTTCATCTTCTCAACCGTATCAATGAATTCATGTGTTATATCCGCAATGGGAATATCATAAATATCAATCTCATCCCTCCGGATAAAATACAATAATAGATCAAGGGGGCCTTCAAAATTATCTAAATGAACCCGGTAATTCATATTTTGTAATTTAACCCTGCGGCATTTCTGGCTCGAGTCAAATATTCTTCAGCAACAGTTGATGCTTTTTCAGCGCCATTTCGAAGTGTTTCATAAACAGAATCTTTGTGGTTTTCCAAGTAAGTTCTTTTTTCCCTGAAAGACTGAAAATGGTCCATGATCTTTCCAAATAATGATTTTTTTATGTCTCCATAACCGGTTCCAGGAGTGGCAAATCTCTCTTCCAGTTCCAATGTTTCTTCTTCATTTAAAAATAAACTGTATATATGAAAAAGAGTACAATCAGGATTTTTAGCCTCGTCCACTCTGGTGGAATCTGTCACAATTGACATGACTTTCTTTCTGATTGCTTTTTCTTCTCCAAAAATGGGTATTGTATTATTATATGACTTACTCATTTTCTGGCCATCAATACCCGGAACGAGTTGTCTTTCATTGTCAATGTCCGGTTCAGGAACTACAAACACTTTACCGTATGTTTGATTAAATCGAACTGCAATGTCCCGCGTCATTTCTATATGTTGTTTTTGGTCTTTTCCAACAGGAACGATTTCACCGCCAAATAATAAAATATCTGCTGCCATGAGTATTGGATATGAAAATAAACCCATATTCGCTTTCAGGCCTTTAGCCAGTTTATCCTTGTATGAGGTTCCTCTTTCCATTAGTGCTACGCTAGAGACATTTGATAAAATCCAAGTCAGTTCAGTGACTTGCGGAACATCACTTTGGATCCAAAATGTGGATTTTTCCGGGTCCATCCCTAATGCCAGAAAATCCATGGCCGCATTCAATGTATTATCCCGCAACCTCTTGCCGTCGTGAATGGACGTCATTGCATGGTAATCCACGATGAAGCTAAATAAGTCGTTTTCTTCCTGGTAGTGGATCATCCGCTTCATCATGCCAAAATAGTTTCCTAAATGAAGCTGACCGGAAGGTTGAATCCCGCTTAACACTCGTTTCAAAATGACTCCAAAAATAAATAGGGCCGCCATGCAGCTTGATCATGGTTAATGAATTGTTGAAAATAGTGAATGCGGTTGGGTTTCCTAGGTAATCGTATCAAGGACATATTGATTTCTTCCGGTGATCTATTTCCTTTTTTAATATTACAATTTTGACAAGCTGCAACCAAATTATCCCAATGATCTAAACCTCCGCGTTCTCTTGGAATAATATGATCAATGGTTAACGAACTTGATTTAAATCCGCAGTATTGGCAGGTGTGTTTATCACGGAGCATAATATTTTTTCGGCTTAATACCACATCCATGCTGTTATAATGGACAAAATCCTTCAGTTTTACTATGCTGGGCAACTTCTCTGTTACAGACGGTGAATGAACTTCTTCTTGGTATGTTTCAACAATATCTACTTTTTCAAGATATTTAAGGCAAATAGCTCTCTTGGCTGTGCAAATCATTAAAGGAGCATAATTCATATTCAGCACGAGAACTGCTTTGTTTAATGGTAAACCGTTTTTGGACGTATGAAACATGGTCAGGAGTTTAATACTTCTTCAATAGATAAAGCTTTTACAAATAGCCCCTTTAGTTTTTTGCTGTAAACCGTATTTTTCTCATCTATACTCTCAATCCGCACCCACCCCCTTGCATTAATAAACTCAGCGCCACCCGTACCAATTGCCACGTGACTGATTTGATTTCCTTCTGCAAAAAATAACAGATCTCCCTTTTGAACATTTTCTAATTCAATGTCATTTTGTAAATGGTCAGCCTGCTGATGGGAATCTCTGGGAAATTCTATCCCATGTGCCTTAAAAATCGTTTGTACAAACCCGGAGCAGTCAAATCCTTGTGTTGATTTTCCACCCCACAGATAAGGTATTCCTAAAAATGATTTTGCCAGATTAACAATTGAATCCCGGGATGGAGTTAATGTGTCCATCCTTAATCCATTCTGAATTACCCCTTGTTGACCATCCGGAAGTTTTACGCTGTAATTATTTTTATTCTTAACGACAGATAATTGGCCGCCAAAGTTTATAGTACGGATGGGATTATTTAATTTATCATAGATGACACCCTGAGAATGATAAAAAACAGAATTAGGAGCGTATTTGTCCTTCTGTATAATTCCATAGAATCCATTTACCCAACCTTCACAACCATCCCATTGGCTAATGTTGACCCAATTTTCAGACTGTTCAATAATAGGGCACGATTCTCCCATAAGAGCCTGAGTCATCACCGGTGAATTAAATGATGGTTCTTTATAAACATTTATGACAGAAACATTAATAATAAAATAATACATGCGTTTTATTACTCAAAATTCAACGGCAAATTTATTCCGCTATCGTTCATAATCCCAATACAACATTAGAAGATAATTGATCTTTGAACCAATCCATAGTTTACTTTAAAATCAGACGTTCATTTACATTGGATGTATCAGGGAAGCCCGTGAAATCCGGGCACAGTTCCCGCTACTGTAACCGCTTAGGAATTTCCACAAAGCCATTGTCCCCATGTTTTAGGATGAGAAGGCGGAAATGCTCTGTTTAGGCGTAAGTCAGGAAACCTGGACACCGTGTTTAACCATCGACTTTCGGGATAAGAGTCATGATACGAAAATATTATAAATATCACCATTTCGTTCTCATGACCCCGTTTAATAACGGGGTTTTTTGTGATTAAATATTTTTTAATTCTAATCCATTTTATTTCTTTCTTGAATGCATTCTCAATTCGGGGGAATGTTGTTGACAACAATTCAACGCCTGTTTCATTTGCTATTATTCAAAATATATCAAGTGGCCAATGGGAAATTGGCGATGAGTTTGGTCATTTTACCATTGTGTGTGCCTTACAAGATTCTCTGATTATTAAACGATACGGTTATGAACAATCTATACTCATTGTAGAAAATAATTCCCACATTACAATATTTATGAAAATCGATCCTATTGTGGTTGATCCCGTGGTAATCAATGAAAACAGGTCATTAATCGCTTCATTTTCAAGGCATTACGATTTTGAGCAAAAAGTAATTGGTGGAATTGCATCCAAACTCAGACAATTACCTGGTATTCAAATTCGGAGTTATGGCGGCCTGGCTGGAAACGCGACTGTTAGTATTGATGGCGGTTCCGGTTCACATACAAAAATTATCTATGAAGGTATTGATTTAACAAGCCCGCAAAATGGTGGGACTGATATTTCTCAACTTCCCGGACAATTAATTTCATCCGCTTCTATGGCCCCTCAGCCCGGTTTGTTTTACGGATCAGGTACAACAGATGGAATTATTTATTTAAAAAATGCGGGTCATAATACATCATTCACCACCAGTTTCGGTAACTGGGGTAGACATTCCTGGACAGCTCAAAAAGGATTCCATGTTTCCAAATTAAAAGCTCACGCTTCTATAGGACAATTAAAAGCAGAAGATAATTATAAAGTACAATGGCGGGGAGAAAAAAGTCTAAGAAAGAATAATCATTTTAGTAAAGATTACAGCACATTATCTTTTTCAAGTTCAATTCATCCCCGATTTAATTTGACAGGATCCTTTCTCTACTCAAAGCAGAACAGAGGGGTGGCCGGATTAGTGTATTCACCTAGTTTAAATGCGTCACGAAACGATGAATTGGTGCTGATGTCTATTTCCGGTTCATATCTTTTATCGAACGGATTTCTAAATGGCCGCATCAGCAAACGCAACAGTGATGAAAACTATATTGATCCTGATTATGCTATTGACAGTCGACATACCGTTTATTCAAATCAACTTCATGTTTCCGCTAAACTGAATATCTCTCCGAATATTTCAATCCATACCCAAGGAGAATATTCTTTAGAGGGAATCACCAGTACCGATACTGACCATCAACGGAGAAACAATGTTTCCGGTCTGATATCTGCCGATTGGAATCGTAACTCTATTTTATTGCGTTCTGCAATTCGCTTCGATAAAATTGGCAATACACATCAGGGCTATACCTATAATACAGACTTGACATGGAAGCAATCCACCCATATAAAACACATAATTTCAGTCGGGACTTCATTACGGGTTCCTTCATTTAATGATATGTACTGGATTCCCGGGGGAAATGAACATCTACAACCGGAAGAAGCTGTTAAGGTCATGATTATTCATTCTTGGCAATCAGAAAAATCAAAATTTGATTTAACAACACGCCATATAAAAAGCACCAACTTGATTCAATGGGTTCCCGGGGAGAACCATTGGCAGGCGGAAAATATAGCTTCTACTGATCGCACCAGTTTAACTTTATCTTCACAATTATTACTTCCCTTTTTTGATTTTAATGGGCATATAACCCGGCTCTGGACCCGGGATTATCATCGCAAAAATTCATTACGATATGCCCCGGATTACAGCGGATTTATTGCATTGAGCAAAAATTTTAAAAGCGTATCTATTGCCATATCCGGACATTATACAGGTGAACGGATCGCCATGTACGATTTCCCTGAAGATGAAATTTTACCGGATTATTTTATCTCATCAGCATCTATCTCTTTTGATCAATCGATTTTCAACCAAATCATCACGGTGTCGTTTTCAATCGAAAATATGTCTGATAAGCAATATCAAACTGTGCTTGGATACCCCGAACCGGGAAGAGCATTCAACTTAACATTCAACATACACCCAAAGGAGAAATCATGAAATCAGTACTAAAACATACACTCATTCTGTGGATTATTTTATTCATCGGATGTGAAGATAAGAAAAAGGATGAAGCAGAATTGAAAGGATGTATT
>JADFRD010000113.1 GCA_022561485.1 Fidelibacterota bacterium | reverse complement strand
ATAATAACGATGGTCCAAATCCATAATCGGCTGATGGAAAAACTTTTTTGTGCATCAATATTTTCAGAAAGAATATGAATTGTGTACCGATTAGACTTCATAACTTTTTTATTGAATTGAGCGAAGCAGATCCAATACCCGTTCTAAATCATCCTCTGAATAATATTCTATTTCAATCGTACCCGATTTGCCTTTATGGTGAATGCGAACTTTTGTTCCCAAAAGTCCAATCAATTCATTTTCCAATGTTCGTACAGCCGCTGAAGATTTTCGAATACGTTTCCTTTTTGGTTTTGATGGAGAAGCAGTTTTCCCTTTAACAATATCTTCAGCCGCACGGACGCTTAATTTTTCTTCAAGGATTCTACGCCACAGTTTGGCTTGTGTTGCAGGTGTCTTCATTGCCAGAACAGCCCGTCCATGCCCGGCGCTGATTTCACCCTTTCTCAAACTGCTTTTAATCTCGGCGGGGAGATTTAGTAAACGCAGTGAATTTGAAATGGTTACCCTTTTTTTACCAACTGCTTTTGCAATGGCGGATTGATTCAATTTGAATTCATTTTGCAGTACGGCATAGGCTTCTGCTTCTTCAATGGCATTTAAATTTTCCCGTTGGATGTTCTCAATCAGACTTAATTCCATCAATTCTGCATCATTAGCAACTTTAATAATATATGCCGGAATTTTTTTCAATCCAGCCATCTTTGAAGCCAGCCAGCGCCTTTCACCTGCAACCAGCATTAATCCATTTTCAATTTCCTGAACTGTGATGGGAGTAATAATTCCCTTTTCTTTTATAGAATCAGCCAATTCTTCCAGACTCCCTTTATCCAAACCATCTTTACGCGGCTGATTCGGATTGGCTTGAATATTAGAAATAAGAATTTCCGTTACACCAGTCGGTTTTACAGTTTGTGTTTCTTCAAATGGCCGGATGAGGGCTTCCAATCCTTTGCCTAATCGATTAGTTGCCATTATCTAAAATTTCCTCTACTAAATCCATGTAATCTCTGGCTCCCACTGAATTCGCATCATATAACAATACCGGTTTACCAAAACTGGGCGCCTCGCTCAAACGAACGTTACGATGAATGATTGTTTTGAACAATTTATCTCCAAAATAACTTTTTACCTCATCAGCCACTTGTTTGGATAAATTCAAGCGGCTGTCATACATGGTCAATAACACACCTTCAATTTGAAGTCCTTCATTCAAATTGCGCTGGACCAGTCGAATGGTATTCAACAGCTGACCAAGCCCTTCCAGGGCATAATACTCACTTTGAATTGGAATAATGATGGACTTGGCAGAAGTGAGTGCATTCACTGTTAATAATCCCAACGATGGCGGACAATCAATCAGGATATATTTGTATTGCTGTTTGATTGATTCAAGTGCTTTTTTTAATTGATATTCCCTGGCGATCAAACTTACTAATTCTACTTCTGCTCCCACCAAATCGCTGTTCGATGGTATAATGTCTAAATATTGGAATTTCGTTTTTACGATAGCATCATTGATATCCGTATCCCGGATCAGCACATCGTAAATGGTCTTATCGTTCTCATTTTCTATCAAAGCGGACACACCGGTTGTGGTATTGGCTTGAGGATCCAAGTCGATAAGCAATGTTTTTTCTTCGGACACTGCCAAGCTGACGGCAATATTCACCGCTGACGTGGTTTTTCCGACACCGCCTTTTTGGTTTGTGAGCGCTATGATTTTTGACATGATTGTTTCTTATTTATAAACCAGTTTTCGATGATCAATTCGAACTACTAAAATTACCATTCTATTATTCTCTATTCGATATAAAATTCGGTAATCTTCAACTCTAACCCTCCATACATCCTTAAGTTCTTTAACTTTAACTGCATTAACATATGGAATTTCACAAAGAAAATCTAATTTTTCTTTGATTCGTTTTAAATCTTTTTTAGGAAACCGTTTACTTTTCTTAAGAACGGAAGGTTTAAATACAATGGCAAAAGGCACTAATCCTCAAATCCCCACTGTTTTTTCACTTCCTCCCATGGAATTTCACCTTTTTCTTTCAACGCTTCTTTTGCTTCACGAACGTCAAAATAATCTTCTAAATATTCTTCAACTAATTCATGAATAATTTTGCTCATGGTTTTCCCTTCCATTGTAGCAATCATGCGCAGTGCTTTCAGCTCTTTTTCCGGTAAACGCAATGTAGTTGCTATATTCATACTCAAACCTCTATTGTAATTATGATATTATGATATTACAATATTACAATGTTATAGACAATATTATTCAGATATTACCAAAGCCAGATTTTTCTGTTAATACAACAATTCCCGCATACGAACAAACGCTCGCATGATTAAAATATGGCTCTTTTGGTCTTCAATACAGATGGCAACATTGCAACACCTTGTTCACTAAATACCATGGGCAAATAATGGACTCCACCCCAAATTGAGGTGCCAAAATGGCATTTCAAATTTTCAAACCCTAACTTTGCGGAAGTTTGGAACTTCCGCAAAGTTTAGTTTTTCGTTGTTCATTTCAAACATAAAATTTGATGGAAATCGATCAATATATTTAAGCATTCGGCATTTTGTTTAAACAACATTTCTTAAATTTTTTTCCGCTTCCACAGAGACAAGGGTCATTTCTTCCAATTTTTGGTACAGGACTTACTTCTGACCGCGATCGAAGTGGTGGATGTTTTCTGTATGGCAGCCAAAATTGATATATATTTACGACACATTCTGCCAGAGATCCCTCCCATACTTCGCTGGAAACATTTTGAAGTTCCGGTTTACTTTTATACAATTCATAACCACGTTCACTTCCAAACAAATAAACAGGATTAAGTAATTTATAATTTTCATCATGCATCAAAAGAGGTTCCCATTCTGTCTGGCTTAAATAAATCGCTTCATAAAACCCTATAGACCACCCTGTTATATCTGTTTTATCATTTTCTATCTCAAGTATTGGTTGAAAATTCACTTTCTTTTTTTGAAATATGTCCACAATTGAATTATAATGTCGTAAGATCAATTCTGTTATTTTTTGGGTCAGATCGAATGAACCCCAAATCATTTCATCACCATCTTCCTCGCCCCAAATTTCATCCAACCAGACACTGGGCATCATTGTTACCGGGCCAATCGCTATACTGGTTAAAAATCCATCCAACATATCCAAAGACATACAATTTTTCGGAGTCTTTTCTGAAATCAAAAATTCTTTTAATTTCTTCAGTTCTGCTTCTGTTAATTTTTTATCGAGATTCATTATTTTACTTATTTTTTAGGACGCTGATTTTATGGATTTGCCTGATTTTGCAAATAGAATTCCTATTACTGTCTGATATTACGACACTTAATTTTTCTTTCCATTCCCATTTGCAAATAAATCAATTATAGAATTGAAATCGTGAATTCGGGAGTCAGCGTCTCCCGAATTTAGTAGTAAGTCCGCTGTGGGTTGTCCGGGATGTTTTCTTCCATCGGTTGTTAATAGTCCCGGCATTGTAATCTACAGGGCATGCTCGATTTTCATATTCGATTCCGGTTCTAACTTTGCGGAAGTTTCCGCCGGTTGTCAGACAAGTTTCACTTCCGCAAAGATTATTATTATTTTTTCTCCAATAAAGTGTCATATTAGATAATATTAAACCGGCAATGCCTGTATTGAGCAATTCGACAAACTCATTGTAACACTTGTCGAAATGGTTAGTCGTATGAAAAGAAACAAAATTATCACAGAACTAGAGTTAATCCCGACTGTCGGGAGGAGAAGGCTTGACTTTAGGACTGGGAAATTAGCACCATCGTTCTTAACTCCCTGCCCGCCACTTTCAAATTAATTCAAACGGTGCAGGCGGGAACGCTCCTTCGTCGCTTTTTAGTCCCTGTCTACCGCCTGTCCGACGGAGGCGGAGCGTAGTCGGGAAGCAGCAGCGCAGGCAGGAAGTCCGATTTATACGACCGTCTAAAGACTATTTGGTGCCGGAGTAATAGCAGAATTGAGAGATAAAGCACTAATGTGTTTTCAATATTTTTTCTTCTGTGACGTATACTTTTTCCTCTTTGGCAGCAACTGCTATTTTTTCACTCACAGTCTTTAAATCAACTGCCGTTAGTGCCAGCGGTCTGCGTACAGATTCCGGGGCGATACCGGCTTTGATTGCGTTCAGCACACCGGCTGCCTCCCAATAGTTATCTACCATGTATAATTGACCTGGTTTCCAAGGCAAAGCTCCCAAATCATTTTTCATTAGATTGTAATTCTCCCGAACAGCGATAACTTTAATACCCTGTTCTAAAGCGGCTAAAGTAGGTAAGCCAACGCAACCGTCAGGAATAACAAGACAGGAGATATCTTCTGCTGTAATAATATTCGGATGAAGCATATTATTAGGATCAGTTATTATTCTTGGACTTCTATGAAGCCCTTTCAATACCGACTGTAAAAAAGTCACAGAAACGACTTCCGCTGCCATTCGTGGGTCTACTACACCAGGATCCATGTTTGCGATTTCTGGGGACTCAAACATGGGTGAATGTGCGGATGGTACATTATAAATTAGGGAGATTCCATGGGTGAGTATTGCTTCCACACCACCCCAAGGATTGATCATTGATCCTTCACTCTTGTAGTAATCCGTATGGTAGCTTTTTGGAACATTAATCACAGATGACAAAGCGACTGCATCGTATTCATCCCGATATTCATCCATAACATTTAATAGAGCTCTTAAACGATCAATTTTCCCCACTGCCCTACCGGAAGATGAGTATTCCGAACTCATGCGAATAGGTGGATCAAGCTGCAGTATCCTTGGGCACTGAAAACCGTAAGCAGCTCTTGCACCGTTTACGCTATTAATTGCAGCGTGGGCGAAAATTTTGTGGGGGTGATTATCGATGACGACCAGTACACGATTTGAGCGGACTGGTTGTAATCCAAGAGTTCCCATGAGTAAACGACTGATAATACTACCTTCCACATATAACCCATTATCAGGCATTTCATTAATATCGGATGCATTGACAACATTAGGGTGTGTGATCAATGTATCACAGGTTTCCGACAATAATTTCGCAACCGGACCCGCGTCACCGGAGTGTCCACCGATCTCCGCTCCTATTCCCGTCGGAACCAATAAGACAGTATTGAACTTATCAATATTTTCTGTTGATCTCTTTGAAAAATGAAAAATCGAATCTGTTATTTTATGGTCTCTACCTGATAATAAACCTAATTCACAGTGATAATAATCACCCTTCGTTTCCGTAACTACAAAGCGGACAGGGATTTCGTTTTTGTTAATGAATTCATTAATAACCTTGCTAAAATGATTAATCAGATTTTTATGTCCTGGTACTATCGGTAATTCAAACTCTTTTTCATAAAGTCTCATGTACGTTTACTCCACATATCGATATCTAATGCTCAATTAGATAATCATTCTCTATTGTTATATTCTGTCAATTACGTGTGAACTGACAATTTTTCCTTTAAACCATTTTTCAGAAAAATTCTTTGCAATTTCAGTATCAAAATCTTTACAGGAAAAAATATTGATATACACCGCACCAAGCAGGTCCAAAGTATGTATGACGATATTGCTGGTCAAAATAAATTGCACTGCAGTTGTACCTTTTAAATGCGGTTCGGTTTGTTGTTCCTCGGGTGGCACATCATGATCGTCCCACCAGCTTAACTTACAACGCTCCATATCGATCAACTTGCATAATTCAACAAAATACTTTTCTATATCTCCTCTGTTGAATGTTGACGGATCACAATTGTGTAAGTCTACAATAAGTTCTTTTCCGTAAGCCATTTTTTACAAATTATACTTTGATTTTAATGAATCTTCACGATCTTTTGCATCTAATATTGCTTTTCTTGCCGCAATCGTATGGGGTCGTTTTCCGTTTCTATGCTCATCAATTTTGTCAATACGTTTTTGTATTTCTTCTTCTGAACCCATTTGAAAACTTATTTTAGCTAATTGGAAATAAGATCTAATTTTTTCGTACACTCTTTTTCTTTCATCAATTAATGTAGACCTGTCATTTAATCCAAAAACGTCAATACAAGTTTGACCTTGTTCAAATGGTTTTTTCGAATGTAAAATTCCGAGTTTGTCAATTTCGAGGTACTGTTCGGGGTCTTCAAAGACTGGATTAATTAATAAGGGTTCTTCGTTATCCTCCTCCCCTGGATTAATTGCGTATCTTCCATTCACTGGAAATTTCATCCCTTTTCCAATCGTTTTTCCTTCACTGTTTCCACTTGAAAGCCTATTGCAGTCCTCACATGATGGCAAAAGATTAGACAACTCGTATGCGAGCCAATAATAGCCGGGATGTTTTTTGTTTTCGGCGACCCGTCCTTTCGGCCTAAAATGCTCAACGTCCCACGGGCCTTCAGGAAGGGTGATTTCGCAATAAGCACATTTGCGATGGAAGAGTTCCTCCAGGGCCCTCCGTACTCGATCATGAGCATAGACCGTGCTTTGGAACTCGTGACCTGCCGGGTCGGCAGTCACCGCCGCT
>JADFRD010000112.1 GCA_022561485.1 Fidelibacterota bacterium | reverse complement strand
TATTTCACCAGCGCGACGATACGATTACCGGTCATGTATTCTGCAGTTTTCTGGCGTTAGTTTTACTCAAAGAGCTTAATAGACGGCTCAGTGAAGCCGGATATGATTTTGAATGGCGAAAGATCACGCAGGATCTGAAAGCGTTACAGGAAATCGTTATGGAAGAAAAAGAGAAACAAATTGTTGTCAGAACAGAATGTCAGGGGGTTAGCGGCAAAGTGTTTAAGGCAGTAGGAGTTGCTTTACCACCAACTATCAGGGCTCTATGAAAAACACTAAAAAAGGTGAAAACGTGGTGCCACACTCTATTCCAGTCCCCGTAAGTGTATTTATTACTGAAGTTAACTTTTACAACTGTTAAAGATGAGCTTGATTAAAAGCGTCAAACAGACCGGAAATATTAAAAGGGGAAAAGCAAAAGCCAGCCGTTCTTTTGAGTTTGAGCCGGATGACATCAAGAACATTCGTTGCAAATTAAATAAAACACAAGTAGAATTTTCCATGATGATAGGCGTCAGTGTTGCTACTTTGCGCAATTGGGAACAGGGACGCCGCTCACCGGAAGGTCCGGCTCGGGCACTTTTAAAGGTTGCGGCGGAAAAGCCGCAAGCAGTCGCTGAAGCATTGGACGTCTAAAATGTCCCAAGTCGTCATCGGCACCGCCGGGCACATTGACCATGGCAAGACAGCGTTGGTGAAGGCTCTCACCGGCACGGACACTGACCGGCTGGCAGAGGAAAAATCCCGGGGTATGACCATTGACTTGGGATTTGCTTTTCTAAACGATTCTATCACTATTATTGACGTTCCAGGACATGAAAAATTTGTCCGGAATATGGTAGCAGGAGTATCCACCATTCATATTGCTCTTTTAGTCGTAGCTGCCGACGATGGTATTATGCCCCAAACCAGGGAACATTTACATATACTGAAGCTGTTGAACATTCCCCAATGTGTCGTAGTCATTACAAAGATTGACCTGGTGGAAGATGACGAATGGCTGGACCTCATTGAACTGGAAATTCGTGAATTAATAGAAGGTATTTTTACGGATATGGATGTGGTGCGGACATCCGTGACGACTGGTTATGGAATTGATGAATTAAAACAATTATTGGAAGAAAAAGCGGCAGCAGTACAGCAAGCAGAAGAATTGGGCTTTTTTCGTCTTCAAGCTGACCGTGTTTTTTCCATGACAGGGTTTGGAACGGTGGTGACCGGTACCGTTATATCCGGCAGCTTGAAAAAGGGGAATATAGTAGAGGTATTGCCGGGGAATATTCAAGCAAAGGTTAGAGGAATTCAGTCCCATGGAAAAAATGTAGAATCCGTCCAGAAAGGTGACCGGGCTGCCGTGAATCTGGCGGGAGTAGAAACAAATAAGATTTTCCGTGGATCAGAACTGGCTGCTCCCGGGAAATTGATGGCTGTGGAATCATTTACGGCTCACATTCAACTCATCGATGAGTTGAAAAAAGGACTGAAGCACCGTCAGCGGATTCGTGTCCATGTGGGCACGGCAGAGGTCATGGCCAGGGTGTATTTAACATCGAATAAAAAAATGGCTGCCGGCAGCGCTGGAAATGTAATTTTCAAACTGGAGCATCCAGCAGTCGCGGCCAGCGAGGATCGTTTTGTGATCCGGACCTATTCGCCCGTGACGACCATCGGCGGCGGGACGGTGTTGACGACGTTTATTCCTAAGGGTGTGAAGATTAAAAACTGGGTTTCATCTCTGGATATTGATCCGGTGAATCGCTTTACTCAACTGGTGACGACGTTCAAATTAGATCCGAAGACCATTAACGAATGGGGGAAATTGATACAAATGTCAGATGATCAAGTCAGGCAGATTGTAAAAAAATCGAATTTGAGAACATCAATACACAGCATGATTTATACCGATAAAAATCTGAATGAATGCAGAAATTTGATATTTAATGAATTAGAATGTTTTCATAAGAAGTATCCTCTCCGGGAAGCCATGGGGTCAGATGTGCTGAAACAGAAAACAAAGGTGAGTGATCACTGGCTGAAAGAATTACTGAATATGATGGAAGCGGAAGGATCAGTTCGATCTGCGGGACCCGGAGTGGCTTTGGCGAGCCATAAGGTGGAACTGGAAGGTGGAACAGCGGAGCTATCAGGGAAAATGGAACAGCTAATGATGGGAAATGGATTTACTCCAACCACCACAACAGAACTGTCAGAAAAATTGAATGAAAGCGAAAAAGGTGTATTGGAAATTCTTCATGTCCTGAAAGGCAAAAAGAAGGTAGCGGAAATTGTAAACGGTGTCTGGATGCACAGCAAAATCATGGCTAAACTCCGCCGGTTGCTGAGCGAGCATTTTAATACTCAAAGCGAAATGAGTGTAGCTGATTTTAAGACAATGACCGGATTAACGCGGAAATTCGCCATTCCTATACTGGAATATTGCGATATGCAGGGTTGGACAAACCGCCATGGAAATGTGCGCCTCAAGGGGGAAAATCTGTGAGCGGGAAGGCAGACAACCAGAAAGGCACGCCCCTCATGCGCCAGTACACGGAAATAAAGGAGCAATATAGTGATGCTATCGTTCTCTTCCGCATGGGCGATTTCTACGAAACATTCAGCGAAGATGCTGTGATTACATCGAAAGTGCTGGGTATTGTCCTGACAAAGCGTTCCGCCGGAGCCGCTGCCGATGTACCCTTAGCTGGATTTCCATATCACGCTCTCGATAATTATTTACACAAGTTAGTGAATGCCGGCCATCGGGTGGCTATCTGTGAGCAGGTGGAAGATCCCAAACTGGCGAAGGGCATTGTCAAGCGGGAAGTGGTGGAAGTGGTGACACCCGGAACCATCACCAGCGATGCAGCCCTCAGTGAAAAGACCAATCAGTTCATGGCTTCAATCCATTATCATCACAAAGAAGTCGGTTATGCCGTATTGGATCAGTCAACGGGAGAATTATTCATCGGCGAATGCATGTTAAACGATTTGACGGAAGCGCTTCGAAAGTATGCTTTACGGGAAGTTCTCCTGGCAGAAAATATAGTCTACTCTACAGAGGAGTGGTACCGGGAATTGAAGCCATTCGTTTCCACCGTGGAGAACTGGGTGCTGTCTTATGATCAGAGCCTGCGAATCCTTACCGATCATTTTAAAGTTCGGTCTTTGAAAGGGTTTGGCTGCGCCGGCATGGAGCTGGGTATTACCGCTGCCGGAGCCATCTTTTATCATGTGAAAAATGCACTGAATGGATCTCTTTCCCACGTGACAACCATCAACCCGATATCCGAAGACGGCATCATGGGTTTGGATGCTTTTACCATCCGTAACTTGGAAGTATTCAAGTCATTAGCGACCCAAGGGACCCATGGAACTCTTGTGGATTTGCTGGACGAAACTGTGACCAACGGAGGCGGGCGGTTGTTGAAACAATGGCTGACCCGGCCGCTGATGGATATGGATAAACTCAATGAACGGCTGGCTATTGTTGAAGGTTTTGTCAAAAATAAGCGATTGCTTAATAAGGTTCAGACGGTACTGGAGAAGGTGTCTGACATTGAGCGTATCCTGGGGAAAATCAACCAAAATAAAGCGAATCCAAGAGATCTGATTGGTTTAAAGGAAAGCTTGATGTGTATTCCGAAAGTAAAAGAACTGCTGAATACATCAGATAATGAATATTTAGAATTTGTAATAAATACATTTGAAAATACCGATGCTGTAGTGGAATTAATTGCCAGTCAATTGAATAGTGAAGTACCGGCTCAACTACAGCAGGGAAATGTCTTTCGAGGGGGAATTAATAGCGAATTGGACGAACTGCGGAAATTAGCCAGCGGCGGGAAGCAGTGGATCGCCGACATGCAGGAAGAAGAACGGGAAAAGACCGGCATCAGCAGATTGAAAGTGGGATTCAACAAGGTCTTCGGCTATTACCTGGAAATTTCCAAGGTTCATCAGGATAAGGTACCGGACAATTACATTCGCAAGCAGACGTTGGTGAATTCCGAACGCTATATCACGGAAGAATTGAAGATATATGAGGAGAAAATCCTGTCTGCCGAGGAAGATATTATCGCCATTGAAACGGAATTGTTTGTTGAAGTTTGTCAGCAAATTCTCGATAAGGCAGATAAAATCCAGACCAATGCCAAGATCCTGAACAGGCTGGATGTGTTGATCACCTTTGCCCATCTCTCCATTCAAAAGAAATATTGCAAACCCACATTGGTAGAAGAAGCCGTCTTGGATATCGTGGATGGCCGTCATCCCGTGGTGGAGAATTTGCTGCCGGCGTCCGAACGGTTTGTGGGAAATGATCTTAAAATGGACGTATCGAACAGCCAAATTCATCTTATCACCGGACCTAACATGGCTGGGAAATCTACTTATTTACGCCAAATCGGGCTCATTGTCCTCATGGCTCAGGTTGGATGCTATGTACCCGCCAAAAAAGCCACTATTGGCATGGTAGACCGTTTATTCACTCGTGTAGGCGCCAGCGATAACCTGGCCGGCGGGGAAAGTACTTTCTTAGTAGAAATGATCGAAGCGGCCAATATTCTCAATAATGCTACGAACCGGAGTTTGATTCTTTTGGACGAAATCGGCCGCGGCACGGCCACCTTCGATGGACTTTCGCTTGCTTGGTCGATCACAGAATATTTGCATAATCATGAATCTGTCGCGGCACGAACGTTGTTTGCCACCCATTATCATGAATTGACCGAACTGGAACATTCACTGGAGCGGTTGGAAAACCACCACGCCGCCGTGAAGGAATTTGGCGACCAGATCGTGTTTTTGAAAAAGATCCTTCCCGGGGCGGGAGACAAAAGTTACGGTATCCACGTGGCCCAAATGGCTGGTCTGCCGAATAGTGTCATCCGCAGGGCGAAAGACATTTTAAATCATCATCTGGAAACGTCGGAACAATCGGGAACATCTGCGCCCCCACCTGCGTCAAAGCAGATATCCATGTTTGAACAGCAGGAAGCAGAATTCAAAAAAGACCTTGATGAAATGGACATCAACAGCATGACGCCCATCCAAGCGCTGCAGAAATTAGATGAATTGAAAAAGAAACACGGTTTGTAAGCAACGAAGATCACCCGCCTGCCGCATTAAAATAATATAAAATGAGATAGATGAAAATTTGAATGAGATATTAGAATTCATCTCTCAAAAATGTAGAGAATTAAATGAATAACTTCACTGTATTTATGACCCCTTTGTGTTCCCCCTATGACAGGGGGAAAAGTTTGTTTTCTCATATTGAGGCCTGGACTTGCTGAACAAATTGATTTTCCTTAATCAATATTTATCCTTTTGGTTCTCTCCTGTAACAGGGAAGAATTCAAAGGGTTAGAAAATTATGTTGGATACTATGAGCAGTGAAGAAAACAACAAAAGAGCACAAAGTTTTTTGAAAATACTAAACAATTTGAAAAGATAAACTATAGTTAACACCACCCCCGAGACCCCTCCTCATACGAGGAGGGCCTTCCACGGCAGGCAGGGATTTAGGGGTGGTGGAAGATTAGATAAATGTCCGAATTTTATAATAAAAAGATAATGACAAAAACGCGACAGGCATTTCGAAGAATTATGCCGAAGGCAGAAATTATTCTTTGGTCATACTTGAAAGGAAGACAATTACAAGGATTAAAGTTTAGGCGTCAATACAGTATTGATAAATACACAGTTGATTTTTATTGTCCTGAAATCAGAATGGCAATAAAGGTTGACGGTGAGAGTCATCTTTATGAGAAACAGAAAGTAAAAGATTTGCAAAAAGAAAAAGAATTAGAAATATCCGGTATTAAACTTGTTCGATATTTGAATACGGATATTTATGATAATATCGAAGGCGTCATTGAAGATTTATATAAACAAGTTGAAGAATAAAACAATATTTAACACCACCCCCGAGACCCCTCCTCGTATGAGGAGGGGATTCATGAATCACTAAACTATTTTCTACAATTGATTGGGGTGGTGGAGATTCGAACAGGATTTTAAAATAATGAGACGAAATAAATATTTTCATCGGTTGATTATTCCGATACTGCTTGTTTCAGCTTTGTCGGCGGAGTCTTATTGGGTGCGTTATGGCTGGCAAGCCTTCAAGAATGCCGGGGATGCTCAATCGTTCGCCTTGGGGCAAACCCAAACGGCAGCCTACACCGGAGCTGCATCTGTTCTGCAAAATCCTGCTCATTCCCGGCAGACATTTAACCAATATCTCTATGCCCATCAAAACCGGTTCGCCGGAATGGTGAGCAGTGACTTGTTGGCGTTTCCCACATTAAAGCGTTTTCGCCGTCCTGTGAACGTGCTTTTATTCCACGAAGGGGTGAGTCAAATTCCCGATACACGCAATGTGTTGTTAGACTGGGGATTGGACGGCATTCCCGGCACCGGCGATGCGGGGGAGAACAACGGTCAATTGGATGAAGGCGAACGCCTGGATGCGGATCAGGTATCATTTTTTCGGCAATCCCAATGGGGGATTCACTTAAGCACTACCTGGCAGGTCAAAAACTGGAATGTCGGGGTGGCGGTGAAAGGACTCTTTCATTCGCTGGCAGAACACTATGCCACCGGAATAGGAATGGATATTGGCGCTTCCACATCCTTTTGGAAAGGAAATACAATTGGGTTGGTTGTTA
>JADFRD010000111.1 GCA_022561485.1 Fidelibacterota bacterium | reverse complement strand
AACCATTGTTCCTTCACGGAGGGTTAAGCAGGAAAAAGCGGGATGAAATGGTTGAGAATTTTCAGGAAAAAAGAAATGAGAAAACATTTATACTTTCATTAAAAGCAGGCGGAACAGGTTTAAACCTTACTGCTGCACAAAACGTAATCCATTACGATCTATGGTGGAACCCCGCAGTAGAAGCACAGGCAACAGACCGGGCATATCGTATAGGGCAAAAAGAAAATGTCATGGTTTACCGGCTTTTAACTAAAGGTACTTTTGAAGAAAAAATTGAGGAAATGCTGAAAAGGAAAAAAGAACTCGCCAACCTGACTGTTTCCACAGGTGAAAAATGGATAGGAGAACTCTCCAATAATGAATTAAAGGAATTAGTAAATTTGAGTTCATTGTAAAATTGGAACCGAAAAATATTATGCTTAAATATGCAATTAAAATTATTATGAAAAACCCCAGTTTGAAAATATTGTTTTCGGATATGAAGTGTTACTAATCCAACAAATAAGGGGTTATAAGGAAAGCTTGAGTCAAGTAAAACGGTTGAATGAAGACTTGACTACCGCCAATAAAAAATAAATGCCAAAAAACGCAGTTTATATCGAACATTCTACACAATTAACCTAAAAAGGGAAATGTAGATGGAAAAGGGAAAAACAGTAGAATACAAGAAAGAAGATATTACCATTGTTTGGAAACCGGCTGTTTGTATTCATGCAGGTGAATGCATAAAAGCATTACCAAAAGTATATAATCCAAGAGAAAGGCCTTGGCTAAAAATTGAAAACGCTACGAATCAAGAATTTAAAGCACAAATTGCTAAATGCCCTTCCGGAGCGTAATCTTATTATGAAAATAATGATAAATGAATAGTTAAAAAGTTACTATGGTAATGGTAGTAAATATTTGGAATTTTAAAACAGAAATAACATGGATAAACCAAAAATAGCAGATAGAAAACCAATAGCTGTAAAATTGGAAAAAGGCGAAGAATACTTATGGTGTGCGTGTGGTGAATCAAAAAACCAACCTTTTTGCGATTGGTCGCATACATCAACACCTTTTGAACCATTATCTTTTAAAGCAGAAGAAAATGGAGAGGCTTTTTTATGTATGTGTAAACAAACCAAGAACCCTCCGTATTGTGACGGAACTCACGCCACTTTAAAAGATGACATTTCACAAGACAAAAACACATCTAATACCGATGTAAGCGCCGGTTCTACAATTGAAGAGCCGACTTTGGCATACATAAAAGCGTTGGCAAGAGATGGCTTGCATAAAACAGGACATCACGGAGAAATGGGAGCAATGGGAGTTCCAATTCCGGAATTACCACAGTGGAAAGACATTCAACTTTTGGCGGCTCAAATGGCGACAAAACCACTCATGGAGGATGTTGCTGTTGGTTCGGATTTAATCATCGGGCCAAATGCCAAAAAACCGCTAATATTGGATATTCCACTTTTTGTTTCAGATATGAGTTTTGGAGCATTATCCGAAGAAGCAAAAATTGCTTTATCAAAAGGAGCAGAATTAGCAGGTACAGGAATTTGCTCCGGTGAAGGCGGAATGTTAGCCGAAGAACAAGAAGCCAATAGTAAATATTTCTACGAATATGCTTCTGCTAAATTTGGCTTTGAATGGGATAAGCTAAAAAAGGTACAAGCCTTTCATTTTAAAGGAGGGCAAGGTGCGAAAACAGGAACCGGAGGACATCTTCCAGGGAATAAAGTCATTGGTAAAATAGCTGAAGTACGAAAATTAACAGAAGGTACAGCAGCTGTTTCACCCCCCACTTTTGATGATTTAAACACCACGGAAGATTTTAAAAACTTTGCCGATAAAGTGAGGGGAGTCTCGGGAGGAATTCCTATCGGTTTTAAATTATCCGCCAATCATATAGAAGAAGATATTCAGTTTGCGTTAGATGCAAGCGCAGATTATATTATTCTTGATGGAAGAGGCGGCGGAACGGGAGCCGCTCCTTTAATCTTTAGAAATAATATTTCAGTACCAACCATTCCGGCCCTGGCAAGAGCTCGAAAGTACTTGGATAAAATAAACAGAAAAGATGTAACACTTATTATCACGGGTGGAATTCGAGTGCCGGCTGATTTTATCAAAGCCATGGCCTTAGGAGCAGACGGAGTTGCAGTAGCTAATTCAGCATTACAATCCATTGGTTGTGTTGCAGCACGAATGTGTCACACGAATAATTGTCCAGCTGGAATAGCCACTCAAAAACCTGAATTGCGAAAATTAATTGACATAGAAAAATCTGCAAACCAGCTTTTTAATTTCTTTTCTGCATCAACCGAACTAATGAAAGTTATGGCAAGAGCCTGTGGACATAATCATTTAAATAAATTTAACGAGAAAGATATTACCACTTGGAAAAAAGATATGGCAGAATTAACAGGAATTAAATTTGGCGGAATAGGGTAACTGTGTACAACAATGTGCGCCGCCCGTTAGCAATGGCTGTAAGACCACTCATTAAATTTGTACCTAAATTCGAGAGAAAATAATGACTAAAAAAATATATCAGATTCAGATTTCACTAAATTATTTTAAAGCTAAAATATGGAGACGATTATTGATTCCATCGGACTTGTTATTATCTGATTTACATAAAATAATTCAAACATCTATGGGTTGGACAAATTCACATTTACATCAATTTATTAAAAATCGGACTTTTTACTCAGAGAGATTGTATGACGATGATTTTGGGGATGACTGGGACAATGTGGACTACAGGAAAATTAAAATATCCGATTTATTGAAAGAAGAGAACGAAAAAATAATTTATGAGTATGACTTCGGTGACAGCTGGAATCATGATATTATTTTAGAGAAAATTCTCCCCCGGGATAATCAATTAAAATATCCGATTTGTTTGTCGGGTAAAATGAATTGTCCTCCGGAGGATTGCGGAGGGATAGGGGGCTATTCAGAAATGTTGGAGATATTGAAACAGCCTGACCATGATGAATATGAAAGCTATGTTGAATGGTTAGGGGGTGAATTTGACCCTGAATATTTTAACATGAATGAAGTCAATGAAATGCTGAAAACTAAAGATTATGGATTGTTTGATCTATCGAATGAAAATAACAACAATGTGTTTAGCAAAGGACAGAAACTAAATATGATAGATGAATTACATATTGACAAGATAATGAATGGTCAGAATTTTCATGGGATTTCTGAATTTGAAGGTTATTCCCCAGATGAAATGCAATTTATCATGTATGATACCTTCGAAAATAACAGCCCGATTCAGTTGAATGAATTGACCGAATCAGACTACAAAAAGGTTCCAATACTAAACCAAATCAAATATCTTGCTGAATTGATCCATAAACATGGAGAATTAAAACTCACACCAAAAGGTTATTTACCACCCAAAATTGTGATAGATGTTTATGAACAAGGATTCTTGAAGGATTACTTTATTGAATCTGGGATTTCAAAATTAAAAAAGGAATTGGACTCAAATACAATAATATTGACGAATGTTTTACTCGACATTGGAGGAATCGTAAAAAAAAGATATAACAAATTGAGTTTAACCAAGAATGGAAAGAAAATATTAACAGATAATCCTACATTATTAAAACATATATTTTCTGTGTTTGGTTCAAAATTTAATTGGGGATTTTTTGATAGGTATAGTAATGATATTATCGGACAATTAGGATTTGGTTTTACGTTGATTTTATTGAGTAAATACGGAGGGACTAAACAACTGGACACATTCTACGCTGAAAAATATTTTAAAGCATTTCCGATGTTAATTGATCATTCAAATAAACCAATTTATGGGACACCTGAAAGCGATGCTTCATATTGCTATTCATTAAGGACATTTGATAGATTTTTGGATTATTTCGGTCTGATTAAAATAGAACAAGGGAAAAAATGGGATGCAGATAAATATATATCAAAAACAGAAATATTTGATAAACTAATATTCCGTATCCCACACAACAAAGGCTATAGCGCATGAGGGTTTTGAGAAAAGTTGAAAAATAATGCGGAGATTAAAAGAGTTATTCATAGCATAATTTGCAGAGATTAATTTTATTTACGGCAAATATTGACTATATTCACTGCAAATAATGCGGTGAAAATGTACATCCATCAACATGACAATTGGCCAAACTTCACATGGGATAGTGAAAAACTACTTCCCATTTTAGGAGAAGTAAGGAGCTTACAAGGAAAATTAGTTGGCTCTATGGAATCGTTAGGTTTTGAATTACAAAATGAAGCTAACCTGGAAACATTAACATTAGATGTAACTAAATCCACTGAAATAGAGGGCGAGATTCTAAATCCTGAACAAGTACGTTCATCCATAGCTCGAAGGTTAGGGATGGACATATCCGGATTAATTCCTTCAGACAGAAACGTTGATGGCGTTGTGGATATGATGATAGATGCAACACAAAATTTTGATGAACCATTAACAAAACAAAGATTGTTTGATTGGCATTTTGCTCTTTTCCCAACTGGAAGGAGTGGAATGAATAAAATAATTGTTGGAAAATGGAGAGATGATTCTACAGGCCCAATGCAAGTTGTATCCGGAGCAATTGGAAAAGAAAAGGTACATTATCAAGCTCCTGAAGCACTTCAAGTTGAACAAGAAATATCTGAGTTTTTAAAATGGTTTAGTGAGAAAGAGAATATTGATTTAGTCATTAAAGCTGGAATTGCCCATTTATGGTTTGTTACAATTCATCCATTTGAAGATGGAAATGGTCGAATAGCCCGAGCAATTGCTGACATGTTTTTGGCCAGAGCCGATGGGATAGCTCAGAGATTTTATAGTATGTCCTCGCAAATTCATCAGGAACGAAAGGAATATTATAACATTTTAGAAAAAACCCAGAAAGGTGATTTAGATATAACCCAATGGCTTAAATGGTTTCTAAACTGTTTAATGAATGCTTTAACATCATCTGACAAAGTATTAGGGAAAGTATTATACAAACATAAATTTTGGATTAAAAATGCACTAAAAATTCAGAATGATAGACAAAAAATAATGATGAATAAATTATTAGACGGATTTGATGGAAAATTAACTTCATCAAAATGGGCAAAAATAACAAAATGCTCTCCTGATACGGCATTAAGGGATATACAGGATTTAATTAATAAACACATATTAAGTAAAACTGAAAGCGGTGGAAGAAGTACAAGTTACAAATTAGTTAAAATAGATGAATCAGATGAATCGGCTAGCAGATAACAGCGGCTACAAGACAAAAAATGGGATGCAGATAAATATATCTCAAAGACAGAAATATTTGATAAACTAATATTCCGTATCCCACACAACAAAGGCTGTACCGCATAATGGGTTTGAGAAATGTTGAAAGAAAATGCAAGTAACTAAAAAACAAGCGTATGAAAAAATAGCTCAACTCGTTAAACGATTTAGCGAACATGTTGAAGAATATAAACGGCATGGCTACAACGAGCATCAAACACGAGTGGACTACATTAACCCGTTTTTCAAAGCACTTGGTTGGGACATGGAAAACGAACAGGGATACGCTGAAGCATATCGGGAGGTAATCCATGAAGATAAAATTAAGGTAGGCAGCAGCACTAAAGCCCCTGACTATGGTTTTACACTTTTCGGTCAACGAAAATTCTTTGTTGACGCAAAGAAACCTGCCATAAACATTAAAGGGGATATTCACCCAGCCTATCAAGTAAGGCGTTACGGATGGAGTGCAAAAGTTCCCATTTCAATTGTTACCGACTTTGAGGAATTTTCCATTTACGATTGCACCAAGAAGCCCAAACTAACCGATAAAGCATCGGTATCGCGAATCAAATACATTACTTACGACCAATATCTTGACGAGTTTGATTTCCTTTGGGATGTTTTCGCAAAAGAGAATTTACCCAAAGGCCGTTTCGACAAATACGTCCAAAGTGATACCCGTCAGAAAGGAACTACAACCGTTGATAAAGAGTTCCTGAAATCCATTGAAGGATGGCGAAAATATCTTGCTACCAACATCGCAATACGTAACAAATCGCTCAATGAGGATGAAATCAACTATGCTGTTCAGAAAATTATTGACCGAATCATCTTCCTGCGTATGTGTGAGGACAGAGGTGTTGAGCAATATGGTGAACTGAAAAAAGCAGCAGAAAAAGGAGATATCTATCAAAACCTGTTTGCTCTTTACCGCTTGGCAGACAAAAAGTACAATTCGGGTTTGTTTGACTTTAAAGAAGACATAATCACACCTACCCTCACGGTGGATAACAAAGTGATGAAGAATATCATCAAAGAACTCTACTACCCGAATTGCGAATACGAGTTTTCCGTAATGCCTGCCGATATTCTCGGAAGCGTTTATGAGCAATTTCTCGGCAAGACCATCCGGCTGACAAAAGCCCACCATGCCAAGATTGAGGAAAAGCCCGAAGTGCGAAAAGCCGGAGGAGTGTATTACACCCCAAAGTATATAGTGGACTATATTGTAGAAAACACCGTTGGCAAACTCATCAAAGGCAAAAAACCCAAAGATATTGAGAAAATAAAGATTTGCGACCCTGCCTGCGGTTCCGGTTCGTTCCTCATTGGGGCATACCAATTCCTGCTTGAATGGCACTTGAAATACTATGCAGGAAATCCGACCAAAAAGAAGAAAGACAGCCCGCTGACACCGGACGGCAACT
>JADFRD010000029.1 GCA_022561485.1 Fidelibacterota bacterium | reverse complement strand
CGGATGAAATATATCTGACCGGTATTATTCAGCGTAGTGCCCTCCCTGCTTTTATCATCGATTTTTCGGCTGATTGTCAGTGCTTTTTTCAATGTGGAATGTGCCTGATCGTAATTACCGGAAATACTCTGGCTATTTGCCATATTCAGTAGTATCGGCAGTTTCTGTTTGTCCTCCTGTGTTTGATCCAGAGTGTCTCTCATAAAAGTTATATTAATTCGATGGAGACCGGCATGAGAGAAATCATAGCCCAGATTTGCTGCTATTTGGGCGGCCTTTTCCAAATCTCCTGACCGGTAACGCCGCCAGTATTCGATCATGGTTTCGAAGCGTTGGTATATATCCTCCTCTTCCTTCTCACCGGAGATCCAACCTTCCATTTTATCAGTCATCCAGGTAAAGACAATATTCCCTTTAACTAAGGGTTTGATTTCATTCATGACCTCAGAAAAATACTTATTATCACCTTTTCTGTATTTATCAAGCGCTATTTCCATTTTGGACTGGACTTGTTCATCTTTCGATCCGATGTCCGATAAATATCCCAGAAGTTCGTCCGTTTCCTTTTGGATTTGTTCCGTAATTTTGCCACTATTTGCTTTGATTCGTTCCCACAGTTCCGTTCGTTTTTTCTCCCGTTCGTTCTTATCTGAATACCAACGTTCAAAATATTCCGCCAGAAAGGAGAAGCGGTGCACTCGAGACATACTCATTGCCAGCCATAGATCAAAGAACCCTTCTTTAATCCGGTAGACTTTGGATCGTTTATCACCGTCCGGAGCCTGTTCGACCAGTAAATAGCCTGATTTAACCATTCGAGTAAGCAATGATGAAATTTGCCGGGCCGACTTACGCATTTTACGGGCAATATTACCGGGCGTCCGCATCTCCCATTTAGACCTCATTAGCGCCATTGTTTCCAGAAGCGCCCGTTCTTGTGGCGGCAAATCTTTTATCCTGTCCTGATAAAAAGGAGTAATGCTGTCGAGTAATTTCTCGAATTGCAGCTTCACGTCCAGTATATTATCGTGAGCAATCAAACCATATAGCAGAAGAATCAATCGCGGATTCCCACCGGTCATTACATGTATTGCTTTTATTTTGTGGATTAACTGATCAAATTTCTCAATTCTTTCAATACAGTTATCATATTCCAAATTCGTTTTGATTAACTGGAGCGTTTGGTCTTCATCCAGTTCAGAAATAACACGGACGTCGAAGAAGTCGTAAAGGGGATGCTTGATGTCGTTCAACCCCGGGAAAAATACCGGTGATGTACCGATAAAGAGCGCTGCCGGGTTGTCCATCAGAAAACTGCGTAATTGATGGATCGATTTTATGTTTTTCATTTGTTGAGTGAATAGTGCATCTAAATTTTCAATAGTAATCAACAAGGTCTTTTTTGTGGACTTATTCCAGGCTTTAATTTTTGGCAAGATTGTATCAATAATGATATCATCGTCATTTTCTTCCTGCAATCGGTTGAAGATATCTTTCCAATCCTGATCGTCGGTAACATCTCCAAGGATTTCGGCCACACCCAGTAAAAAATCAGCGAAAGTTAATATCCTATGATTCTCTTCGGGAAAACGGATAACGGTGTAGCGCTTCGATAGTGGTTGGGAGACATTGACTTTATTGATAATCAATGAAATCAGATGTGTCTTACCAATCCCCCGAGGACCGATGAAAACAGTATGCTGATGGCTATTCGTCCGACTCTTAAGTTTGTCAATGAATTCACTGACAATATCGTCCCGCCCAATAGATGTGTTTTCCAGACGGTCAATGGAAGTTAGCCCGCTGCGATAAAGTCCAATTACCGTTGTAGTAACATTTTTTTGTTTAGGCATAATTTTTTCTCCACCAAAGTTTCAGCAAGCGGCTTGAAAAATCAAATAACCGATCGGGGTTTTCCTCAATATAGAAGTCGGTCTCTAAGAAATACAATAATTGGTCGAATCCTTTCATTAGCTGAGCTTCCGAATATTCAGTTAGTCTGGATTCCCTTACTTGGTAATATAGCTGGCTAATTTTATCTTTCGATATACCATGTTCACTTTTGGATATTTCAGTTAATATTTTAACAGCCGGTCCTCGTTGGTCTTCCGGATAATAAAGCTCAATCCGGTTACGATTGTGCTGGAGTTTATCACGCGCCACTTCACCTAACAGTGATTCATTAAATACGGTGTTGGCAATTTCCGGTGTGAGTGAATTTCCCGTTTTCCGCCAATATCTGTATAATTCCTGAGTGAACATTTGTAAAAATATTGGAATGGGTGTACCGAGAAGTGATTGCATTTTTAAAATGATATCTTCAGAAAATTGTACTTTACGTTCAGTCAACATTTTTTCCACAAATTCTTCAACTTCCCCATGTGTAAAAGGTGGTAGAATTTCAATTTTAAAATCATTGATTAATTTGATCTGTCCGATTTGTTCGAGTGTACCGCGAATATTCACCGAACCTCCCACCAGCCATCGTATTTTTGTGGATTTTTTCTGACGAATATTTCGGAAATAGTGGAGGAAGGGTATTACTTGGTCTGCGTGCTCTTTTTGCATCTCAATAATCATATCCGGAAGTTCATCGATAATGAACATCAAAGGTTTCCCGCTTTTCTCAATGATCTTGATTAATTCATCTCCGCGCTGTTTCCAGTTTCTGTTCCAATCGTCGGATTTTCGTAGCGTTACTTTAAATTCATAGAGTGATAAATTATCAACACTATCATAGACTTGCTTTAAAAATTTCCATGTCTTCGTAAGAGTACTGTTAAAAAAGTCCTGTTGATGTTCTTTAATAGCATCAATTAAATGCAGGAAAAAATCTCCGGGATTATTAATGTGTTCTACGTTCAAATGAACCGGTAACATATTATTTTGTGGATTGTGAAGCATATAATACATAACGCTGGTTTTTCCCATACGGCGGGGCGCAACTAAAAGGACATGATCTTTCCGAAGAGAATCCCATAAATCATCGATGAATTCCCGTCGAAAGAAAAAATCATCGTTAAGTGCAATACCGCCAATTACAAAGTCAATCATTTGTTTAACTCCATGAATACAATGCGGAATATATTATACAACAATACTGTTGTACAACAAATTTGTTGTATAAATTATAACTCCGTCGATGGTAGTCAATTGCACAGATATGAAGTGTTTATCAATTCCGCTTTTATCGTATAAAATCCTGCTTTATTACAGAACTCTATTAATTTCAAACCTGTGGTTTGTTTATGTTTTACAAAGCAATGTTGATGAATTTATCTACGCTTCGCTATTAATCCATCGTAATGAAATGAAGAAGGACAATTAGTAGGTCCTTTAGAATTGAGGAGCCCTATTTATTTTTTACTACTTGTTGCAAGCCATGCACGGTAGGTTGCCCCCAAATCCATACTGCGAAGAAAATAATAGCTTACACCATCTTCACTTTCAGTTTGCTTTAGTTGTTCGGTGATAGATTGGACAATTGTGGGCTGATCCACCACAGCCGTCCCGCAGAAAACACTGAAAAACAATGGACCTTTGGTCGGCGCCTGGCGAACTAATCTGCGAATAGAATCAGCATTCACTAGTTCTACACTGCCAATATGGAAAGTGTTAGCATCCATATGGTAATCATAGGGACCAATTCCCTTTGGGCAGATTCCGGCATAACCACTGTTCATCACATAGGGCTGAACATTCCAGCCCACTGCCTCGGACTCCTCCATCTGTTTCAATGTAAGCATTCCAGCCCGGGAAAGATAATATTCGCAAAATTCGCAATAGCGCTTGAAAGCCTGATAACGATCGCTGTGGGGATGTCCATCACTGAGCATAGCACCGAATTCCTGCTGACCAAGTCGATCGTAATACCAGTTGAACAGTCGCGGAGCAAGGTCTACCATTCCAGGATTTATAATCCAGGTCATAGGAATCTGATCATAGCTGCTGCTGGACATTATTATGTCCGGTTCATAGATCATCGAATGCAACAAGTTGTCGCCATCTGCAATAAAAAAAGCAATATATACACCATTATGATTGATAGCCGCCGGCTGGGGATCGGACTGTTTACCGGTTGTGGCAGGAAATGATGAATGGACAGTAAGATTTTCCACGGATATGTAGGGTACCATAAAATACCCAAGTTTAGCGAACAAAGCGTCCGCCCAACGTTCATCAGTCCAACCCAGAATCGGTGTTCCCGGTAGGTAACGGCGCAGGACCTTTGCATAATATGCACTTTCATTATCATCGGTGATATCAAGATAATATGTGAATAATTTCATCGCTACAACATAATCTTTATTGGCAGCTCCCCAGCTTTTCTCGTCAGTAGTCATATGGGACCAGGTAAAGGCCAGCTTATGGCAGGCTTTTTCGAACCAGTTTTCGATCAACCAGTCAAGGCAATCAATGTTATTTGTAAAAGCCAGATTACGAAAATCAACGATAACAGGAAAATTATATTCCGATAGTGCCTGTGCCAATTTGGGTGATACCACTAGTCCATCTGTTTGGGCGGCTACGGTGGTAGCAGCCTCGATCGTGGCCTGTTCGAGGTGAGGGTCCCAAATCACAAGACCTTTTATGTGTTCCGCGAACCTTCTTAATAACGCTCGAAAACCCGGCCAGTTAACATCATTTACCGGAGTGAGCCGTTCGGTTGGTAAATCACTGAATAAGGAGTCTAAAAATCGATCGGCAATCTGCACTTGAGTGGCGCCGCCTTTTTTATTGTCATAACAATACGTGTTGGTTACATAAATTTTATTTTCTTGGTCCCGATTGATGATCCCCTGCAGAACACAGGCAGCAATCTGTCCATCGATGCGGTCATTTTTCAAATCGACAACGATCAATGATTTGGTAGGGACGGCAATTTTTAAATAACGAAATTTATTTTCCATGAATTTTTACCTAATTTTCTTTATTCATTAATCACATCTGTGGGGAACGAGCCACGCTAAAGCGTAATAAGTGACGAAGAAGTGAAACGAAAGCAATAATATATTAGTACACTAAAATAATTAATCAACATAATGAATTTGTACTTTTTCCTTGCCTATAGTAGTTTATTATGAGTGAAGCTGAAGAGCTCAATGTATGTTAATCAAAGCGTGTTTTTTGTAATGAATAATACATATTAATAAAGATTAATCTAACACCAGATTTTCACTTTCCGAAATTTCGCCACCGCATAAATCACAGGTGACAAGCCGATGATAATTATTCATATATTTGAAATGAGTTGGTTCCGGTTTCGTAATAGAAAATTCAATCAGTTAATAATCGCGGAATTGAATAAATAAATTGCTCCAATCGACGACAGCTTGCACAGTAATTTTTACTGAATGTCCGGTAATGCTTTAATAAAAACTGACCGAAGCCACTATACTCGAAGATTCCCAGCTGATATTTATTCATTCAACTCCTGCTATGGTTATTTACTAAAATTATTTTTGTTTGAATTTATATTATATGATAATAATATCGAAGCGTTTCTACATTATTATCATAAGGCTTTGGATTGAGTATTACAATTAAAGATATTGCCAAGTTCGCAGAAGTATCTACTTCAACCGTATCGCTGGTCATTTCCGGTAAAGGTTATGTAAGCAATGACACACGTGAAAAAGTCCAGAAAATTATCGACGAATACAATTATAAACCGTTGCGATCCGCCCAGCAATTAGCATCGAGTCAAACAGGTAACATCGGTTTTATTATTTCTGATATACACCTGTCACGTTCGGAGGCATTTTATAGCCGTATTTTGCTTGGAGCAGAGTTAGAAGCCCGGAACCACGATATGTATATATTACTATCGACAGTAGGTGCAAAAATCGACATTCCACACGGTGTCCCTAGATTTTTGAACAATCACGATGTTGATGGGATCATTATTGCCGGCAGTGTACCGGTTGATCTGGTTTATTGTATCCGGGACTTAAAGATACCAACTGTATTAATTGACTATCGGGTTGATGGTGTTGATTTTGATTCCATTCTTATGGACAATCGCAATGGTGTTCAGCAAATCATCAATCATCTTATTTCTAATGGTATCACCAAAATAGGTTTTGTAGGCGGTTCTTTCTACCATCCTTCCATTAAGGAACGATTTGAGGGTTATCAGATCGCCTTGGTCAATAATAATCTTGGCCATATTGCTCAGAATGAAGATTATCATTATTTGATTGATTATGAAACGTCAGTTGAATGTGGTGACCGTGGGTTGGCAATCCTGCTGAAAAAAGTACCTGAGTTGGAAGCGGTTATTTGTGTCAACGATACAACTGCTACGGGTTGCCTGCAATATCTTAAAAGAATTGATAAAAGTGCTCCCAAGGATATCAAGGTTACCGGATTCGATAATGTCAATTTTTCCGCCTTCACAAATCCTCCCCTAACAACAGTAAATGTTCCAAAAGTCCAAATGGGAGTTGAAGGTTTGAAACTTCTCATTGATCGCATACAAAATGGTATCAGTGTTCACCAGACACGACTTATTCCGGTAGAGCTGGTGGTTCGTGAATCAACCTTTTTAACAGACACGAACAATGATTAATTCTAAGGACAGCTACAATCTCCAGGGCGAATACTGGATTGGTCCCAATTACTGGCCAGCTCATGCTGGTATTCGGATGTGGACCGATTGGCGTCCGGATCAAATACAAATTGATTTGGAGAGAATGATTTCGTTAGGCTTTACCGTCAATAGATCCTTTCTTTTTATGCCTGATTTCATGCCCACTGCTAAACGGGTAGACCCAATAATGCTGGAGCGCTTTATCAAGTTTTTACAGCTTTGCAATCAGGCGGGTATCAAAACATTACCGTCCTTTTTTGTCGGTCATATGTCCGGTGAGGATTGGGATACCCCTTGGCGTAAAAATCGCAATTTTTATACGGATCCTTTATTACTTGAAATCCAAAAAGTATATGTCCAGACAATAGTAAATGCCGCCCGACATACTGACGCGGTTGCGGCTTGGATAGCCTCCAATGAAATCTACAACTATGAACCAAACGGTAGTTCCCAGGAGATTGCCGACTGGGGCAGGGTGATCACTGAATATATAAAAGAAATTGATCCACTGCGACCTGTCAGCTTGGGGGAGGGTGCCCGCGGACCGGAAACAAGTCGCCATATAGAAAATTTTGAAACCCGCAAATTCATAAATTTTATTGACTTTATTGGTTTGCATTTCTACCCTAGATCTCAAAATCCGTGGCATCAGTCATTTACGGCTGCTTTTAGAATCAATATTTCCCAGTTCTGGCAAAAACCTGTAATTGTAGAAGAGTTCGGTCACTCGACAACCATGGGATCTGAGCTTAATCAGGCTAATTATTACCGGACAGTCCTGTACAGTGCGCTGATTAATGGGGCAGTGGGCACTCTGAACTGGTGTTATTCAGATTTTGACCTTTATGAAGATCGACCCTATATCCATCATCCTTTTGAAATGCGTTTTGGGCTGATTCGTACCAACGGGGAATTACGTCCATCAGGACAAGTAATGAGCGAATTTTCCATTCTGGCGAGAGAGTTGTGCACCCCTCAATGGGAAAAAATTGATTGTGCTGAAATTGCTCTGCTGGTTCCTTCCAATTACTATTATAAATACCCCCACGATTATGATACCGAATTTTTACACTGGTATCCATTATACCTTGATGTATTTAGTCATATGAAGCGTGCCGGGCTTAGTCCGCGAATGCTTCTTGAGCCAGCAGTTGAACTGGAAAAGAACGGTCAACTGTCCCATCAACTGGAATTAGATCCAGGTAAATATCCGGTTCTGATTTTACCGCGCTTTAAAAGGCTCACAGCAGTATTCTGGCAAAAATTAATCCAATATGTCAAAGCTGGAGGTACTCTCTATACCAGTTTTGCCCAAGATAGCTGGATACCGGATTGGGAAGAGGTATTTGGAATTACGTCCGATTTGAAATTTGGACTGCCTGCTCAGCGAACTTGGCAATCATTAGATATTGGTATTGTAAAGGATTGGGCTGATTTCAAAACTGATACAAAATTTTATTTATCTATGGCAAATCGAAGTCCGGATTTGGCTTATTGCCCAATTGTAGATGTTAAGGGTGATATTCTACTTGCAGACCAAGATCAGCACCCGGTTCTGATCAGACAGAAATATGGCCAGGGGCAGTTTTTCTATTCTCCCTATCCCCTGGAAATGATTGGTTTGAGTAACCCAGGGGATGAGGTAGATCAATTTCTGCAGAAATTATACAAATCCATTTGGCAGTTGCACGGGAAAAGGACTGAAATTGCGTTTGATGGTCAGGATTTGGAATATGGAATTTGGAAAAACTTGGAAACAAGACGTCTGAAGATAATTGTATTGAATCATTCAGACGTGGAACGTGAGGGAACGCTAGAGTTTCCTCATAATGTAAAGGGGGACGCGATTCCCAATAGTGTGGTAATCGAATCACCAACAAAGATAGCTTTCCGCATTGATGGAAAACAAATGCTGAATATTGAATTGCAATTAATTAATTAATGAGGCAATTCTAATAGAAAGGCACGGTTTAATATTAATTTGGAAAGTGTAATTAATAGCAAAGGAGATTAACATGAAGAATAAAGTTAATGTAATAATAATTATCAGTGTTTTATTCACTGGATCATTATTTGCAGAAAACTTATTGGTTAACCCCAGTTTTGAGAATCAAACACCGGCCTTTTGGACTGGGTATAATGCCATGCTGAATAATGAACTCCTCTGGGAACAAACGGAAGTCTATGGTGGTTTTTATTCGTTCAAGGTAACGAAGAGTGGAGCCACCAATAATGCCGTTGGCTGGATATCGGATAACAACGCCGATCTGTACTGGAATAATGCCGCAGCGGCGACTTACTCGTTGAGTGCCTATGTAAAGACGGTAGGAGTGAACACATCGCCTGCGAATGATGACGCCAAGATTGGTGTAATCTTTGAGTTTAAGAATGCTGCAGGGGCGGAGTTGACGACCCAGACCATATGGGCGGATCAAAGTTCGGCCAGTGTCGACTGGGCTCAAATCCAGGGCGTGGCCATTCTGACTGAAGAGCCGGCCTCGGTGGTAGTAAAAGCCATTATGGGGAAGGATGCGACCGGTACGGTCTACTTTGACAATATCGGTTGTGGATCCGATCCCTGGTCGATGGGTCTGTTTAACGGCAATGCCGAGACGATCAAGGGCTGGTTAAACTGGTATGGTTCCGGTAATGGTTCCTACGGCACGGTAACGGATAATGAGGCTCATAGCGGGAGTTATGCATCGGAGTTGTTCAAACCGGACACGACATCATCGACATCGGAGATTGTCTACTATTCGATTCCCCAACCGGTGGAAGCGGGTGAGTGGTACAAGATAGGTGTCTGGGTAAAAACGGCCGATGTGAATGATTCGTCTGCTTTTGAGCCCACGTACATCCTCCGGGAACGGCTTGACGAACGGATTGCCCTGTGTTATTTTTTCCATACAGGGGATATTGCTACGGAGTGGTCGGTAGCCGGTGGTGACAAGTTCGTGTACATAGATCAGCGCGATCCTGCCACAGGTTGGACACACTATGTGGTAGCGGAGCAGGCGCCGGATGATGCGACCGGTATTTCAGTCCGGGCACGCTTTACATCCAATCCCACCGGGACAGCCTGGTTCGATAACTTCAGTGCAATGAAGATGGTTGTAGCGACGCCAACAATAACGGTGTCAGTTGATGATGGTAATGAATCCTACCATTTTCCAACCGATTTCGAATTAAGTCATAACTATCCTAATCCATTCAATCCAGTTACGACGATTGAATTTGCCGTACCGCATGATGAATGGATAAATCTGACTATTTACAACCTGTTAGGTCAGAAAGTAAATACTCTGATTAATGGTGTTCATTCACAAGGTAGATATCAAATAACCTGGAATGCCCAAAATGAATTTGGTCAACCAGTTTCTTCAGGTGTGTATATCTACACCCTGATAACAAAGGATACTCGAATCACCAAGAAAATGTTGTTGGTTCGATAATTCTACTTTAAAATGGAGCCGGCGTCGTTGACGCCGGCTCCATAATAACGTTTAATTCAAACCTCGTAACCTGGCTGAAAGAGAATTCAATGAAGATCAAAAGGCTTCTTTTCATATTGGCAATTCTGGCTTTTCCAGTAGCGCTAATGTCGGGAACAACAGGTAAAATAGTCGGTAGATTACTGGACGCCGAAACGGGAGAACCAATGATTGGCGCCAATGTAATCGTCGAAGGTACTACCCTCGGCGCTGCCGCTGATTCGGATGGATATTACATGATTTTGAATATCCGCCCCGGTGTTCATACAATGCGTGCTTCGATGATTGGATATAAGAATGTAGTCCAGAAGAATGTCAAAGTAATCATCGATCTGACTACTACCATTGATTTTAATATGGAAATCTCAACTCTGCAGGGGGAAGAAGTTGTAGTTTATGCCCGTGAACCAGCTGTTAAATTGGATGCCACTTCCACAACCTTCAGAATTAGCAGCGATCAAATTGAGCAATTACAGATTGAGGAATTTGCTGATCTTTTAAGTCTGCAAGCCGGTGTCTATGAGGGGCACTTCAGAGGAGGACGCTCAAATGAAGTCATGTATATTATTGATGGTATTCCAATGAATGATATGTATTCCGGTGATGCTTTATTCGAACTTGATAATGATATGATTCAGCAGGTGGAAATTATCAGCGGCACCTTTAATGCAGAATATGGCCAGGCCATGTCCGGTATAATCAATGTTGTTACCAAGGAGGGGCAGAGGAATTTTGAAGGCAAAGTATCCTATTTTAGTGGAAATTATTTTAGTACCAATACCAAATTATATAATTACATTGATAAATTTCATCCAACGGCGATTCAAAATATTAAATTCAATATTAGTGGGCCAGTCATTGGTCTGGGGAAAAAACTAACTTTTTTTGCATTGGGACGCTTATATAAAAATGACGGCTGGATTTATGGTCAGCGTTTATTTGTTCCCAGCGATCTGTCTGATTTCAGCGATCCGGATAATCCGGTAATTGTATCAACCGGTGACGGTGAATATGTTCCCATGAACCCCAAGCAAGAGCTTACTCTGAATGGTAAACTCACTTATCGACTCTCGAGTCACGATAAAATAAATATTTTCTCACTCTACCAGAAAAAAGATTTCCGTGAATTTGATCAACTATTTAAGTATAATCCGGAGGGTAATTATCAACGTGCGAGTGTAGACTATCAGAATTCCATTCAATATAATCATATTTTTTCGCCCGGTACTTTTATAGTGGTCAACCTGTCCCAGATGTATTCCAGATACGGACAGTACGTTTATGCTGACAGCAACGATTCCCGTTATGTACCTTTATCCTATTTGACGAGCACCGGCGCTACCGGTTTTTCAACCGGGGGGATGCGAATGTGGCAGCACCGGCGCAGTATCCTGACCAATGTTATTAAATTGGATTTAACCAGCCAGATTAACAAACAACAAAAGATTGATATAGGCATCAGTTATAAATCTTATAAATTATGGTTACATGAAAAATATCTCTTTTTTGATGAAAATGATAGTTTACGGATTGCACCACAAACCAGTTCGTATAATAATGCCTACAACCATTACCCGCACGAAATAGCGGCTTATATTCAGGATAAAATTGAAATCGGTGAAATGATCATTAATGCCGGCTTGCGTTATGATTTCTTTAACCCGGATGGAGTTGTGCTGGACCAGTACTATGATACCAGGACTGCCAATAGGATTAAAGCGCGCTCATCTTCGCAAATAAGTCCACGGTTTGGAATTGCTTATCCCATTTCAGATGAAGGTGTTATTCATTTTTCCTACGGCCATTTTTTCCAGGTACCGAATTTTGAGTATCTATATGTCAATCCGGAATTTGAGGTGGCATTGATACAAATTGCCGGAGAACAACCACCCCGCGGACGGTTCAATGCCATGGGCAATGCGGAATTAAAGCCGCAGAAAACCGTTCAATATGAACTTGGATTTAAACAGGCCTTGACCAGCGATCTGACTATCGAACTGACCGGTTTTAACAAAGATAGTCGTGATTTAATTGGCCAAGAGACTCGAAACGATGTATATGGCGGAAAATTTTGGCGATTTATAAATACGGATTATGCGAATACTAAAGGTGTAACAATCGCTTTGGAACAGTTTCAACGCCACGCCGGCAGTTTCGGTTTTTCAATCGATTATACTTATCAGGTGGTCACTGGTAATGCTTCCGATCCAAATGATGAATGGTTAAATCAGGGACAGGATCCGCCAATCCAGGGAGAAAAGAAGAGACAACCTTTGGACTGGGATCAGACCCATTCGTTAAATGCCAGCGTTACTACTGATCAGAATGGTTTCCATATCAGTGTTATTGGAAGACTCGGTAGTGGAACACCCTATACCAGATCATCGCCGCGTTATGCGAACCGTATTAAAAATGGTGAACGGAAACCGATGACCATGACAATTGATTTAAACATAACCAAAGATATTCATCTTGGCGGCAGCACGTTGCATCCCTATTTAAAAATTTATAATCTCTTGGATGCTAGGAATAATAAAGAAGTATTCAATTCCAGTGGTTCAGCCGAGTACGCCTATGAAATGAATTTTGAGTCTTATATAGGAATCAGGACCCAAGAAGAATATTTTACCCGACCGGATTATTATTATGAACCGCGCAGAATTATTGTGGGTATTTCTTTTGGATTGTAATTCGGCAATTCAACAAACAATAAGGTAAAGATTAATCGTATGTCGCTTAAAAAGCTCAAATATTTTTTGATTGGCAGACAAAATATATTCCGGTTGATTCAGATTTTTAATCCTATTCCTATTTGATTCAATAATGGCTCAGACGCCCCTGGATATGCGTGGCAATGCCATATATCGCCGGATAGGTTTGATGAATGGAAACCTGGTTTTAACACTATTTAAAAATTATGGAGAGGTGACCGATTACCCCAATGAACCATCTGCCAATTGGCCGTCTTTGGGAAAACATTATTGTGATGGCGTAGCCCTGATTGTATCGGCTGAAGTCGTGAATAGTGACAGTGTTTTGATTCATCCGATGGAAACACAATACCGTGAGTTTGTGGATACATCACCTGAAGGTATACCATGGGGTTTTGAACCGCGTCCTTATTGGTTTAATATGGACACGCGTGAAAATAAAGTACCGGCCATGAGCAACGAACCGGTAAGCTGGCCAACGCACTGGTTGGATAAACCGGATTCCTGGGATGGGTACTGGAACGGGTATTTTGGAAAAGGTATTTTCAACGCCGATCTGGAGACAGTGTTCGTTTTTTGTGATGATCCCGATAAGGAACCAAACTTGGAAATGAATTACTATTGCGATGAGAATGATTCTACCCGCGGTGGTTTGGGCCTGTGGGTAAAAGCACGTGGTTTTCAGTGGAGTCAGGTTTTAGCTGAGGACTGTATTTTTTGGCTGTACAATATTACCAATGAATCAACCCACGATTATGACAAGACATTTTATGCACAATATATCGATTGGGGCATCGGTGGTGTAGAAGACGGCGCCGATGATATCGGTGAATATGATACAAACCTTGATATTGCCTATGCCTATGACACTGATGGAATCGGGACACCGGGCAATTGGTCCCCGGTGGGTTATGCCGGATATGCCTTTCTGGAAAGCCCGGGAATTGAGACAGACAATATTGATAACGATAATGATGGAATCACGGATGAAAAAAGATACAGCGACGGTCCAGGGGTATATTTAGCAGAATTTCCCTATGGTTTTGAAGGTGATCTATGGGACCGCTTCACCGATTATTATTTACGACCACCACGTCCTCACTGGTCGGAAGATGAGGATTGCGACTGGACTCCTTTCACGGATATGAATGCCAATGGGGTATGGGATGAAGATGAACCATTGAATGATGATCTGGGGGAAGATGGGGTAGGTCCTTTTGATTTGCATTATGAGGGTCCGGATGTAGGAGAAGGGGATGGGTTCCCTACCGATGGTGAGCCCAATTACAACGAAACAGATCCCGATGAATCCGATCAAATCGGTTTAACGGGTTTCGAAGTATTTGCTACCCACTATTACGAGTTGAAAAATGATGAAGCTAATTGGGATGTTTTCCGAAGAGCTTTGCCACCACAAGACCAGATATTGCGGCCAAATAATCTAGCTATGTTTTTTTCCTCCGGCACATTTCCTTTGGTAGTCGGGCAAACCGAACGTTATTCCATGGCGCTGTTGTTTGGCGAAGATCTGGATGATTTGATTAAAAATAAACGTACTGTGCAGCAAATCTATAATGCGGATTACCGCTTTTCCAAACCACCCCTTAAACCGACTGTAAACGTACTGCCCGGCGATGGCAAGGTAACCTTGATTTGGAATGACATAGCCGAAAAATCATTTGATCCATTCTTGCAGGAATTCGATTTTGAAGGCTACATGATTTATAAAAGTACTGAGCCGCAGTTCCTGGAAAATAAAGTAATTACCGATTCCTACGGTAACCTGACCTTTAGGAAACCGGTGGCTCAATTTGATTTAAAAGACGGAAAGTCAGGACCTCATCCGATAGATATATTTGGTATAAAATTTAATCTTGGCACCGATTCCGGGTTAAAACACAGTTGGATTGATTATGACGTGCAAAATGGACAGACGTATTATTATGCGGTAGTAAGTTATGATTACGGTTTAGTCAGTTATTCATCGACCGGAGCGGAAGGGATACCGCCCTCGGAATGTTCGGCAATCATAAAAACAAATTCTGTGGGTGTGGTTACCTTTTTCGATATCAATACCGGGGGAGCGACACCGCGGCCCGCTACAGCCGGCTACATTGAACCCCAGTTGATTGATGAATTAAAACATATTGGGCCAGGTACCGGTTTTGTAGATATCCAGATAGTTGAAGATTACTCCGTCCGGTCGGGGCAAACTACCTATGAAATGACCTTTCTTGAGGAAACAAAATTCCATAACAGTACCATGCCTTATTTTGTGATACGAGATGTGGTCAAAGATTCGATTGTAATTGATTCAATATTGGTTACTCTCAAAGGTCAGGAAAGTCCAAATTTTGATGGGATAGTAGTGTCTGTTTATAACGACACTACCGTTCTCTGGGATAAGGAGCAAAGTCGATGGATTGTCGGTTCCTCGGATTATGAGGTTAAGAATCGCATGAATCCGGATTGGGAAGAAATTTTGAACTTTAAATGGAATTTACCATTACCAGCGGATTTTGAAATCACTTTCCATGATTACGATTCCGTATTTACTTATACTTATTCGAATTTCGGTTTTCGTTCATACCCTTCAAATGTGGAAGTTTTCAACGTTACCGATTCACTCCTGATGGAATACGCTTTAATGGATAACGACGGAGATGAGAAATACAGTCATGGTGATGATATTGTTATCATTGTTCCGGATAATGACTTTGTACTGGGTGCCCATCCGAGTTGGACCATACAGTTTGCCAGCAAAATGAGCATTGATACTGTTTATCAAGGGGGTATCGCAGTACTCGATACTACCTGGCTTACGGTTGACCCGCCTGAAGCGGGCGAAACTTATCTGGTGAAAATAAAGAAACCATTTCGAGGTACGGTATATGACATGGTTTTTGATACTGCATATGTTGGTGGTGATATGATAATTGATACCAGTTGGGTTGTCAGGGATCAAGGTGATGTATTCCGATTCACCATTCAGGGCGCCGATTCCAGTAACACTCGCGCAAAAAATGAACTGAAAGATATCTATGTCGTACCAAACCCCTACGTGGTTACTGTAACTTGGGAACCACGGCATTATTATAAATTTGGCCGTGGTGAACGGCGTCTGCATTTCTTTAATCTTCCGCAAGATTGTACTATTCGTATTTATAATTTTCGGGGGCATTTGGTTGATACGATCGAACATCACAGCACTGCCTCGGATGGAATGGCATCCTGGGATTTGCTTTCAAAAGATGGACAAGAAATCGCATACGGAATTTATCTCTACCATGTGGATGCGCCTGGCATTGGTGAAATAACCGGGAAGTTTGCGGTCATAAAATGATCCTGAAAGATCACTATGGGCTTTTGATCCTGGGAACTATTCTAATGCTCCAATATGGTTGTGAACGGGAAATTGATCAGGGTAAAATCATTGCTGAAGTTGACGGCCGTAAGATATCAGTTGATGAATTTGCGTTGGAATATGAATATGCTTCGACTTCCATTACCCAGCAAGCCGATAAAAAAGCCTACGATCAGATTATGGAAGGACTCATTGATCGCATTATGCTTGCCGGGGTGGGCCGCCAAAAAGGGTTTGCAACGGATCAACAGATTAACCGCATTGTAGATTACTACCGGCGCGCGGCTATTGTTCGTGAATTATTTCTAGATCATATCCGAGCTGCAGTACAAGTTAGCGATGACGAAAAAAGGCGGGCTTATCAACTCGGCAAAAAGACCTTATTGGTCAAACATTACGAATTTAATTCCCTGCCCGACAATCAATTGACAGCCGGTAAATTGCTCGAGCTTGATCACTCGCCAATGTTGGCCGGTCTAAAGACGATAGACCATCCTGAATATGGCCCGGTCGATCTGATCGAATGGAACGACCTTCGTGCAGAGCTTGAAACATTATTGTATACGCTCGAGCTCGGTCAACCCTCGGAACCGGTATTAGACGCCGGTAAATACCACCAATTTATTGTTGTTGACGTAGAGCAGGAAATGATGCTAACGGAAAGTGATTATGTTACCAGACAGGCCTCCATCGCAACCGTAATCAGGCGTCGCAAGGAACATCGCCTCGCTTTTGATTTTGTGCGTGAAATCATGGCTCCGCAGCAACTGCGGTTCAAATCCGATGGATTAAAAAAACTGAGCGATTATCTTTGGCAGGCATATCAAAATATTCCTTCCGAATTGAGATTGCAGCGGGAGATCGAGTTTCCAGGCATGGTCAATGAGGACACTCGTTTATTAAATGAAGCATTGGCCAATTTTGGTGATTATTCATGGACAGTTGAAGATTTTATTTTCCATTTTAGGATTAAACCGCTGCCGATTAACTATACCAATTATTCCAGCGTATTGGCCAGTGTTAAAAATGTTGCAGCGATTTATATTCGCGATTTTGTCCTGTCCGAACAAGGCCTGGCCGAAGGGCTCGCGGAACGCAGTTCTGTTAAAAAGGAACACCGAAATTGGAGTGAACAACTACTGGCGAACCGGGTGCGCCGGGAAATCTATACTGATTTTATGAACCAAATGACAGATAGTACGCAGTTGGAAAAACAGTTTGGCAATTATTATGCCGATTATCTATCCACTTTGCGTGGTTTTTCGGAAATCAACATTGATACCAGCGCTTTGTACAGCATTGTCACTTCAAGCACCGGACTTTCACGTAAGATAAATTTTGTTAGCACCTTATTACCGTGATTACTTTGGAGAAAATTATGTGGAATGAGGCAAAATTAACAATTCTGTTGGCAATTATTTTAAGTTGCTTACCCGTATCAGCTTCAGGTAATACTGGTGTGGGAACAACAGCTGCATCCTTCCTTGAAGTGGGTGTAGGTTCGCGTGCCGTCGCCATGGGCGGTGCTTTTGTTGCAGTCGCAAATGACGCTTCCGGGATCTATTGGAATCCAGCCGGCATCAGCCGATTACGTAAAGGTGAATTTATCTTTGAGCATATTGATTGGCTGATCGATGTCAATTTTAATCATGTGGGAGTGGTAATACCACTACAGCGATACGGCAGTTTTGGGGCTTTTGTAACCTCGGTTACGATCCCGCGCATGGAAGTCCGAACGGTGGAATATGCAGACGGTACCGGTGAGTTTTTTAATGCTTCTAATTTGGTCTTTGGGTTATCATATGCAAAAAATCTGACCGACCGGTTTTCCCTTGGGATGAATGTTAAATATATCAGTGAGCGGATCTGGCATGAGCAAGCTCAAAGTATTGCTCTGGATATCGGTACGCTGTACCACACCGGTTTGGGAAGTTTGGTCATCGGTGCCTGTATCAGCAATTTCGGTTCGTCAATGCAGCTGGACGGCAGTGATTTAATCATTTATTATGATGCCGATCCTCTTATCGATGGAAATAACGACCGTATTATGGGGAAATTGTTAACCGATGAATGGCCCTTACCGTTGAATATGCAATTCGGCGTTTCCTATACTTTCCTCAATTCAAAAGCGACAAAGTTGGTGATGGCCGTTGATGCCATACATCCTATCAATAATACCGAAAGTGTGAATGCCGGATTTGAGTGGGGGTTTTTTAATACCTTCTTCATCAGGGGTGGTTATAAAGCTCTTGGACAACAAGATTCCGAAGAGGGCCTCACGCTGGGTGGCGGTCTGCGCTACAAACTGTTTGGCTCATCAACGATTCGGATCGACTATGCTTACGCTGATTTTGGTCGGTTGGAAGATGTTCAAAGATTTACACTGTTTTTACAGTTTTAAAGTGTTTATCAATATTATATGGATAAACATTCCAATGTATTAGTTTTTATTAACAAAATGAATATCAGTATAAATATATCACGATTTATGTACCCCTTATTATTTTTCATACTTTACCAGGAACTATACGCCCAAACTTGGGAAGAAATTGATATGCATTTCCCACTTGGTGATACGATAGAATTAAAGTGGAGTGATGTTACTACTTTTACCAATAAAGACACCGGATGGTTATCAACTGCTTGGGTTGAGGAGGTTGAGTCGGGGAAATTTGATTTTAACCGGAAAATTTACCGTACAGAGGATGGCGGAAAAAATTGGGAACCTAAATATCTTAATAGAAGTGACTTGGTTATTGAATATGCTAAGGCTTATTCAATTTATTCAATGGAGCCAGATTATTTCATTGCCATATACAATGACAGCGTTGCCGGGGCCTTGATTTCCGAAGATGGCGGTGAAACGTGGATTAACAGTAGAATTAATGATGAACATCTTTTATATCGCATATCTAGGATTCACTTCTTTGATGATCTAAATGGAATTGCATTCAATAATAAGCGCTGGTTTACATCGGACGGCGGTTATACTTGGGAAAAGAGTAATGATTCCTTTGAAAATGAAACTCCAAGCGATGTCTGCTTTGTCAATGACAGTCTGGGCTGGATGGTCAGTGGCGGCAATATTTACGCTACTGATTCCGGGTATTTGGCCAATACAACCGATGGAGGAAAAACTTGGCAATATCAGGATTCATTGATGTTTATGGAATTGTCAGGAGTAGATTTTATTGATTCGCTTAAAGGTTTCGCCGTCACAGGTTTACGTAATATAATATACTCCACCGAAGATGGTGGAGAACATTGGAACTGGCAAGGTTTTACCGGACTGGATGAGTTCGGGTTTAATGACATTGGTTTTTTGGATGAAGAGCATGGATGGATATTGGCAAGTGGTGGAAGAGTCATGCAAACCGCTGATGGTGGTCAGACCTGGGAGGTACAATTAGGTGATTTTAATTCTTCACTTGGAAAATTAATAATACTGAAGAAGGATAAAGTGGCTTATATTTTTGGCAATAAGGATAATAAAACGCTGGTGCTGTATCGTGCAGATTTAAGCACGTTGGCTGTAACTAGCGAAGAAGAGAAAGTTCCGGATAAATTTTATCTAACTCAGAATTATCCTAATCCTTTTAATCCTCTGACAACTATCAGGTACCAACTCACCGAACCTGGGAATGTAAAACTGGAAATCTTCGATATTAAGGGCCGTCTAGTGGATTCAATTGTCAATGAATATCAACCAGCTGGATATTATTCGATCGTCTGGGATGCTGACAATTCCAGTTCCGGTCTGTATTTCTATCGCCTGCAAACGGATGGATTCACAGCGGTGAAGAAGTGCGTAAAATTGAAATGAAATAAGAGATAAATAAACTCATCAAGGAGAACTAACGATAAATATTAAACAAAATATATCACGATTTATGTACCCCTTTTTCTTTTTCATATTCTGCCAGGGGCTCCCTGCCCAAACCTGGGAAGAGATTGACATGCATTTTCTGCCCGGTGATACAATCGAATTCAAATTTGCAGATATTACTACTTTTAATAACAGAGACACCGGATGGTTATCAACTGCTTTGAATGAGGAGGATGAGTCGGGGGAATTTGATTTTATCCGGAAAATTTACCGTACAGAGGATGGCGGGAGAAATTGGGAACCAAAATATCTTAATAGAAGTAACTTAGTCATTGACTATGCTTACGCTGATTTTGGTCGATTAGAAGGTGTTCAAAGATTTACACTCTTTTTACAATTTTAGACTACAGCTAATCGTACCTGCAGATGCAACGTATTAATAATATACATTGTAAATATAGACCAAAATGCTGTTATCAATAAATCGATCATTTTTTGGTTTACTATTCATTGCATTGTTCGTTTTCGGAGGCTGCGGAAAAGTTTCTGATCCGGAAGGATTTGTGCGTCTGACCTATTGGTCCTCCACCAATCCCTATGAAATCGAACTAGCCAAGGAACTTGTTTCCGAATGGAATACTGCTCATCCCGATACACAGGTAATCCTGCAGCCGCTCCCGGAAGGGCGCAGTGGCGAAGAGGTGCTGATTATTGCGGCGGCCGGCGGTACCGCTCCGGACATTTGTTCAAATGTCCCCCCGATTATTGTTCCGCTTTTGGCTAAAGGCAACGTTCTTGTTCCCGTTGATCATTTCGATGATGGGCGTGATTATCTCGCTCAACGTATTCCGGAAGATCTACTCCGTACTTTTGTTGCTGCGGATGGAAAGCTGTACCAGATACCCTGGAAAGGAAATCCAATTATGGTGCAGTACAATATGGGTATCCTTAAAGAAGTTGGTTACGATCATCTGCCCGTTACCTGGTCGGAATGGGCGGAACTGGCAGAACTGGTGAGCGGTGATACGGACGGCGATGGACGGGATGATCGCTGGATGGGAGATATCAACATCATCTCGGAATGGCGCCAACGTCTATTTGATTTCTACCCCTTTTTTATCGCTGCCAGCGGTGGTCAAACCATTCTAAAAAACAACCGTGAAATCAATTTTGACAACCAGATTACACGGGATATATTCGCATTTTTTGCGCGTGGTTTCCGGGAAGGCTGGTACGCCAATTCCACTTGGATCGGTGATCAATTCCTACAGGGTCGCATAACCGCTCATATAACCGGCCCCTGGAATATTTCACATACCGAACGATTTAAACCCGACGGCTTCGAATATGCATTCGGTCCTATTCCGGTGCCGGATGATTTTATAGGTGATCATTACACTTTCGGTGATCCGAAAAGTATTGGAATATTTTCTACAACCAAACACCCGGAAGCAGCTTGGAATTTTGTGAAATTCCTTATCTCACGCCAAGCAGACCTGCGTTTACTTGAAATATGCGCTCAATTGCCTCTCAGAAAAAACCTGCTGACAGACTCTCTGTATGTTCCATATTTCGAAAAAAATTCAATGATGAAACAATTTGCCGAATTGGTGCCTTATACACGTGGTTTTGACCAGAATCCGGCTTTACAGGAAGTATTTGACGCTATTAATGAACAGTTTGATGCGGTTTGTATTCAAGGCCGGAGAGATCCGGAGCAGGGTGTTAGACGAGCCGTAAAAAGGAGCGCTAACGTATTGAAGGCCCGGGGACTTTGATATGAAGTTTCCAGCAGTGATAAATATCGGTGGTGAGCAACGGGCGGGACACATGCTTGTTGCACCCTATTATATCTTTTTCGCTATGTTTCTTGCCTATCCGTTAATCTTTTCCTTCGTGTTGGTTTTTCATCGCTGGTCGATTGTGGGGCCGCTTGAGTGGGTAGGGCTAAGCAATATTTTCGAACTTGGCGGTGACCCATTGTTCTGGAAATCTATTGGAAATACATTGATATTTCTAATAATTCATGTTCCGTTACAAGTGGGGTTCGCTTTAGTACTGGCGGCCATTCTGAACAGCAAAATTCCTGCTCAGGGCGTTTTCAGAGCAGCCTTTTTTCTCCCGGTTGTCGTGTCCGGTGTTGCCGTCACTATCCTGTGGAAACAAATGTTTTCCACCAATCTGGGAATATTGAACCAGGTATTATATGAATTTGGTATCGATCCGGTCCCCTGGGTCACTGATCCGAGCTGGGCTATGCCTTCGATCGCGATGATGGCAACCTGGAAGAATATCGGCCTTTACGTGGTACTTTTTCTGGCCGGATTGCAAGGTATTCCAAAACACTTATACGATGCTGCGGATATTGATGGCGCTTCAACCGTGCAAAAGTTTTTCCATATTACCATACCGGCGATAAACCCGGTTTTTATGGTGGTGTTGATATTATCTACCCTGGGGGGATTCAGCCTGTTTATTGAGCCATATGTTATTACGGGTGGCGGTCCAATGAATTCTACTCTGTCCGGTGTTTTATATATTTATCGCCAGGCATTTTCATTCTTCCGCATGGGTTATGCAGCCACCATCGGCTTTGCCCTGGCCATCATTGTTATGGGAGTGATAATTATTCAACGCCGCTTTGTGGAGCGCGAGGTTTAGATGAAAAGTAAAATTAAAAAAATATTCCTGATTAGTTTACTTGCCATGCTGGCGTTGATGTTTATTTATCCTTTTTTCTGGATGATTGGCGGTACTTTAAAACCCGAAATTGAAGTGATGAATTTTAGTCCTTTTGGTAGTAGCTGGTCACTCGATAGCTACCGAATAATGCTGGGTAAAATCCCGCTTTTCCGGGCTTTGTTTAACAGTATAATTGTATCGCTTGTTTCGACCTTCAGCGTTTTGGTGCTCAGTTCAATGACCGGATATGCGTTGGCGCGCCTTCGCTTCCGTGGCCGCAGTCTCATCTTCAATGTTATTCTCTTTACAATGGTTTTACCCTTCCAGCTTACTCTGATTCCGCTGTATGTGCTGATGGTGAAGTTTGGCTGGGTAGATTCTTATGCTGCTCTTATTATTCCGTACACAATGAGTGCTTTCGCGATTTTGCTCTTCCGCCAGTTTTTCATGCAGATACCAAATGATCTTATTGACGCCGCCAGGATTGATGGGTTAAGTGAATTGGGAATTCTATTCAGGATTTTCTGGCCGCTCTCAAAGCCTGCCTTGATCACGGTCGGAATTATTCACTTCATGGGTATCTGGAATGAAGCCCTCTGGCCAATGATTGTGGTACGCAAATTATCAATGATGACCATGCCGCAAATGGTTGCTCTGTATGCAGTTGGTGGCCAAGCCGAATCACAGGTGGGTACGCAACTCGCGGCGGCAACTCTAATGTCCCTTCCGATTATCATTATTTATCTCGTGCTGCAACGCCATTTTATCGCCAGTATGGCAACATCCGGTTTGAAAGGTTAGGTAGTGAAAATCTCAAAACAAACCATTTGTCTGTTGGGCTTTATTGGAATCTGTTTTTCGCAGCCGGATGAACAGTATACGATTGATCGGGTTGAATTAATGCCTAATCTGCCTCTGCCATTTGAAATAAGAGACTGGAAACAGGTTGCAATAGATTACGACGAGTTTGTATTTGATTTTACCAAGACCGGTGATTATTTACCGTTGATCGAATGGGATTCGGTCTATACGATCGATGCGCAACCTACTTTCAGTCTGCCTTCTTATGTGGGGGGCAGTAATAACAGTGGTGAAGCGATCAATACCATGGCGGCCGTTGTGTCTGCCTCGCTAATCGGTTTGGATAAAAGCGATCAGAATGGTTCCAATTGGGTCCAAATGTGCCGTAAATATTTCGCACCGAATTCGTGTGGTATCTATCTGAATAACGCCCCGGACGGCTGGGGCGCATCATTCTGGTACGATCTGTCACCGAATATTTTATTCTACCAGCTCTATGATATGTACCCGGCGGAAAATAATTTTAACCTGGAGTTTATTTCTGTAGCGCAACAGTGGTATCAAGCCAGCGTTGCAATGGGGGGCAGTTCAACCGCAATACCCGATTTTAACTATACCTACTTTAATTTTCAGTCCATGAGTCCGGTTTACTATGGGCATCGCGAACCGGATGCAGCGGCCGGGATCGCCTGGCTGGAATATATGGCTTGGGTAAAAACCGGTGGTTCTGATTTTCTCCAAGCAGCCGAATGGGGTATGGAATATCTGCAGGCGCGAAATAACAATCCTCTTTATGAAATTCTGTTACCATACGGAGCTTATACCGCCGCGCGCATGAATGCGGAGATGAATTATAACTATGATGTCGGCAAACTAGTCGATTGGTGTTTTGGCCCCAGCGACGGTCCCAACGACGCTCGGCCCGGTTGGGGTATTGTGACCGGAAACTGGAACGACTATGATTGTGGCGGACTGGCCGGCAGCACCACCGATTCCGATGGGTACGCTTTTACCATGGGTACTTATGAATCAGCCGGCGCGCTGGCGCCTCTGGTGCGATATGATAATCATTTCGCCCGGGGAATCGGTAAATGGCTGCTGAATCTCGTTAATGCCTCCCGTTATTATTATGCCAATGGTCTGCCGGTAGAAAACCAGGATGGTGAAGCTTGGGCGCTTACCTATGATTCCACTTTTTGCATCAGCTTCGAAGGTCTTCGTAATCAGGGGCGGGGGGGCATCAGTCCACTGGCTACCGGTGATGCCGTTCGCGGCAAATGGGCGCCGACTAATTTTGCCCTGTACGGCGCTTCGCATGTGGGTATTCTGGGCGCTTTGGTTGACACAACCAATATCAGCGCCATTTTGCGCATCGACCTGTTGGCAACCGATTATTTTCACGATGAGGCTTATCCGTCTTATCTATATTATAATCCCCATAATACTCAACAGTCGGTTTTGGTTGCCGCCGGACCGGATCCAATGGATTTATACGATGCTGTTGCTAATTCCTTTATCGCCCATGATGTCGTGGGTGACTACCTGCTGCCAATCCCGGGCGATTCGGCGGTTGTTCTTGTATTGGTACCCAGTAGTAGTAGTATTACATATCGCGGTTATGCTCTTCTGGCGGATAACATTATTGTCGATTATCATTAT
>JADFRD010000110.1 GCA_022561485.1 Fidelibacterota bacterium | reverse complement strand
TTGGCAGTAACGATAGGATTGTTTCGGAACTTCAGACCGGTAGCTTTGATTTGCCGTTGGCTTTCCGAGCTGGAATTGCTATGGATGTGTTCAAATACAAGAATAGCCAATTGACATTCGCCGTTGAAGCTTTTAACCCCAGCGACAACGCCGAAAGCGTCAATATAGGAATGGAATATCTATTTTCTAATTATGCGGCTTTAAGATTTGGTTATAAATCTCTGTTCAATAACGATTCAGAAGAAGGGTTTACCGGTGGTGGCGGAATCAATCTAAATCTCACTGGTGGAACAACAATGGTTTTAGACTATGCTTATTCTGACTTTGGAAGATTAAGATACGTACAGCGATTCTCTGTTATTATTGAGTTTTGATGTGTATCTTTTGCTTGAATTTGTGATTAGGTTATAACCTCCGAAAAGCGCTGTGCACAATAACCCAAAACCCATTATTCTCCCGCCTTGGCGGGACGAAGGTAAGTTCAAATTATGTCAAGAAGTCCTGATGTTTCAGAATGGGAACCCAACTTTCCGTTACGCCGGATAGCAGGTAAACTTTGAAAGTCCTAGACGACTAAATAAACGTTCTTGCCCATGACATATTCCATATGCCCTAAGTGTTCCGTTGATCACAGGAAGGTATCGATGAAAAAGACGTTTACCTTTTGTCGTGTGGAGCCTCTTGCCTGTGTTAGCACTAATCCAGAGAAACACACTTTTGCCCCTGGACGAATAGATAATGATGAAATTAACCAAAAATATGAATTCAACTAATTTATATTATCCAAATTTATTTCTCTTTAACAAAACAATGTTCTTTGTTCAAAAATTTATTATCATTATTTTTGTATTGCAAAGTGGCCTGAAAAAAGATTCCTGACAAATGTCCATATCAGATAATCCCTTAACCAGTCCGTGTATTGGAACAAATCTTCTTCAATAATATTTCATATAATATTTTAACCCAAATAAAATCCCAAACAGATTAACGAAAAAATATTAATGAACAATTTCATTCATCAGGAGAAATTAATCACGGAGTGTAAAGATTCAATCATAGGTGGAAAAACCTACCTCACGAAACTTCGGTATCATTCAGGAAGGGAAATTCAAAAGTTCCGGGAACCACCGTACGGTCGGCTCCAAAGGAGAGTCTGCGACGCAAGCTCCCTCCTTGTCCGACACAGCCATTCAGGCGGGCGGGGTAGACAGGGGTCTTTGTTCTGTCTCCGCCCGCCAGCAACTAAAATAGTACAACTGAGTAAATAAAACGTTAGGGTATCAAAGATGAATATAGATTTATTGATAGTGATCTTTTACTTTGTTATAATATTTATAATTGGAATATATAAAAGCGCAGCCCAAACAAAAGATGCCACCAGCTATTTTCTCAGTGGCAGAAAACTTCGTTGGCCTTCCATAGCGATGTCTACGATTGCCACGAATATTCAAGCGGGTCATTTTGTTGGCATGGGAGGCGCTGCGTATGCTTACGGATTGGCTCAGGCCAATTTTGAAATTGGCGCCATTTTCGGTATACTATTAGCTGCATTCTTTTTTGTCCCACTCTATTTAAAGTTAAAAGTATTTACACTAACCCAATTTTTTGAAGACCGGTTTGGATCCTTTCTGGCTACCTGCTATTCGGTTTTTTCCATCATCCTTTTTGGTGTTATCTATCTCGGTGGTGCGCTTTATTGGGGCAGTTTCGCCATTAACGGTATTTTTGGTGATCAATTAAGCATACTCCATCCGGATCCTATTGTCAGGCTCTACATTCTTGTGGTTCTGATGGGAGTATTTTCGGCAGTCTATGTTTATTTTGGTGGTCTTGCGGCGGTAGTACGAACCGATGTGATCCAGATGATTACCTTGTTGGGGGGCTCTACCATTGTCCTGGTATTGGCGATAAAAGCACTTGGGGGTGTTTCCGAACTCTATAACCCTGATCTTTATGAGGGCATTAAGACAGGTAAGGATCATCTGATGCATCTGTTTCTATCTTCAGATCATGAGAAAATTCCTTGGACGGCCGTGTTTTTCGGAATGCTATTAATGCATATTCAATACTGGGGTGCTAACCAGGTAATCCTCCAGAGAGCTCTTGCCGCACGTTCGCTTAGAGATGCTCAATTGGGATTGGTTGTAGGTGGATTTTTGAAATATTTTGTGGCTGCCTTGATCATTATTCCACCTATTGCACTGGTGGGTTTTCATCAACGGTTGGATGACCCCGATCAGGCTTACATTGTATTAGTGAACACTCTGTTGGCACCGGGTGTCCGTGGTTTTGTTTTAATGGGACTTTTTGCTTCTCTTATGAGCACGGTTGATTCCATAATCAATTCGGTGAGTACGCTCTATGCTTTTGATATTTACAAACGGCGAATTAATAAAGATGCCACGGACAAACAATTGATCCGGATCGGGAAGAATACCATTGGAGTATCCACCCTGGTTGGAATTCTGTTTGCATTTTCACTCATTTACATTAAGTATAATGGGCTTGATTTTCCGCTTTCCCACCTGACGAATGAGATTTCATACCATATCAAAGCCGGTTTTACCATATTAATCCTGGCAGCAGTATTTTGTACTCGAGCACCCAAGAATCTTGTGGCAACTGTTTTCGTGGCAAGTGCCGTTGTTTCACTTGCATTTAAATATTTCATCTTTCCTGACATGAATTATTTGAACAGAACCGGATGGGTAATTGTGCTGTGTTATGGTATTATTGCCGGAATATCGTATTTCCTACCCGGACAAAAAATTAAATGGAGAGAACTGATTATCGTTGATTCCCGGGTGGTTGGTTATTTTGGCATTGTTCTTGCGGTAATATTGATTGGATTAAACATTTTTTTCAGGTAATTGGAGAAAAGAGAATATGAAAATAAAATTTACGGGAACGGGGGACGGTCGTGGAATTCCTTCTGTAGGTTGTAAGTGTCAAAGGTGCTCTTTAGCAAGGAAAAATGGCGGAAAAAATCGTCGCCGGACAGTCTCTGTGATAGTGACAAATAAGTCGGATACAATTTTATTTGACACGCCAAGTTCGATTGGTCAAGTACTCAATGAAGAAAAAATCTTTCACCTGACAGCAGTATTTCTTTCACATAAACATTTTGATCATGTCGGTGGTGTTACAGTATTTGAATATTGGCCGGAAAAAATTCTTGTTTACGGGAATATGTCTGTTCTTGGCAACTTCGAAATAACAGATAGGTTATACGAAAACTGCGAGTTTCATGTCCTCCATGATAAAAAATCCGTCAAAATCAACAATATCAAAGTTAAACCTTTTTCAGTAGCCCATAAAGTACCCACTTTTGGATTGATATTTACGGAAAACGATAAAATGATTATGCATTTTAGTGATAAGGCAGAGAAAAGATTGGATGATTATGAAAAAAGACTTTTAAAAAAGTCAGATTTAGCCATTTTCCATGCACCGGGTTTTGATGGAGGCACAGACCATATAGACGTTTTACAGGTATTGAAAATTGCAGAAAAATATCCATCAACAACTTTTGTAATAACACATATTGGACATAACAATCTGTCCCATGATGAACTTGAAAAAGTGGTATCATCTTATGGGAATGTGGTTATTGCCTACGATGGCTTGACGCTGCAGGTCTAATGATGATAAAACAGGCAGATTACGATTTTGCCATATTGGGGCATTTTGCCAAAGATAAGCTAGTCTACGGCAACGTTGAACAAGACGCGTTGGGCGGAGCAGTATATTATGGTGGGTTGGGAATATCTCATTTTCATATTCGAACTGCGGTTATCACGAGATTAGCGCAAAAGGATTTCAAATACTTAACAATATTTAATGAAAATGGGATATCGGTATACCCTCAAGAAGCTGACTTCACCAGTGGAATACGCAATGAATATATATTAGACAATAATCTCAATGAGCGTATTTGTACACCCATTGCATTTGCAGGTCCATTTGAATTAGAACAAATGCCGGACATCACCACCAAGATTTTTCATATTGGCGCTATTATGGCTGGGGAAACATCTTTGGACTTAATCCGTCATCTATCCCAAAAATATCCAAAAGTTTCATTGGATTTGCAAGGCGTGTTGCGCATAAGAAAAAATAGCGAACTCGTGTTTAAAGATTGGTCTCATAAAAAGGAGGGTCTGAAACAAATTCACACGGTGAAAGCTGATAATGTTGAGGCTGAGGTGATTACCGGTGAAAAAGACCCTAAAGCAGCAGCTGAGAAAATATCTGAATGGGGCCCCAAAGAAGTGTTGATTACTCACTCTGATGGTGTAATGGTTTATGTGGAAGGGACAATATATGAAGCTCCATTTACATCGAAGTCATTTGTCGGTCGAACGGGAAGAGGGGATACTTGTATTGCTAATTATCTGGTGTGCAGGCTATCTCAATCGCCCCTTGAATCGATCCGATTTGCTGCTGCAGCCACCTCAATAAAAATGGAAAAGGAAGGACCATTAGCAATTGATTATCAGATGATTATAGATCGAATGGAAAATCAGTAATAAATTATATACTATGAATAAAATAAAAATCGGAATAATCGGCACAGGTAACATTGCTAAAACTCACGGCGGAAATCTACAATCCATCCCGGATGTTTTATTGGGATCGGTGTTTGACATAAACACGAAATCCAGCCAGGCTTTCGCTCGGGAATTCGGAATGACTGTGAGGAATAGTATCGAAGAAGTATTTTCGGATTCAGATGCTGTTTACATTACAGTGCCGAATAAACTTCATGCTGAATTATCGCTCGAAGCACTGGCTGCCGGCAAGCATGTGTTTTGTGAAAAGCCATTTGCACTCAATATCGGCGATGCGGAAAAAATTGTCAACGCGGTGAACGATGCAGGCGTTATTTACCAACTAGGATTTAATCGACGGTTCGCGCCGGTGTATAAAAAAATGAAAGACTTTATCCTTGGGGGAGACTTGGTTCCGGTTTCTTTTAATATTAAAATGAATCGGGGTGAATTACAAACTCCTCCATGGACCAGTAATCCTGAAATAACCGGAGGATTCCTGTTTGAGTCCACACTTCATTTAATAGATATGGTTTGTTATCTTTTTGGCGAAGTGAAAAAAGTGACCGCCGTTGGTTCCAAAACGATCTATCCCTGCGTGGATGATTTTTCCATGATCTTTGAGATGGAAAACGGTATTCATGGTGTATTATCTTCTTCCGCTCACACCACCTGGATGTATCCTTTTGAGCGCGTAGAGGTATACGGAAATCATTTCGCTATTTCTAACGATGAAATGGAATCAGTCACCTACTGTTCAGGATTAGACCAACCCTATTGTCAGGAAACATTCTCTACCTTGCCCATCGAAAAACGCTGGGGATTTATTCAGGAGGATTCATTATTTATTGCTCGTTTATTGGGTAAACAGGAAGGCGATATGGACCTTATTGCAACTCATATTGATGGATACAAAAATGTGGAATTAATCGAAAATATTTACCAACAAATTGGGTTGGGTCGCTAAAAACAATGGGGAAAGAGTCAATAAATGTCTAAGACAATTCGATTAACTACGGCGCAAGCCATAATCAGGTTTTTAAAAAATCAGTGGGTAGAACGGGATGGGGTTCAAAATCGATTCTTTGCCGGAATGTGGGGGATATTTGGTCATGGGAATGTCACCGGTTTGGGGCAGGCATTGGAGCAGGACGGCGAATTTACCCATTACTTACCCCGAAATGAACAGGCTGAAGTCCATATCGCAGCTGCGTTTGCCAAACAGCATCGTCGAATGCGTGCTTTTGTCTGTACAACTTCTATTGGGCCGGGTGCCACCAACCTGGTAACCGGTGCAGCCGGCGCCACCATCAACCGTCTTCCCGTATTATTATTACCGGGAGATATTTTTGCCCGTAGAAATGTAGGTCCTGTTCTCCAGCAATTAGAACATCCCCTCAGTCAAGATATTTCTGTGAATGACAGCTTAAAACCGGTCAGTCGTTATTGGGATCGAATTAATCGCCCCGAACAGATTCTCACTTCTTTTCCTGAGGCTCTTCGCATCTTAACCAGCCCGGCTGAAGTAGGGGCTGTGACGATTGCGCTGCCCCAGGATGTTCAGACAGAAGCTTACGACTTTCCGGAAGAATTCTTTTCGAAGCGGGTACATTATATTCCCAGGGCAGCGCCGGACCCAATAATGATCGATAGGGCAATCGAATTAATTCAAAAATCAAATCGTCCAATGATAATCGCCGGCGGTGGAGTAATATACTCCGAAGCTGAAAAAAACCTATCTGATTTTTGCGAATTAACCGCAATTCCGGTGGGGGAAACCCAGGCAGGAAAAGGGTCATTATCGTGGAAGCATAAGCAAAATTTGGGAGCTGTCGGCGCCACCGGAACCTCATCAGCCAACTTGATTGCACTGGAAGCTGATCTTGTCATCTGTGTCGGTACGCGGTTATCAGATTTTACAACCGCCTCTAAAACTCAATTCCAAAATTCGGATGTAAAATTTATTGGGTTGAATGTGTCTCCTTTTGATGCTGCGAAACATTCCGCCTTAGAATTAATTGGTGATGCAAAAAGAACTTTAGAGATTCTGTCTCAACGATTAAAAGACACCGGTTACCACATTTCCACTCCTTACTCTCACCGTATTGCAGAGACGATTGGTGAATGGAGAGATGAAAATGACAGGGTTTATTCCGGCGCTTCCGACCAAATACTCACCCAGGGAGAACTCTTGGGGATTGTAAATGAAAACCTCAATGAAGATGATACCATCGTATG
>JADFRD010000109.1 GCA_022561485.1 Fidelibacterota bacterium | reverse complement strand
TCACGGGTATGCTGAAAAAGTGTACCAGAAGGCCGTGGCACAGGGACTGAGGGACGCGGGTCTTAAATTTCTGGGGCAGGTTTATTCTCCGGTTATGTATAATGGAAAGAGGGTCGGTAGCAATTATTTTGATTTTTTGATAGAAGGCAAGGTGGTTTTGGAGCTGAAAAAGGGGAAGATGGGGTAAAAAAATGTAATAATTTATTCTTCATATCACCCACATAGTTTGGAAAATAATAGCCACCTGTAGGAATGTTGCTGTTGGGATCTGCTTGTCTGTGAGGAGCTGGGGGATATTTATTGGTTTTTATCCACATATAGTAAAATCAATATAGTATGTATAGTGTATTAACATATTTCAAGGGTAAAATTATGAAATTAAATGACCAACCTCAATTGAAATTTGCTTCTTGGTGGAGGCATGGTTTTTTAACAGTTATCCGTACAACAGATATTCTATTCCACCAACACACACACAATGTCATTGCCTGCCTACCGGTCAGGCAGGCGATCCGCTGGCGGAGACGCAATCTCCTTCAGTCAGCACAACCAAGGAGATTACTTCACCCCAACATAAATGTTGGGATTCGTAAAGACATGGTTTTTGTTTTTTAATAAAGAAAAGATGGTGTCTTTGCGAGTCCGGAGGACGCGGCAATCTCCTGGTTTATTCATACGCAAGGGGATCACGTCGTTGCCCCTTTGAATCGGGACAACTCGTGAAGACACAGTATTTTGTATTTTGAAAATAAAATATGTCATTTTTAAAAACAAAGCGTCCGCACAGGTAAGAAAATACTTAAGCATATCTGCACATGTTTTACTTAGTATTTTGTACGTAGGCAAACTATAGCATTCCCCTCTGAAAATTCTTATATTCCCCGACCACAGACTAAAGAAAAACCAGTACTAAGTGTATATATCAAACCTGAAAATTCATGGCTTTAAATCTTTCGCCAAGAAAGATACATTAACATTCGGTGAAGGCATTACCGCCATCGTCGGTCCCAACGGCTGTGGAAAAACCAATATTGTTGATGCGATTCGCTGGGTATTGGGGGAGCAGAAGCACAGTGTTCTCCGGAGCAGTAAAATGGAGGATGTTATTTTCAACGGGGCGGATTCAATGAAGCCTTTGAACGTGTGCGAGGTGTCACTCACTGTCCATAATAACAAGGGCAAACTTCCTGTAGAATATAACGATGTTGAAATCGGCCGTCGGATATTCCGAAACGGTGACAGCGAATATTTTATAAATAAAACTCCCTGCCGTTTAAAAGATATTCAAAACTTATTTATCGATACCGGCATGGGGGCCGATGCGTATTCCGTCATCGAGCTTAAAATGATCGAACATATCCTTTCAGAGAGAAATGATGATCGTAAGCGGATGTTTGAAGAAGCGGCGGGAATCAATAAGTATAAGCATCAGCGTAAATCCGCATTGCGAAAATTTGATGCCGTCCGAACCGACTTGGACCGTGTACAGGATATCATTGTGGAAGTCGATGCAAAAGTTAAAGCTTTGGCTCTGCAGCTAAAGCGGTTTGAACGACATGAAAAATTGACAGAAGAATTAAAGCAGCGTGAAATTGCCCTGGCGTTTATAAAGATTAAAGAATATGAAGAAGCGGTTGCTCCCCTCCGCAAAAAGATTCAGGATTTCAAACATCTTCGGGAATCCACCGCTACGGAATCATCCATTCATGAAAAAGAGTTGGAGCAATTGAAATCGGTATATAAAGAACAACAGGCCGAATTAGATGAAATGCGTTCAGAAATTTCACAGGCAGAAGAAAATAGAGATAGTTTGCAGCGAAAAGTACTCGTATCCACAGAACAGCGTCGTTCAGCAGAATCCACAATCGAACGGTTAGGCCGGGAGAAAACAAATAATGAAAACCGTATCGATCAATTGGGAAACCAAATGGGCGAATATGACAATGAAGCGAAAAAGCTCCTGCCGAAGATCGACATGCAAATCGAATTATATAAAAAAGAAAAAAATACGTTTGACATCCTAAATGGGGATTATAAAAAATCCCAGCAGAATGTGGATGCACTGCAGGAAAAACGCTGGAATGAACAGCGTAGATTAGCCGATCAGGAATCATTATTCAAACGCACGTCAGACATGCTGGAGGATAAACAGGGGCAGCTCAATTCATTGTTGTCAAAAAAATCATTACTTGACGGAGATATCTCTACAGCTAAAAATGAAATTGATTCTCAAAAGAACGGTATTAACTCATTACAAAAGAATGTGGATCTCTTTCAATCCAAATATAAAAAAGCAGAACTTGATGTACAGACTTTGGATTTAAACAAGCAGGAATCCATTCGTAAACAGCATTCTCTTGAAATAAAATTAGAGGGACTGCAAAGCCAGGTGCAGTTTTATGAAAACTTACTGGAATCGAAAGAGGGATACCCCGGCGGTGTTAAATATGTATTGGAAAACGGAAACGATTTTCCTGGAATTGAAGGTGTCTTGTCTGAAATAGTGGAAGTGGATGAGCCGTATGCTGACATTATCGAAAGTGTCCTGGGCTCCAGAGCCGGCTGTCTGGTGGCAACAGACAGAAAAACAGCTCTGGCAACGCTGAAAATATTGAGAGACGGTAAGTTTGGAAATGCTTCCGTATTACCGTTAAAAGAAATCTCTTCACTGAAATCTGAAGTAAGAAATGCACCCAAAAATGATTTGATTATCGCCAGGGCAGTGGATGTGATAAAAACACAAACGAAATTTTCTTCCATCATTCATCTGCTTTTAGGAAATGTGTTAATTGTCAAAGACCTATCCGATGCATTAGCTGATCAAACACTGGCTGGCTGGGATATGGTGGATACAAAAGGAACCTATGCCGGGTCCAATTATATTTTAAAACAGCAAAGCAAAAGCAAGGGTCTTGTCGGCAGGCAAACGCAGTTAGATTCACTATACAATACCATCAAAACCACTGAAAAGGATCGAGTAAAACTGCAGGGTGAAATAGAAACCGGAACGAAAAAACTGGAGAGTTCCATCGCAGATAAAAATGGTATTGCGATTGAATTAAAAAAATTGAATGAAAAGCTCAATGCCTCTGAAAATGAAGTATTGCAGCTTACGGTTCGTCAGGAGCAGAATAATGAATTATTAAAATCAATTATTAGTGATATTGATGAAACGAACGCAGCCGTTTCTGCTCTTGAATTGTCCAAGAAAAAACTGACACCGTCAACCGAAAAAGCTGAAAAAATCTTATCCAAACTTGCTGTAGAATTGTCCGCGGCAAATGAGTCACTTTTGGATATCCGTAAAAAGCGTGATGAATTCCACCAGCAGATTCAGGATTTACGGATAGAAATCTTGAATCTTGAAAATCAGCGTGACAATCTATTATTTCAAAAACGAGCTGCAGAAGAATCCAAAAAAGAATTATCCGGGCGCCAGTTATCCATTGAAAATGAGATTAAGGAATTGATACAGAAAGGGGATGAGTTAAAGAAAGAAATTGAGGTGGCTGAGAAGGACTTACAAAAGTTCAATGCAGTCGTACACAAACAGCGTTCTATTCTGGATCTGAAAAGGGAAGTAACCCAGGATACATTTAATGAAGTTGAAGCTGTTCAGAATAAAATAAATGAAGAGCAGAGGAATAGGGAAAATTTATTAGAAGAGCTGAAAACAGCTGAACTTGACGTAACTCATTATGACCAGAGAATTAATCTGGTGACGGAGCGAATCAGAGACCGTTATAATTCCAAAATTCCCAAACAGTTGCCCGTGGATGAAAGTATTTTTGAGATGGAGGAACGGATTGACAAAATCAATCGCAGTATTGAGAATATTGGCCCGATTAATATGGCCGTAAAAGATGAACACGAAGCTGCAGCGGAACGACTGCAATTAATGGAAGAACAAAAAGCGGATTTAATGGAATCTGAAGAAAATTTACATGAAACGATTCATAAAATTGACCGTGAAGCGAGAAAAATGTTCATTGAAACGTTTGACCAAATTAAAGTGAATTTTGAAAAATTATTTACCATGTTTTTTGAAGGTGGAAAAGGATCGTTATCATTGGTGGGTGATCCGGATCCTCTCGAGGCGGATATCGCCATCAGCGCACAACCTCCAGGCAAAAAGAATCATTCATTGCGAATGCTCTCCGCAGGTGAAAAAACACTCACGGCAATTGCACTTTTATTTTCGATTTATCAGTACAAACCAAGTCCCTATTGTATTTTAGATGAGGTGGATGCACCATTGGACGATGTAAACATTCGCAAGTTTACCAAAGTGTTGAGTGCATTTTCTGATGAAACGCAGTTTATTGTGGTGACACATAATAAATTGACCATGGAAGCTGCTGATTATCTTTTCGGAGTAACCATGGAGCAAAAGGGTGTGTCGAAGCTCGTATCTGTCAAATTTGACGCTTAATCTATTTATCCCTAATTTTGATATTGACATTATTTATAATCTCCCCAATAGAATTATTAATGCATCTATTAAACTCCTAATGGAGTTTGAACTATTTTTCCATTTTTGTTCTACAGACATTTAATCCCTACGGGATTTTTAAAAATTTGAAGATTCAGTAGGAATCAAATATCTATAGAAAATAATTCTAACAACAAAACAACGCCGTGAGGTGTTGAATATTTTTATTTCACCAGTGAGTGATTTTTGTTTTTTTCTCCATCTTATTGAATTATTTGGAACAAAGAGCGGAATTAAATTTTTATTGAATTTAGCATATGCTCTATTTTATTGATTCCCTAACGGGAAACAGTTAATTTAGCTGGCTATTTTCGAGCCGAAAAAATATGTTTGAACAAATATCAGATAGATTTGACGATATTTTCCGCCGATTACGAGGACTGGGGAAGATCACGGATACTAATATTGAGGACACGTCCAGAGAGATACGGCGTGTTCTCCTGGAAGCAGATGTAAGTCTGCAGGTGGTTCGTGACTTTATTACCCATGTCAAAGAAAAGGCTGAAGGAACGAAAGTATTAAAATCCATCAAGCCGGGTGAACAATTCATCAAGATCATTCATGATGAACTGATCCATGTTTTGGGTGATGAATCAGCTGCCCTGGACTTAACGAAAAAACCGTCGATTATTCTGATGGCTGGATTGCAAGGCTCTGGTAAAACCACTACTTGCGCAAAACTGGCTTTCCGGTTGAAAAATGAAGGTAAAAAAGTATTACTGACTGCTGCGGATGTTTACCGTCCGGCTGCGATTGATCAGTTAAAATCACTGGCCAAGCAAATTGATGTGGCCGTTTACGATGAAGGATTAGGTAATCCGGTATCCATTTGTGCCAATGCGGTTGCAAAAGGGAAGAGTGATCGGTTTGATGTGGTTATTCTTGATACAGCAGGGCGCCTGCATGTCGATGGTGAAATGATGAATGAAATTCAGGAAATTTCCGAAACGGTGTCACCGCATGAAATTCTTTTTGTGGCCGATAGTATGACGGGTCAGGATGCGGTTATATCCGCAAAAGCATTTTCGGAAGCATTGCCGCTTACCGGTACTATTTTAACCAAATTAGATGGCGATGCTCGCGGCGGTGCGGCCGTTTCGATACGCCAGGTAACGGGAACCCCGATCAAGTTTGCCGGTGTAACGGAAAAAATGGATGGACTTGAACCGTTCAATCCAAAACAAATGGCGGATCGTATTATGGGTTTTGGCGATGTATTATCCCTGGTTAAAAAAGCAGAAAAATTAACAGATGAAAAAACCATTGCCAAACTGGAAAAGAAAATGCGCGGCAATGAATTTAATCTGGAAGATTTTCAGACACAGCTGAAACAGCTAAAAAAAATGGGTTCACTTCAACAGTTGATTGGAATGATGCCGGGAATGAACCGCAAATTATTGAAAGGCATGGATATGGATGACCGCCAGTTATCCTGGACAGAAGCCATTATCAATTCCATGACCCTTTCAGAACGTCGACATCCGCATATCATTAACGGAAGTTGTCGAAAGCGTATTGCCCGGGGATCCGGTCGTACATTACAAGAAGTGAATCAATTACTGAAACAGTTTGCACACATGCAAAAAATGATGAAACAATTTGGAAAAATGAAATCCCGCAAAATGCCAATGGGACAATTTATGGGAATAAGCTAAAAAGGAGATAACTTTGGCTACAAAAATAAGACTGAAACGAATCGGACGCAGAAACAGACCATTCTACCGTGTGGTGGTTATGGACGAAAGGTCTCGTCGAGATGGAGCTGCTATTGAGGAATTGGGATGGTACAATCCATTGGAAAAAGATATTGACAAACTTTATTTGCTGAAAGAAGACCGTATACTTCACTGGTTAAAGGAAGGTGCGCAAACAACGGACACTGCACATAATCTTTTACGTCGAGCTGGTATCGCTTATCGCTGGCATCTAATAAAGCAAGGGCTGGACGAAAAAGCGGTCGAACAAGAAATGAAAAAATGGACTTTAGAACGGGAAGAGGTTGTGAAACGCAAAGCAACCAAAAAATCCCAAAAAGCTGATTCCAAAAAGAAAGAAGCTGAAGTAGAGGAACCAGTTGCAGTAGCAGCGGCAGGGGCAGAAAAAGAAGAACCAGTGGCAGAAACAAAGGAAGTAGAGGCAGCGGCAGATACAAAAGAAGCAGTAGTAGAAACAGTGGTAGGGACAGAAAAAGATGGGGTAGAGGCAGTGGCAGTAGAAGATAGTAAAGAAGAATCAAGTGAAGAAGAAGTAGAAAAAGAATCTGAACCTAAAGCGGACACAAGTGGCGAAGAAAAAACTGCTGAAGTAGCAGAAGAACCGGCAG
>JADFRD010000028.1 GCA_022561485.1 Fidelibacterota bacterium | reverse complement strand
GTCAAAAGTTTCTGCATATTGACAATGTTAAGCCGACCGCAAACGGTCGGCTTAATGGAGCGGCGAATCAAGGATTCGATTGTCATGCCGCCTGGGCGGCCTAACAATGCGAATCGAGCAGACTGCGGTCGTTCCGAAACAAGTTTCGTCTCGATCCTCGCAGCTCATTCGCCGCTCCATTAGAGTGCAAAATCACTTATAATTGAAGGATTGAAGAAATGACACGATCTGTAGAGAAAAATACGTATTTGATTCTAAAAGTGTTGGCAGATGAGCCTATAAAAGGACAATGGAATCCAAACTTAAAAGGTCCTCAATTGTCTGAAGCAACTGGTTCCACTCCTCCAGAAATAAATGAGGCAGCAACTATTCTTGTTGATTCTGAATTAGCCGATTGGCAGCAGTATAAAGGTACTTCGCCATATAGATTTGGCGAAATATGTATAACCGCTCGTGGAAGGTATGAATATGAAAGGTTAACTAAAGTAACTAAAATAGATGAAAGAGAAAAAAATCTAAATATTCACCCACCATCTCCGGTTGGCTCGCCTTATGGCTTTTATGATCAGGATTGGGAAGTTGTATCAGAAAGAAAAGCAGATACGAGTACTCTGTTCATCGTATTTGGATATCAATTCAAATCAAAACATTATAATACAAAAATACTTGTTGATAACATTAAGAACACATTTGAACAAGCTGTGAATAATTACAAAAATGAACAAACCTTATTAGATTTCAGTCTTGATTTCCGTCCATTGTCAGCTGGTTATGGCGAGCATTTGTTTAATGAAATCGCACGTGATATAATTTCTTCAGACATAGCAGTTTTTGATACATCAGATTTAAATCCTAATGTGATGATAGAAATGGGTGTTGCATTAACCTGGGGTGTTCGTTTATTACCAATTAAAGATAAGTCGTGTCCTAAACCCCCTTCTGATATTTCTGGTCAAACCTGGGCTAACTACTCTGACAGTGCTTCAAAATTTGACGATAATAGTCATAATAAAAAGTTAATGAGTATGATTGGACGTGCTATTAAGAAAAAAGTTGGAAGATACTAGTATTGCACTCTAACAATCGTTCAACCGGACGTGACAAGCTGGAAACATGAATTTGATGTTTTTACGAAAACCAATGTTAATTTTGGCTATGAATGTTCAGGAAACGAAATTTCCACGCGCGGTGAGTCTTTTCGTTAAAGTAAATTTTAATCAACCTTGATAAACATCCATGTGTTTATACTTGTTAAATCAAATATTTTCTCAAGGTTTTAAAAACTGTATTTTATCTTAAGATAAACATTATCATTTTCATCAAACTGGCTGAATAATTTATTTTCTTTTTTACCGCCTAAAATATCAGCCGCAAGAATGATTTCGACGCCGTCCACAGGGTAATACTTTACACTGAATCGTACCCAATAATCTTCGTGAGTGAAATTGTAGATTGCAAATATTTCCGGTTTGATCGTTTCATTCAAGAAAGGTTTTGAAAGTAATAATGTCCCTGTATTGACAATTTCATCATTGACCATTTGATCATCATAGTCCGGAATTTTCTCCTGAATAAATTGCCCGCTAATGAAGGCGTCGCCGGGGCTTATTTCTGCACCGACCATCACATTAAGAAAATCCTTTTGAACCACTCGATCATTATCCCCAAAATCTTCTGTATAAAAATTCCTTTTTTGATACAAAGCTCCTTCGCCGCGAATGACCAGGGGGCCGATTGTTGAAGCGAACGTTCCGCCCAATACCGTTAAGCGATCATATTCAGGTTTAATGGTAACACTAAATGGTATGAAAGGGTTCGATGTTTGTTTATAATATTGCCGGAAAACAGGGTAATCATCCCAAGTGTAGAAATAGGACAGCGCCAGGTCAATTCCCCAAAAATGTGTAGAATACCGGAATCCATATTCAGAATTCTTCAGCCGCTTTTTCGGTTCTGCTATGTTATATACCATGATTAATGAATCCGGAATTGATTTGGCAATTTCATCGATAGGTGTATAAAACGCCCAGGTTTCGCCGGGCGCTGAAAACTTGGCCGGTACAAATTGCGGTATCCAGATACTTTCCAGTCGACTGTTCCCGAAATAAAACTGTGCCTTGATGGAATTTATTCCCATGCGGATATCCTCAAAATCCGCCAGAATGAACTCTCGTAAATCAAGAGGGTTCACAATGTCTGTGATAAAGAGTCCGTCTGCTTCACCCCAAACGATCTGCTGTTTTCCTATTCGTAGATCATAATGTTCAAAGTACAAATCTATATACATTTCCCGTAGAGTTAACTCAAGATCCTTATGGTCGCCGATGTGGTCATTCTTAACGTCGAATGATGCATAGCCTAATGCGTATTCGGAAGGCAAATAATTGAAATTCAAGCGGAGTCTATTTCTTAAAATCAGATAATCGTAATTTTTATTAAGATGAACGGCATTATAATTTTTGAAATACCCACCCAATTCTACTTGTGCCGAAGTGTGTGTAACAGCGAATATTAACAGGCCAAGGGCAAATATTTTTTTCACATACGATTTCGCCATTATTATTTAACCTTATCTGCCTCTTTCAAGATATCTCTGGGTAAAGTATTTGTCTGCTACGCCTTGGTCAATATGAATGTCCTCATAGAGGAGTTGGGTGCGATGGCCGGTTTTTACGTTTTGCATTTCTATGAAATAAGCGCGCCATTTATCAGTACCATCCACAGGACGAATATCACTGGAATTCATCATTTTTATCAGATCCCCCTTTTTGTTGTAGAAATTTACTTTTTTGGATACATAATTATCTTTGCGGATCCATACTTCAGTTTTGCTATATGCAGTTTCCTTCTTTACCTCATCATGAGCCGGGTTAGATTGAATAACAAAACACTCTACACCATCAACCACTTCTTCACGCAACAGAGTATACTCATAGTCATTCAAGTCATTTTGTTCAATATCTTCGTAAGAAAAATCGGACCCCATAAAACTGTCCGTTTTTTGGCTGGAGGATATCCTTCGAACTCGTTTAAGAGCCGGTAGATATAACCATTGATCTTCACGGTCGCCGTCCTCCACAGATAATAGTCCAACACCTTTCACATCTGCGGGAGACAGAAAACGAATCAGAGTCTTGTCATTATCCTGTTCATCCGTTTTTGAATACAGAACAACCAGGCGTTTCCGCTCTTTGCCCCGTTTATTTATCAGCTTCATGGTGAACTCGGATTGTTCGTCCTGGGCGGTCATCTGCCGCCTATTTTGTTCCATAATTTTCCGGGGCGATAAATCTTGTCCCGCTCCAAAACCGATGGATAAAAACATGACTATTGTTATTTGAATTACTAATCCCTTCATTGCTCTCTCCTTAATTTATTGCATTAAAATATTTTGTTTCTAATCGTATTGTAACTATTCAGGTTTTTGTGTGTACGACGAGCATCCTTGCTTGTCGAGTTTTCATAAATATTTAAACAAACGCAATTACGACAAGCTATGAAGCATATCGTACAATGCCTAAATAGTTACATCCTGTTTTACTAACGATAAGTTGTTTTCTATGGTTGAATAAACAAGGTGGGATTCCTTACTCTGCATAAACCCGGATTTTTGTTCACCAATTTCGCTATGTTTTCCCCAAATGAACTTGGGTTTAAAATATGCAAAAAGTGGCGGAAGAATAATCAGTGAGCCAAATCCACTGGTTATCATCGTAAGGGATACCAGCCAGCCGAAGTTTTGTACCGGTGTGAAACCGGAGAAGATTAACACGGAAAAACCCAGCACATTCGAGAACATATCAAAAATAATGGCTTTCCCGGCTGTGCTCAGGGTTGTTATCGTCGCCTTTTCCACATCACGGGTTTTTTGAAATTCCTCTCTAAACCGGCTTATAAAATGAATGGCAAAATCTACGCCCACTCCAACAGCAATCGCGGTAATGATAGCGGTACCCATTTCTAATCGGATTCCGATAAATCCCATCAGACCGAAAGTAATCAACGTTGCGATTGAAAGGGGAACAATATTTAACAATCCTCCGGATATGGATCGAAAAACAACTAGACAGAACAGAAAAACAATAACTATTGCGCTAATGATATTTTCTATTTCACCCTTTGCAATGTATTTGGTTTGTGCAAGCCAGGACATGACCGAACCACCAAATTCAATTTCCACTCCGGGATCAAAATGAGTCTGAGCATATTGACGTAAGTCACTATAAATACGTTTATGGTCGTCCTGTTCAGAAGTCTGAATTGTTATTCGAATCTTGGCGCGTTGATAATCGTAATCCACGATGTCTTCGAAATCACCGGGGTCGCCGGATATAGAATATAACAGCAGGTATTGGGCAATCAGTTCCCGTGAATCAGGGATCGTCTCATATTGGACGTCATCATTGTTCATAACCCGGTTGATCCGTTTAATTATATCCGCAAATGAATTGGAATAACCGGTTCCTTCCAACCCTTCGGCATATCTTTGGAAATCATCAATCTGCCTGAGCAGCGACGGATCCGTAATGGTGTCTGGCTCCTTGCCGGTAATCATAATACTTAAATTGCGGGCACCACCCAGATATTCATTAAACATATTGAAAGACTGTTTAATTCGATGACCATCAGGAAACATATCTGTAAAATCAGTGCCAATACGTATTTTGGTGATTCCGACTAACGAAGTACTGATTATGATTAATGCTGCTATTGCTATCAAACCCGGCCGGTTCAGTGACAATCGGGCAAAGGATATTAAGATTCTATCTCCAAGGTGCTTATTAAGTTTCTCCGGTTTTACAGACGGTTTTTTCAACAGCATCAACAGCGCCGGCGGTACAGTCAAAGTAAGAATAAGAGCTGTTAAAATTCCGATGGCGGTAACAATACCGAATTCCCGTATGGACATAATCTTGAATACGGCCAAAGTAGCCGCTCCCGCCGCCGATGTAACTCCGGTCATTATCACGGGAGGCGTCATCTTAAGGACTGTTTCTTTGACTGCTTCGATAATGGATTTATGTTGAATTTCCTCATAATAGCGATGTAAAACGTGTATTCCGTAAGAACTGGCGACCGCTACCATCACCATTGGTAACGCTGATGAAACAACTGTTACTGCCAATCCGATATGACCCATAATTCCCATCGTCCAGATAATACTGAGAATGACAACCGAAAAGGGAAGCAAAACGCCGCGGATGCTCCGGAATGAGATAAAAAAGCCAATTAACACCAAAAGCAGTGCAAACGGGAGTAAGATGGATATATCGCGCTGGATTCCCAAATCAATCTCCTGCTGCATAATCGGTTCTCCGTTGGTGTATATTCTTTCGGGTCCGCTATATTTTTTAGCAATAGCGGTTACCTTATCGTAAACGACAGCTTGATCGTACCCGCGTTCAATATATGCGGTGATTACTGTACTGCTGAAGTCCTTGGAAACTAATTTTCCATAGATCAGAGAATTCGATTGAACATCGTTACGGATTTGATTGATTTCTTCAATTGTTTCAGGAACTGTTTCCATAAAAGGACCCACATCAAGTCCCCACTCACGTCCTTTGATATTGTTTAGGGTAGCAAGGCTGGTAATCTGGTCTTCAATAACACCCTCAATCTGTTTTAATTCTTCAGAGATGTCCGCTATTTTCTGAAGCGTCTGCGTATTAAAAATATCGTCCGTTTTGATCCCAATCATGATGATATCTTTTTCACCGAATACTTCTTCCAACCGGTCATTCGTGGCGATGATAGGATCGTCTTTTGGTAGTTCCGCATCGTAGTTGTTCCGGGTTTCGATCTTGGTAATTCCCGATCCGATAAACACTGTAAGTATCGTAATTAGCGCCAGAACAAATTTGGGATAATTGGTAATCAGTTTAGCAAATTGTTTAAGCATTGAGTATTCCTTAATTATGTTGACTATTCATTACTCTGCCAATAAATAACTGCAACGATTAAAGGAGCCATCCATCATTGGGGAGAACCTGGTACGGCACGATATGACCATTGTTAGTATTCTGACTATCAGTCATTGTCATGCGAAAAAAAATGGCCAGTAGGAGCCGTTCCCTGTTTTTAAACATATTACTTTTTCTTCAATCCTTCCAGATAGATGTCTAAGGCATGTTCCAGGAGTTCTTGTTCGCCGTATCCTTTTAAAAAATCATGGTGACCTTTTTCTTTACAGAGAAAAAATATTCCGTTTGCAGTTGCCCAAAGGTTTAATGTCATTTTCCAGGAATCAACCTTTCTAAATGTTCCCTCACCGATGCCTTTTTGTATAATTCCTTCGATCATTTTCAATGTTTCTTCAGCCTGGCACATACACGCTTTGTAGAATTCAGGCGAGACCTTATTTTCAAGGTCGCCGTGGTGCAAAAAGAACATAATATTAAAATAATCTGGGTATTGCTGATAAAATTTATAATATACCGACGCAGTTTTCCGTATCAACTCCTCTGCCGATAATGTAGGCAATAGTTCCTTTCGCATCATGGTTAAAAATATTCGATCACCTTCATCCAGTAATGAAAGATATAATTCTTCTTTACTTTGGAAATATAGATATAAAGTTCCCTTACTTAATTCGGCTCTTTCTGCTATTTCATCCATAGTAGCCGACATTAAACCCTTGGAGAAAAATACATCCTTAGCCGCTTCCATGATGTCAGCGCGTCTTTGTTGTTTCTCTCTCTTTTTTCTTTCCAATATTCCCATTAATTTGCTCTATTTGTTCTGACTGATAGTCATATAATGACTGAAAATATGATATGCTTTGAATATTAGCAAGGATTTATTCATGATCAATCACACTGGGGTTCTTTACAAAATTTTGAAGTGGTCTGGGATGCATCCAACGTACAAGGCCCGCAAGTTAGTGCAGGTATTTATTTCAATAAAATTAGTGCGGGAGATTTTGTGCAGACCAAGAAAATGATTTTGCTCAAATAATTTTAAACCAATATACAAAAAGGGGGCGGTCTAATCACTGCCCCTTTTTATTACCTTTGTCACCCAAGCCCTACTAACACCCAAATGCCTAGACAATTCAGCCTGAGTCTGCCGTTTTAAAGATTCCGCAACCTACGTTCACTAATCCTTACACCGTCTTTTTTCAACTGATCGATCTCAGCTTTCGGAATTTTCAATACATTAAGTATTTGAGTCGCCCGAGCCCGACTTATCCCTAGATGTCTGGCTACCTGAGCCTGATTCCAGTCATTGGCATCCAACAATTCCAATATTTCATATGCTTGATCAAATGGTGATGGTTTTTTCGGTTTTGGGTCATCCGGTTCAGGCATAAACCAGATTGCGCACAGGGTTCCTGAAATCCGGTAAAATGGGATGATGCATGTAATCCACCTTCGGGGTGTGTGTGTGTGTTGTGACCTTGCGCGGAGCATAAAAGCCTTTCCGCCTTTTGGGCGGGGAGGCTTTTTTATTTTTTGGGTGAATAAGGAGTTTTATCCGCCGAAGTTCTAATTTATCAGAACGCAGGTGGACCCTGCCCGCTGTATCTGCGACGCTTGCCATAACCATAATAAAAAGAATGGGGCAAGCAACCGGCGGAGTTGGTGGGTAAATCTACCGAAGCCTTGGCGCAGGTAGACCTCCTCCGGAATATATATCAACACGTTCGAAACTACTCGTGACGGGTATAGTAGGCCATCTCTACGAATTAATTAAACTTCACTGTCGGGATAGAAATAGTATACCATTCGTTTATCATTTTTTTGTACTACACGGTTATTTGTGACACCTGGTTTTTCACGAAAATATTCCATCATACGTTATTTCAAAAAAGTGATTGGATGAAGTGTATTGGTTTGTAACTTCGCCGCCATTCAAAGGTATAATTATACAAGTGAACCAGTTAATTAAGAAAAACAATGTTAAGATTCTGGGTGTTATCGTGCTGGTAATGCTTTGCACTCAAGTTTTTCCCTATATTCATTTTCACCATACCCATGACGACAATAATTTCAATATAATTGTCAGCTCACATCCCATCAATCATGAAAAAAGTCATAATTCCGAGCAGCATAATGGGGAGCATCAGCATCAGCATAAGAGTAATGAGCATATTGAAGGAAGTTGGAATTACGTAAAAACCGTTCCCAGATTAGCTTTGAAATTCTCTACTAATTCACTGTGGATTACAGATATTGTTTTAGATGAACAACTAGAACAAGTTACCATCGTTCAAATAGAAACAAATTACCCGCCACCTAAACAGATTTTATTTTTTCCTAGTTTATCCCGCGGTCCACCTGCGTATCTATCCTGATTTCTTCAGGATAATCTCCCTTTTTTCATAAAGTAAACATAAACCTAATAACTCTCCATAAGGGGATCTCATATGTCTTTTTATAGCAAAAGGTCCATATTGTTTGGACTGTTGATAACATCATCAGCCTTTTCACAAAATGAAACGGTAACTCTTACTTTTGATGAACTGATCGAATTTGCAACACGGCATAGTCCTTCCGTTCAAATCATCGAAAGAACATATAGTCTGACCAATACTGACCAAAAAATAGATTTGCAATGGGCAAATCCTAACATCAGCTATTCTCAAGAATTTGTAGCCGAATTAGAGCATTACATAACTCTGGACAAACAAATTGAAGTACCGTGGGTGTATTCCGAACGTCGGCGGGGCTGGGATGCTCAACTTGAGTCAGCGGGATATGAAAAAGAAGCGCAGATCAGGCGCTTTATTTCCGATCTGAAAAGCGGATACATCGAACTCAAACTGTTGGGGAAGCAGTTGAAGCATCTGAATCATTTGAAAGAAGCGATTGTGGATATATCAGATGTGGCTCAAGATCAGTTCAAAGAAGGTTCTCTGTCCGGTATAGAACAGCATCTGGTTCAGATGACCTTGATAAATTTGAATGCCCGGTTGCAGGACACAGAACGAATGACGCAATCAGTGAAAAGCAGGTGGAAAGCCACTTTGGGGATCAATACTTTGGCAGACCTTCGATTAGTTACAGATATTCGTTTTCAATCTGTGACACTGGATACCATCGATCAATACCTGTCACTAATTCCCAACACACCCGGGTATAAGCAACTGGCGAAGATGAAGATGGCGATCCGAAGCCGGATACAGATGGAGCAGAAACGAGTCATTCCTCATTTCAGTCTGTTTGGGGGTTCGAAGAGAGTAGAAGGGGATCAGGGCTATGTCGCGGGCATATCCATTCCATTGCCGGTATTGAACCGTAACAAGGCAGTCATTCAACAGCAGAAAATTCAACTTGAAATCGCTGAGAGTGAATTTGCCCTATATCGGCACAATTTGCACGGAAAAATCGAAACATTGGTAATGAATATTAAGAGCCTTAATACGTGGCTTGAAAATATAGAAGTCCATTTCGATGAAAACCAGGATATTACTATTGGCTTAATAACAGCCTACCAGGAAGGATGGATGTCCTTAATGGAAATTTTAAACGCTGTCCAGATTCACGCTGATGGTGACCAGCAGTATTACAATCAACTGATCGTATATTACCATGATATCTTTCAATTGGAGGCCATCATCGGACAAACCATGGTAACTTTTTCAACTCATGAAGGAGATAAACAATGAAACAATTGATCACTATTTTCGGAATTATCTGTGGTTTGACGCTGGTGGGATGTTCAAGCCAGGATCACGACCACGATAGTCAAAATATTAACGTAGACGAATTACCGTCCGTGTCCATTACCCAATGGACGGACAAGATGGAATTGTTTATGGAATATCCCGTTCTGGTAAAATCCACAGCGGGGAAATTTATAATCCATCTAACAGTTCTGGAGAACTTCGAACCTGTCCGCGAAGGAGCGGTTACCTTGATTTTTCGCCATGCGAGTGGACAAAACTTCGAGGTGCAACGTGATGACCTCCTACGGGAGGGAATTTTTAACCCAATAGTTGAACTTCCTCTGACAGGGGAATATGAATTCACCGTTGAGTATAACGGATCTGGAGTCAATGAATCTTTCCGGATTCCCGATTTTGTAATCTATGATTCTGTTAATAATATACCACCAGTGCCGGAAGACAGTGAAGGAGGTATCACCTTTCTAAAAGAGCAACAATGGAAGATCGATTTTGAGACTGAACCGGTACGAATCAGGTCAATCCGGAAGTCTATTCAAGCAGTGGGGGAAGTATTACCCCGCCAATCGCTGTATGCGGAAATCACTTCTCCCGTCGACGGGATTTTACGAGTGGAAGAAAATCAGGACATGGTCATTCCCGGCAGTATAATCAGGGATGGGCAGGTTCTTGCAACCCTTTCACCTCCATTGGGAGCTGTGAACAGTTGGACCGATCGTAAGCTGGATTATGAATATGCCAAAACTGAATATGAGCGGGCCAAACGGTTGATGGAAAAAAAAGCCATATCAAACCGGGAATATGAAAGAATAAAACATAACTTTCTTGTACAGAAAGCGGGTTATGGTGCCTATACTCAATCAGGCGATTCTGACTTGTTTCAATTGAAGTCGCCCATCAGTGGAATGGTAACGGAAATCACTGTATTGCCGGGACAGAAGGTCACCGCCGGACAAAAACTCATGACCATTGTAGATCCGTCGGTAGTATGGCTGCGAGCCGATGTTTTTGAAAAGGATTACTACCAAATGGATATTCCGAATGGAGCGTCTATTACGATACCTGGTTTGGAATCAGCTATTACAGTTGAAGGGGAGAATTTCCACTTGTTGAGTTTGGGAATCACTCTGGATTCTGACAGCAGAACGATTCCGGTTCTTCTGGAAATAGCCAACCCGGATCATCTTTTAAAAATAGGACAGACGGTTCAGGTTGATCTTTATTCCACCGAAAAGACTCATTATCTATCCGTTCCCAGAAGCGCTATTTTTGATGATGACGTCAACCAGGTTGTCTTTGTTCACATGGAAGGTGAATCATTTGAAAAGCGTGTCGTGAAGACAGGAAATCGGGATAATGGACTGGTCGCAATCTTAAGTGGATTACAAAAAGAGGAAAGAGTAGTAACAATAGGGGGTTATATAGTTAAGCTGGCTTCAACGTCCGCAGCTGTTGGCCATCCACATGCGCATTAAGAGGCGTTAGGCTAAGGCAAAGGATAAGGAAATCGTGAGAAACAAGATTCATTCAAGAACTTAAAATTAAATATCACTATTTAACTGGCAATGGTTAATTGTAAGAAAATAATTAAAATTATCACAGGACTTAATGACATGGGAATTGCGATCGTTTTTAACTCAATGGCTACCTACCCGACTTTTCAATCAGGCGGGCACCGATTAAGTCAAGTCCGATTCATACGATTATCTGGGGCCAGAGTAATATTTACGCATCACGTTTCACTCGTCACGTTTTATGCATAACAATTGCAGCATAATCTTATGAACCTTACTGAAATTAGATAAAACTACAGGAGACACAATGTTAGGTAAATTAATGCAATTCAGTTTAAACAATCGGCTGATCGTCCTTATCGGGGCGTTGAGTTTGTTTTTTGTGGGCGTTTATACGGCGGTGAAGTTACCGGTGGATGTGTTTCCGGATCTTACCGCGCCGACGGTAACAATTATGACCGAAGCACATGGAATGGCGCCGGAGGAAGTGGAAATGCTGGTTACTTTCCCCATCGAAACAGTGGTAAACGGCGCTTCTGGCGTTCGTCGAGTGCGATCCAATTCTATTCAGGGTCTTTCTGTAGTCTGGGTGGAATTTAAATGGGGCACCGACATTTATATCGCCCGGCAGATTGTCAATGAAAAACTTCAATCCATTCGAAACATCATTCCGGAAGATGTAGACCAACCCATCCTGGCCCCTATTACATCTATTATGGGAGAAATCATGCTGGTAGGACTTACCAGTGACTCGACATCAGCAATGGATCTTCGTACTCTTGCCGATTTCAGGATGAGACGTCGTTTACAATCCATCCCCGGCACGGCACAGGTATTGGTGTATGGTGGTGAAACAAAACAGTATCAGATTCAGATCAATCCTTACTTGCTGCAAAAATATGATTTGAGCATGCAGCAAATTCTGGAAGCTGTATCCGAATCGAATATAAATGCCACCGGGGGAGTGTTTATCGATTCAGGACTGGAATATTTGATCCGGGGAATTGGCCGGATTCGGACATTAGATGATCTGGAGTACACGGTAGTCGCAACTCATAATGGGGTTTCCATCCTGATCCGGGATGTAGCCAAAGTGGTTATCGCCCCGGCTACACGGTTGGGAACGGCGTCTTTCAATAAACAGAATGGCGTCATGTTAGTCATTAGCAAACAACCGGATGCCAACACTCTGAAACTAACCCGAAACATCGAAGCCGTCTTGGAGGAGATTAGACCGTCACTTCCAAAAGATGTCATTCTGCACACGGATATTTTTAAACAATCGGACTTTATTGAAGTGGCCATTGAAAATGTGATAAGCTCTCTCCGGACAGGTGCAATTTTAGTCGTGGTCGTTCTATTTGTTTTTCTTATGAACATAAGAACGACTGTCATCTCTGTCGTGGCTATTCCTTTATCACTCATTGTGTCGATATTAGTATTGAAGATTCTCAATTTGTCTATTAACACCATGACCTTGGGTGGGATGGCAATTGCCATAGGCGTGCTGGTAGACGATGGTATTATCTATGTTGAGAATGTATATCGCCGCATTCGTGAGAATATAGTAAAACCCATATCAAAACGCCGCCCGTTCTATGATGTGGTAGCTGATGCATCATCCGAAATTCGAGCGCCCATTGCCATGGCGACACCCATCGTTATTGTGGTGTTTATTCCATTCTTTTTCTTGAGTGGGATCGAAGGTCGAATGCTCATACCGTTGGGACTGGCTTATGTTGTTTCCATCTTTGCATCCCTGATGGTAGCGGTGACCGTGACCCCGGCGTTGAGTTATTATCTATTGAGAAACGTTTCTAAAAAACAGGAAAGGGATAGTTGGTTAGTACGCAAGCTTAAAAAAATATATTTACCGACCCTCAAACTGTGTTTGCGGTATAAAAACCGGATCATAGGCTTGGCAGGATTGATGGTTGTTATAGCGATAAGTGTTCTACCGTTTATGGGACGTTCTTTTCTACCTGAATTCAATGAGGGGACTTTGAACATCAGTGTCGCCACCGTTCCGGGAACGTCCCTTGACGAATCGGATCAGATCGGAAAGATGGTAGAAGAAATATTGCTGTCCCATCCCGCTGTTCTCACCACTGCCAGACGAACAGGCAGAACGGAATTAGATGAACACTCCATGGGTTCTCATGCCCATGAACTGGAAGTCCGGATTGATCTCACACATTACACCAAACAGGAATTGCTGGATGAATTGCGCCGCAATCTTACTCTGGTTCCGGGGACATTTATCGCCATCGGGCAACCAATAAGTCATCGTATTGATCACATGCTTTCCGGAACCAGGGCTAATATTGCGGTCAAGATCTTCGGATCAGATCTATATCAACTTCGGCAATTAGCCGAACAAGTAAAAAAGCAGATGGAACAGGTGGAAGGAATTGTGGACCTGTCGGTCGATCAACAGACGGACATCCCGCAAGTACGGATTGTTGCCAATCGTAAGAAAATGGCACTGTATGGATTGAGGGTAGCTGATCTTGATGAGATGATTGACATAGCATTTCTTGGAGTTAAAGCATCTCAAATTTTTGAACCAACCAGTCGACACGATTTGGTTGTACGATATGCACCTGAATATAGGGGTGACCTTAATGCCATCCGAAATAGCCTCATTGATACCCCTAGTGGTGCAAAGATACCTCTGGAAATGGTCGCTGACATCATCGTGGATAAAGGCCCGAATTACATCAGCAGGGAAAATGTCCAGCGTAAGATTGTAGTGCAAGCGAACGTGGCGGAAAGAGACCTTAATAGCGTAATTACGGAAATTCAGGCCGGCATTGACAAGAATGTTTTTCTCCCAAAAGGGTATTATATAGAGTTTGGCGGACAATTCGAGAGCGCGCAGGAAGCCACCCGCACCGTTACCCTGTTGAGTCTACTTTCCATTATTGCCATTCTGATCATTCTGTATACAAAATTTGGGAATTTCCGCCAGGCTATTCTTGTTATGGCTAATTTACCCCTGGCCCTCATCGGTGGTATTGTGAGCATTTTCCTTACAGATGGGATTATTACTATTGCTTCATTGGTAGGGTTCATTACCCTGTTTGGGATTGCAGTTCGAACCGGTATTCTTTTAGTTTCCCATTATAATTATCTAATAGATCAGGAAGGCAAATCGTTATTAGAGGCTGTGGTTCAAGGTTCTATGGAGCGGTTAAGTCCGGTACTGATGACGGCATTGACTACGGGATTGGCATTGCTTCCCCTGGCATTAGCGGCAGATAAACCGGGGAGTGAAATCCAATCCCCTATGTCTATTGTGATCCTGGGTGGGTTAATAACAGCTACATTACTGAATTTAATCGTGCTCCCGGTACTGTATGTGAAGTGGGGGAGGAAACAAGTATGAATATCAATGTAAGAAAACCAAATGGAAGTACTTTAGATATTAAAATATTAGTATCCTGTAAATATTTTTACAGAACTTTTAGAATTTGATCATTTAGAATAATGAATTGCTTTAGTCCATATCAAGAAGTATTAGTAGTGATATTTAAAGAAAACACAAACGTTTAATTAACTCAACTACAAAAGGACGAAACCATGAAAAACAAACTAAAAGACTTAAACAAAATCTTGATTATTGGATTCATTGGGATTACACTTGGCCTTACTGGTTGTGATGATGAAAAAGATGAAATAATTGAAGAAACAGGTATTAAATATACTTTTTCTCTTTCCAACTCATTACCTGGTTTGGCACCTCGTATAACCCAAGAATCTATTACCTTTACAAAGGCAGAAATCAGGGTAATTGAATTGGTTTTTGATGCCGAAGGACCAAACGGATCTATATCAATAACAGAACCATTAACATCAGTTATTGACGTTATTGCTAACATTGCCACACCTGAATTAACGGTAATTGAATTAACTCCAGGTACTTATACATCAATCAACATGGGAATTGAATTACGGGACGAGGATAATACTCCGAGTATAGATTTAAAAGGTATATTTTCTAATAAGCCCAAAGGGCAGAGTTCCACGGGCTTTGCCCGTGGGTGAATGTAAAGGCGGAGATATGGTAAATTTAAGGCATGGAAAATCGTTTTTCTGGTCATGGAGTATATCGGACAGAATATCATATAGTATGGATACCGAAATATCGCCGCCGAATCCTGAATCCTGGAATGCGTGGATATTTGAGAAAACTTTTCCCAAAGGTAATGAGGGGAATGCCGGGCTGCGAGATGGTCGAGTTGAATATGCAGGTTGATCATATCCATATGATAATGGTAATTCCGCCAAAGTATGGAGTGAGTGCGGTGGTTGGACAAATTAAGCAATACACGGCAAGTAAATTGAGGGGAAAGTTTTCATGGTTGGAGAAGGTGTATTGGAATGAATCAGTCGTCTGGTCTCCAGGATATTTTGTATCAACGGTTGGGTTGAATGAGAAACAGATATTGGCGTATGTGAGATGGCAGACGCATCAGGATTCAGGTCAAGCGAAGCTTGAATTGTTTTGAAAAGTGCCACGGGCTCTGCCCGTGGGTATCTACATATTTCACCACATCTTCGCCATTCAGCGAGTGAGCGCAGCGGTCTCACGATAAGCTAACCTGCACAAACTTGACAAAACTTTATTTGACCACTGACCATAATGATTACCAAATATATCTAATTTTCAAAACCATGCTGCTAAGTTTTTGTGTCAGGTTGACTGGGGGTTATGTGTTATGTTTTGTTATGTTCTGTTGAATATTTAACGCCCTGAATTGATGCCATTGGAATTGGCATTTCCATAGAAAACATATCTAATTGTGGTGACTTTTTAGGAGATTTCATTTTTACGCTTTTTATGTAACTATCCCAATCCTGAAGTTCAATTGTTTCATTTTGTTGATGTATTTCTTCAAACGATGTCTGATGAATTATTTCTAATAAATTGATTCTCATTAGCAAATCTTTGGTTATTTTTCTTTTAGAATCATTAAATGAAATTGATTGAATAAAATTTTGTGTCAATTCTCTATTTAATAATATTCTTGTTATTTCTGCATAAACAAAATTGTCAAAACCAATAAAATAACAAGTATCATCAAGCATTATTGGTTTATTATTAATTGGTTTTACTAACGAAAATGTTGTTGATTTATACATTCCTGAAATAGCAACCTTGAATGGCTTAAAAGAGTAATCACCAATTCCAAATATTGAAAACAAAGGTTTACCGGTATAGATACTTGATTTTCTGTTGTTAAAATAGTCGATGTTATCCATCAAATAATTATATGTTTTAGGATATTGTTTCTGAATATAATCAGTCTGTTGTCCTATTTTTTTCTGTGTAACAATCGTATGTTTTCGGACTTTATTAATGATATTTCCTTTTAAATCAGAACTTTTTAGCAAACCGTAAAGCAAATCGTTTTCAATTTCTACAATTTCATTTTTGTTGTTTTCTAAATGACCATTTACAAAAGATAATTCCATAATTTTTGAAGCATCGTGTTTTAAACCTTGTCGCCAAACGAACGGACTTTCACCATCAATTTGCTTTGTTTTTTTATAGAATTCAACATTTGAGACAAATTTATCATTTACCCAACCATATTCTTTTATAAATGAAGAAGAGTAAAAATCAAATTGATTTAGTGTATATTGTTTTTCAATTCCAAGTTTGCAGGAAAATAAACAGGCATTTACTGATACATTGAATTCTTTTTTTGTGTCAATGTCAAATTGTTTTATATCGGTGATTTTAAACTGTCTTCTGTTTTGCTCTATTAAAATATTTTTTACCACAGAGTTTTTTACAAGAAATGCAAAATCCCCTTTGAAATTTGAGAAAACATCGAGGAGTTGTAATAAAATAGATTCTCCAATATCAAAATTTCCCTTTCCTGTTAAGGCATCAAATCCAGAATGATTTTTGAAATTTGATTTTACAGGAAGATTAGTTGAACCAAGTGATGATAATTTTGAATTTGTAACCCAAGGCGGATTTCCAATTATGAGAACTTTTTGATTTTTATGTTTTGCAGAAATAGTGTTGAAATCAAAATCAAAAATATTGTGATGAATAATATTTATTTCAGGAATATTTGTAATTTTATTTTCTATGAAATATTTAAGAATTGAAAATTTAGTTTCCCAAACATAAGGTTTATAAATCTCAAGTCCATAAAGTATTTTCATTCCATCAAATGTTTTCAAACTTGAAATAATAAAATTACCTTTTCCGCAGGTCGGTTCAATAACAATTTCAGGGGAAATATTTTGTTGTTTTAGTTTGTTACATACATCATCACACAATCTATTGTTTGTTTGAAAATCTCCATACTCTTTTCTTTCGGGTTCGCGGATTATGTTTTTATTTGAAGAAATGGTTTTGAATAATTCGTCAATTTCTGTTTGAGAATTGAAAAAGTAATTTATGCCACAAAGGAATTTTAGATTGTCATTGACATATATTAATTGTTTGTTTTCAATTTTATTAAAATATCTAATCCCAGTTTCAGAAATATTTGCTTTAAAAATTCGCATAATTAATGAGTTACTTTATCCACTATTTTTATTATACCATCAACTTTTTCAGAAAGAGCAACGATTCGCCCATATTGCAATCGCCATTGTAGAGCATTTGAAATTGTCAAATAACCTAAATTAGGCGGATTCTTAATAATCTGTTTTGCAATTTGAGTTAAAGCAATATCATCAGCAGGGATATTTTTATCATTCAAATAAGCAATAATATCTTCTTCATTCGCACCATCTTTTAACATTTCAAGAAGTCTGAAAGTGGTTGTGTAATCTGCTGTTCTTTCGTCTTTTATAAAGGAACAACTTTTAAAATCTAAAAGAGCAAATTCTTTTTCTTGGTTGTCTGTTTTTTCATAAACAAAAACAAGAAGATTGTAACCTAAACCAAATATTTTCTGTTTCGCATTTTTAAATGGGCTTGAGGATTGTGGTTGCCTAATTGATGTTACTTTAATATCAGTATTAATTTGTGGCGAAGGTAAATCAATCCCCATTGCTGAATTTCCGTTCTCTACATTGAATCGTTTGTTAAGAAAATCTTTGAATTTGTGTTCAATAAAAGTTCCAACGGCTTTTCCATCGGTTACACCAAATAATTCTTTGTTTTCAAAAAGAGATTCTTGTTCACAAAATTGATGTGCAGAATCAATTAAATTTTGAATTGTTAAGTTTTTCTTGGTCATACTTCGCTTAATTTATCGAAATCTATCATCAATCTATACAGTAAACTAATTATCATAATCTAAAAGTACATCAGCCTTTATTACCCTTACTGTTCAAAACACATAACGGTGGAAATAACCCGCCTGAAAAGTTTTTAATTCTTGACAATCATGGAAGAATATAACACAATTATTTCTTCGAAACTCCAAATTCGCGCTGCCAGCATTTCAGGTCGGGTTTATTAGTTGTTATAATGCGTTTAGAATTAATCGCTTTCATATTTGTATATTTGGCCGTCCCAATTTATAAGCCAACCACAATTTTCATTTATAAAGTACAAATCTTTAGCATTAAGTGTACTGGTCTTTGGAGAATAGTCCAATATCCAACTCTCCCCGCCATCATTTGTTTTGTATATATTATTGCCAGCAACCCAACCATTATTTTCATCTGTGAAATAAACACATCTAAATCCATCGCTCTTCAAATAGTCCGATGATTGCCAATTGCTTCCACCATTCTTTGTCATGACTATTGGATATTCAGAGATGATCATACCACCTGTTCCATTCACTGTAACAATGTAACCATTATCAGGATCTGAAAAGAACATTTCAGAATTCATATAATTATTAGGTGTGGAAACACTCAAGGAGTCCCAGGTTACTCCGCCATCAAATGTTCTGAATAATTTTCCGCTTAAAAAATAAACAGTGTTTTCATCAAAAACGGCTAAACGAGCTCCCCCAACATTCTTTTGTTTTACAACTTGCCAGGTTAATCCACCATCAGATGATTTCAAAATTTCACCATTATTGTTGCTTAACCAACCATTGTTGTCATCGATAAACTTAATAGCAACATTGACTTTATTTGAAAAATCTCCCAAGGAAACGGTGTTCCATGATTCACCTGCATTCACAGTTTTAAGAAGAGTGTTATCCGCCCCGCACACCCAACCGATTTGATTATTTATAAAACAAACATCCCACAAATTTGATTGAACACCACTTTGTTGTGTTATCCAAGTATCCCCGCCATTCGACGTTCTTTTTATTGTACCCGAATATCCAACAATCCAACCAGTACTCTCATCAGAAAAGTGGAGCGCATAGTATGTTATATCATCTTGTTTTTCTCGTAGTAAAGTCCATCCGGGGTTGAAATTTGGTTCAGTATTACAAGAAATAATTACTAAAAAAGCCGGAAGAAAAAAAATAGCTGATTTCATTTTCATTCTCCTTTTAATATTTTTGTAAGCATTATAACTTGTTTTTAACCCGCGACTTTTCCAGATAAATACACAAAATAAGGGTATTCCCTGGAAAAATGCAGAATGGTTATTTTCTTTCTTTGATTCTGGAACCATTGTATTTAATCCCCTGTATGATACTTATTTCATAACTTATTTCAATTTAATTACAAATGAAACACAAACCAAAACTTCCCTGCCAGAACTGCTTTGTCGGGCAGGTCGACCAATTCAGAATCCTTATCCGGATCAAACACCACAGCCTTATAACAAAAAACACTTATTTCAATTGGGTTAATCATTTCATATTTATCATTTATTAGTGACACCCAAAGCGTCAATATACGGAATCTTTTGCTTCACATTATTCTTTTATGCCACCTCTAATCTCTCCGCAATCCAGATCTTGATAATGGATTGTCTGGTAACGCCAAGCCGTTTTGCCTCTTTATCTAATGCGTGAATCATCCACTCAGGAAAATCAACGTTAACGCGCTTCTGCTGTTGACCAGGGCGAATTGCTCTTTGCCGAATTATACACAAATTCCGTATAATAAATAAACCATTTTATAATAAATCCGCAAATCAAAGTCAATTTGATTTGTCGACATTGCGGGTTTTTATCCCAATTTTTGGCGTTTATTCAGAAAACCGTTCAAAGCAATATCAAGGTTTTGATCTGTAAAAAGTGGAACATAATCAATCAACTGTTCACGACAGCTTTTTCGGTATAATTGCTGAAGACTATTGATAAAATTTTTATAATCTGTTTTTATTTGCCACGGCTCTGTGGTAAGGGTTTCTCCACTTTCCATATCTTTAAAACGCGTACGAACATTAAAATCGAATTCCAATTCCTTACGATCCAGGATCTGGAAAAGAATCACTTCCTGTTTATTGTGTCGGAAATGTTTTAATCCATTAATGATATCTTCCTGGCTGTCCATCAAATCGGAGATCAGAATCACCAATCCGCGTTTTTTAATTCGTTCAGCCATTTCGTGCAAAACAGGACCTATTTTTGTATCAGAGCCTATTTCAGGTTTTTCAAGATTTTTCAATATTAAGTTTAAGTGACCGGGGGTAGAACGAGGAGGAATGAATTTTTTGATTTTTTCATGGAAAAGAATGAGCCCCACACCATCTCGCTGATTTAACATTAAATAAGATAATGCTGCAGATAAATAAGACGCATAATCCAGTTTGGTAATGGAACCGCTCGTATATTTCATGGAACGGCTGCAATCCAATAAAATGTAAGACCGAAGGTTCGTTTCTTCCTCATACTGCTTTACATAATAGCGATCCGTTTTTCCATAGAGTTTCCAATCAATATGACGAATCTCATCGCCGGGGCCATAGGCTCGATGTTCTGCAAATTCGACGCTGAAGCCGTGATAGGGGCTTTTATGCAGGCCAGCGATATAGCCCTCCACGACCAAACGCGCCCGCAAAGCCATATTGTCCAGTTTGGCGACTGTTTCCGGGTTGAGATATTTTTTTTTATCAAGCACGATAGACGATAGATGTTAGGTGTTAGACGGTCTGTTTTTTATTGAATTTTGATATGCGATCAGTTTTGCTTTTAACTTTTCGATGAATGGTTCAGCATTATTCAATCGATCTTTCGCAATATATTCTAAAGCTTCAGAAACAATTAATTGTGAATGTGTTTCATATAGTGAAGCTAAAGCAATATCTATAAAATGTTTTCGATCGTTTGCTGTTCTTCTACCCGTGCTTTCAGCTATACATGAGGGAATGCCGATGGCGGCATCTCTTAATTGGCTTACCAAGCCATATTTTTCTTCTTTTGGATATGACTTTGTAATCTGATAGATAGATTTCACATACTGTACTGATAATTTGAAAACTTCTAGCTCTTTAAATGAAGCCATTTAATTTCTCCTCAATTACATTAAACATCTAACATTTAACGTCAAACGTCAAACTTTTCACGAATAAGTTTTAAAATAATATCATCCGCTTTAACACCTTCAGCTTCCGCATTAAAATTCGTGATGATTCGATGACGAAGCACAGGTAAAGCCAGCGAATTAACATCAGAAATATCCGGAGTGGGACGGCCATCCAATACTGCACGACCTTTAGCGCCAAGAATTAAATATTGTGAAGCTCTAGGCCCGGCTCCCCAGTCTATCCATTCGTTTATAAAATCAGGAGCTTTGTCTGAATTCGGTCTGGTATTACTGACAAGATCTACAGCATACTCAACCACATTTTCTGCCACAGGAACGCGTCTGACCAATCCCTGGAATTCCAGCAGTTTTGATTTTGATATAATTGGATTCAGCGTTGAGTCCACACCGCTGGTGGTTGTCTGAACAATGGTCACTTCTTCTTCTCTGCTGGGGTAGTCAATATTGATATTGAACATAAACCTGTCCAGTTGTGCTTCAGGAAGCGGATAGGTTCCCTCCTGTTCTATGGGGTTTTGAGTTGCCAATACAAAAAAGGGCTCGTCCAATGTATAAGTCTGACCTCCAGTGGTTACCATATATTCCTGCATAGCCTGCAGCAGCGCAGATTGTGTTTTAGGCGGTGTCCGGTTGATTTCATCTGCTAAAATTATATTCCCAAAAATGGGTCCTTTAAAAAAGCGGAATCCACGTTTACCGGTTGTATGATCTTCTTCGATGACTTCCGTCCCGGTGATATCACTTGGCATTAGATCCGGCGTGAATTGAATGCGGCTGAATTTTAAGTCTAATAATTCTGACATGGATTTAATCAATAATGTTTTTGCCAGTCCCGGAACTCCAACTAAAAGAACATGCCCTTTACATATTAAAGAAATAAGAAAATGATCGAGGATATTTTGTTGACCGATAATTACTTTACCAATTTCATTCATAAAATCCTGGCGAAAATGTTCCAATTCTTTTACTAACTCTGTGTCTTGTTGTATAGGCATTATTTATCCTGGTAATTTGTTAAAAGAACTCTTTGAAAAACCTATTGCACAAACCCGCCTGCCACACACTCACGAAGTGGGTGGGGACGGGCAGGAATCAAACAAATTTTATGTCTTTTTTCTTCACACATAAGGTTTATCAAAAGGTTCTAAAAGTTTAGAAGGGGGCAAACTTAATGGTCAACACCCCTTGAATCAATCTTATTGTCTTGCCAGACCTTAAAAGATGGTGGAAATTCTCTGCCCATGAATTCCGAAACAAATTCAAAACAGGCTCTAATCGGACTGAATCAAACCAAACTTGAACGTATTTGCAGTCATTTGAAAGAACCATCATTTAGAGCCGAACAACTCTTCACATGGTTGTATAAAAGCCATGTGAATTCGTTTCATGAAATGAGAAATTTCCCTAATGAATTGCGCCAACGATTCGGTGAACAATATTGTATTCATCCCCTTGAATTGATTCGTGTGACCGGTTCAACTGCTGAACCTACGCGCAAGTTCCTTTTTGGTTTGCAAACAGGCGAAAAGATTGAATCAGTATTAATGAAAGATGGGGACAGAACAACACTTTGTGTTTCATCACAGGTGGGTTGTGCTGTGGATTGTAAATTCTGTGCAACCGCTTCCATGGGTTTTCAAAAAAACCTATCGGTGGGCGAGATTGTAGATCAGTTTCTGCAAGTAAGTAAAGAATCACCCTCGGCGATTACAAATATTGTTTTCATGGGGATGGGCGAACCATTTCTGAATTATGACAGGGTCATTGCAGCGGCTGACCTATTAAACAATGAAAATGGAATTAAATTTGGAGCACAGCGAATCACCATTTCCACAGTGGGTATTGTGCCGAAAATCATTCGTTATGCCGAGGAGAAACATCGTTATAAATTGGCGGTCAGTTTAAATGGTTCTTCACAAGAAAGCCGTCTTAAAACTATGCCTATTGCCAAAAAATATCCGCTACCAGAATTGATGAATGCAATTAATAGCTATACCTTAAATTCCCGCCATCCGGTTACATTTGAATATGTACTGATAGAGGGAATAACGGACAGCGTTGCTGATGCTGAAAAATTAATTAAATTATTGTCAGGAAGACGATGCAAAGTAAACGTCATTCCCTATAATGAAATAGGCGGAGATTACCGCCGGCCAACAAAAGAAGTAATTGAAACGTTTGTTGCTGTGTTGAATAACGCACCATTTCCGGTAACGATTCGTTGGAGTAAAGGAACGGATATTTCTGCCGGATGCGGACAATTGGCCGTGCTGGAAAAAACAGCTTAATAGAGATAAATTTGTTAACTATTCAGGATTTTTTCAGGATGGACAACGAGCATCCTTGCTTGTTTGCCTTTGGCATGGTTGGCATGGCTTGTCGAGTTTTCAAATATATTTAAACAAACACTTTTACGACAAGCTAGGAAGCATATCGTACAATGCCTGAATAGTAACTAAATTTGTTAATCATTAAACACCATATTAATTAAAACATATGAACGTAAACATTCACAAAGATATAGAAAAAATTTCGGATGAGATTATCTCCACCCGCCGGGATATACATAAACATCCTGAATTGGGTTTTGAAGTTCATCGCACGGCTGGTATCGTCGCTGAAAAGCTCAAAAATTTAGGAATGGATGTCCAAACAGGAATCGGGAAAACAGGCGTTGTGGGTGATTTAAAATGCGGTGACGGTCCCACCATCGCTTTGCGAGCAGATATGGATGCTCTACCCATTCAGGAAACGGGGGATTTAGGATATAAATCCATAAATGATAGAATTATGCACGCTTGCGGTCATGATGGGCATACAGCCATGCTGTTGGGTACAGCAAAAGTACTGGCTGATAAGAAGAGCAAGATCAGGGGGACTGTACGTTTTCTATTTCAGCCGGCAGAAGAGGGCGAGGGCGGCGCACGTTATATGATCGAAGACGGCTGTCTGGATGGTGTGGCTGAGATTTATGGAATTCATTTATGGAATTATCAAAAATTCGGTGAAGTGGGTGTGAAAGAAGGCCCAATTCTTGCGGCCGCTGATGAATTTAAAATCACCATAAAAGGTGTCGGCGGCCATGGTGCCGCTCCGCAGGGTTCTGTGGATGCTGTGGTTGTATCTGCACATTTAATTACTGCTTTGCAAACCATTGTCAGTAGAAATACGAATCCGTTGGAAAGTACAGTTGTTTCCATTGGTATGATCAATGGCGGATATAGTTTTAATATTATTGCCGATGAAGTGGTGTTAAAGGGTACAGCGCGATCTTATACAGAAGAAAACCGACAGCTGATCAAAACACGTATGCAGGAAATTATTGATGGGATAGGCCAGTCATTTGGCGCCGTCATTGATTTTGATTATCATGATGGCTACCCGCCGACCGTGAATGATAAAGGGGTCTATGAGAAACTTTTGGCTTCAGCTAAAAAGATCGTAGGCGAAGGAGCGGGTGACCCTTATCTATCCATGGGTGGCGAAGATTTCAGCTATTATACTCAAAAAATACCGGGTTGTTTTTTCTTTGTGGGGTCTGCTCCTGAAAACCAGCCCTTCAGAAGCGTGCCGCACCATTGTTCCCATTTTGATATTGATGAACGGGCTCTGATGGTTGGTTCATCCATATTTGTACAGCTGATAGAAGATCAATTGATGACATGAAAAAATAATACCATTTGAGAACTCAGTAAATAAAAAAGAAAATGGTAATTTCCACTCCCATTTAACCAAGGAATATTTATGAAACAATTCGGACCTGATTTTTACAATATTACCGCTTTACTTACCGAAGAAGAATTGTTGATTCAGAAAACGGCTTATGAATTTGTTCAAACCGAATTTATGCCGGTGATTAACGAGCATTATGAAAAAGCCACCTTCCCCATGGAATTGGTCCCGAAACTGGGTGAACTGGGTTTCATGGGTTCTGCCCTGCCGGAAGAATCCGGCGGC
>JADFRD010000027.1 GCA_022561485.1 Fidelibacterota bacterium | reverse complement strand
ATGGAATTATTAAAGAAATCGGTCAAATAGATACTGGAATTTCTGTAGACGAATCCATTGACTTGAAAGGCAAGACCGTTCTCCCCGGAATGATTAATGCTCACGCCCATTTATACTCTGCATTGGCCGTGGGGATGCCGTTCCCTAAAGGAAATCCAACCAATTTTACTGAGGTACTTGAAGAAGTCTGGTGGATTTTGGACATGGCATTGGATAAAGACAGCACCAAGGTCTCCTTTGAAGCGGGATTATTGGATCATCTTCGATATGGTGTAACAACAGTGATTGACCATCACTCCAGTCCAAACTTTGTGGCAGAATCGCTGGAATTACTGGCTGAAACTGCAGATCAATTTGGAATGAATATTTCCGGTGCTTTTGAATTGACTGATCGAAATGGTGCTGAAACTTTTCAGGAAAGTTTAGAAGAGAATATTCGTTTTTATAAGGCCCATAAAAATTCAGAAACAGTTCGGCCCCTCATGGGATTGCATGCATCGTTTACATTGTCGGATGCTTCATTAAAGCACATTGCTGAACACATGAAACATGAGTCAAACTGGGGTATTCATGTCCACACAGCGGAAGATAAAGCCGACCAAGCAGATGCAGTAAACCGTGGATATATATCCGTCATTCAACGTTTGGATTCATTTGGATTGCTGAACGAAAATAGTTTAGTGATCCATGGTATCCATTTTCAACCCGGTGATTCGGAAATCATAAAACGGTCTGGTGCAATGTTAGTGCATAATCCATCTTCCAACGCCAATAATCGGGTAGGAATGACATTATCAAAAATAATCCAAGATTTAAATGCGGGATTGGGAACAGACGGGATGCAGGGGAACATGCTGGCAGAAGCCAAGGAAGGCACCCTGATTCGCAGCAGTCACCTACCCGGAGGGTCGCCCAGTGTGAATTATACGGAACTCCTTTTCAAAAATAATCCAGCAATCGCCACGAAATTATTCAATAGAAAAATCGGGAAACTTGATCCCGGTTATTCTGCCGACTTGGCTATCTTTCATTATCATCCCAGGACCGAAATCAATATTAATAATTGGATAGGTCATACCTTATTCGGTATGGATAAACCCAGCGATGTGGTAACTGCAGGCAAATTCAGAATACGAAATTTTAAATTCACGGAAATTTCAGAAAAAGAAATATTAAATAATGCACAAGTGCAGTCGAGCCGATTATGGAAAAGGATGGATAGAATATGGAAAAGAATGGACACGGAGATACACAGAGAACCACAGAGAAAAACAAAAGATGAATAAGGTAAAAAAAGATATTGGGAGGATGTTTTTCCCCATAACTACATCATTCCAGTATTTATTTCTTTTCATTAATTCTCTTTGTGCCTTTGTGCCTTTGAGACTTTGTGGCAAGAAAATAATATAACGAAGATGAAAAATAATGAAAAACATTAATTACAATCAAATTGTAGAAAAAGCAGAATCCTATAAGCCGGACATGTCCCGGTTTTTAAGGGATCTTTTGGCCATTCCCAGTGAAAGCTGCCAGGAGGAACAGGTTATTCTGCGGATAAAAGAAGAAATGGAAAAAGTGGGATTCGATCGAACCGAAATAGATGAAATGGGGAATATCTACGGATTTATCGGAACCGGTAAAACATTGATTGCCATGGATGCCCACATGGATACAGTCGGGGTGGGAAATATAAAAAATTGGAACTACGATCCCTATGAAGGGTACGAGGATGACGAAATTATTATTGGTAGAGGCGCTTCGGATCAAACCGGCGGCATGGCGTCCATGGTTTATGCAGGAAAAATTATCAAAGATTTGAGATTGGAAGACGATTATACATTGGTAATGACGGGAACCGTTCAGGAAGAAGATTGCGATGGACTTTGCTGGCAGTACATTCTGGATAATGAAAAACTGAAGCCGGAATTTGTGGTGAGTACCGAATCCACATCCTGCAGGATATACCGCGGTCATCGCGGACGGATGGAAATAAAGGTAAGTACTCCGGGTGTCAGCTGCCATGGGTCCGCTCCGGAGCGGGGCGACAATGCTATTTTCAAGATGGCGCCAATCTTGATGGAATTGGAACAGCTTAATCATCGGTTAAAAGATGATGATTTTTTGGGAAAAGGGACATTGACCGTATCAGAAATATTTTACAGTTCCCCATCCCGGTGCGCGGTGGCGGACGGATGTTCCATTTCCATTGACCGCCGATTGACCATGGGAGAAACATCGGACTCCGCCATGGAAGAAATTCGCAACTTGCCATCGGTTAAAGCGGCCAAGGCGACGGTGGAAATATATGATTATGCGAAACCATCCTATACTGGATTCACATATCCGGCCGAAGCATTTTTCCCCACCTGGCTCATTGAAGAAGACCATATTGTAACGCAATCTTTGGTTGAATCCTATAAATCCCTATTCAAGAAAGAACCTGTTGTGGATAAATGGACATTTTCAACAAATGGGGTCGCCATCATGGGTCGCCATGGCATCCCCTGTATCGGTTTTGGCCCCGGGCATGAAGAAGAAGGACATGCGCCAAATGAAAAAACGTGGAAGAGCGAATTGGTGGAAGCGGCGGCAATGTATGTGGTGATTCCCCTGGTTTATTTACAGAAAAAGCAACAATTGGAAGCAGCACAATGAATTTAACGGACACATTTAAAAAAATATCACAACTGGATATCGGTGGGTACGGAAACGATTTTCTCCTGACTTGGGAAAAGTCCTATGATGAAATCAAAGCAACACTATTTCTTGCTGAGCTGTTCAAGGAAATGCACCGTCAGGGATTGACCTACAAAACATTTGATTCCGGGTTGGCATTATCTATTTTCAGGGATAAATCCACACGGACCCGATTCAGTTTTGCGTCTGCCGCCAATGCATTGGGACTGGCAGTCGCTGATTTAGATGAAGAAAAATCCCAGATAGCCCACGGAGAAACGGTACGAGAAACCGCCAACATGATTTCGTTTATGACCGATGTAATCGGGATTCGGGATGATTTGTTTTTGGGAGAAGGAAATGCCTATATGCGACAAGTGGCTGAAGCTGTCCAAACCGGGTATGAAGAAGGGACACTCCATCAGCGCCCTGCTCTGATAAATTTGCAGTGCGACATTGACCATCCAACCCAGAGTATGTCCGACCTGGCCAAGCTGAAGCAGACGTTTGGCTCGTTGGAAAATCTTCGCGGAAAGAAAATCACCATGAGTTGGGCTTATTCACCCAGTTATGGGAAACCCTTATCGGTTCCCCAGGGAATTATTGGACTAATGACCCGGTTCGGAATGGATGTAACACTGGCTCATCCGGAAGGATATGGATTAATACCGGATGTGGTTGAATTGGCAGAAAAACAGGCTGAAGCCGGCGGCGGGTCTTTTTCCGTTGTGAATGATATGAAAGAAGCCTTCAGCGAGGCTGATATTGTTTACCCCAAATCCTGGGCGCCATTTAAAGTGATGGAAAAACGAACTGAACTCCTGAAAACCGGGGATATGAATGGATTGAAATTATTGGAAAAGGAAGCATTGGTCAATAATGCCCATTTCACTGACTGGGAATGTGATAAAGAAAAAATGTCAGTAACAAAAAATGGAAAAGCGCTCTATATGCATTGTCTTCCGGCAGATATTACCGATGTGAGCTGTGAAAAAGGTGAAGTAAGCCAATCTGTATTTGACCAACATCGAAAGGACACCTATAGTCAAGCCAGTTTTAAACCATTTGTGATTGCATCCATGATGTTTTTGGGGCGATTGGATAATCCAATTAAAAAATTAGATGAAATTTTGACTAAAATGGAGAAAAGGTTTTAAAGTGATTACAAAATCAGCCGCAAAGATCGCGAAGATACACAAATGACACGATTAACAAAATTATGAGGGAAATCACAAAGATAATTAATAGAATAATGAAAAATCGATATGTGTCTGGTAACCATAGCGCTATCAATGCTTTGCATTATTTACTTGCCTGCCATCAGCCATGGAAGTTATCCTTTGCTGCGAACACTGTCGCTAATCCGGGTTTATGATGATTAATGGGAAAAAACTGGTTGTTATTGCTCTGGGCGGGAATGCCATTAAGCAGGCTGGAGAAGAAGGAACGTCTGAAGACCAGTTCAAAAACGTAGCGCTTACATGTGACCAGCTGGTGAAAATGAACAAACAGGGTTATCTGATGATTCTCACTCACGGCAATGGACCGCAAGCAGGAAATCTGCTGATTCAGCAGGAAGAAGGGAGCGATTTGGTTCCATCCATGCCCCTGGATGTGGTGGATGCAATGACTCAGGGCGAAATAGGGTATATGTTTCAAAACCAATTGCAAAATGCTTTCCGCAGGGATGACCGTGAAATTCCAATCGCTACATTAATTACCCAAATGGTTGTGGATAAAAATGACCCGGATTTTGAAAATCCATCCAAACCTATTGGCCCATTTTATACTGAAAATGAAGCAAAATTATTGCAGCAGACCAAAGAATATGCGGTGAAGGAAGTCAGCCCGGGTATTGAAAAAAGTTGGCGTCGTGTGGTTCCTTCACCTGCGCCTGTTGACTTGGTGGAAGCAGAATCCATCAAAACGCTTCTGAATAATCGGGTGATTGTGATTACGTCCGGCGGTGGAGGCATTCCTGTTGTCCGACAGGAAAATGGTGAATTAGTAGGCATCGAAGCTGTGGTGGATAAAGATATGGCGGGTCAAAAACTTGCTGAAATTGTCGACGGAGATATTTTTCTGGTTCTCACAGATGTTGACCATGTCTATTTGAATTATGGTCAACCAAACCAAACACCCATTAAGCAAATGACCGTTTCAGATGCCAAACGGTATTTAGACGATGGCCAATTCCCCAAAGGAAGTATGGCGCCAAAAGTTAATGCTTGTATCGCCTTTGTAGAAAAAGGTGGAGAACGGGCGATTATTTCATCTGTTCACCAGGCAACATCTGCGCTTAAGGGTGAAGCTGGCACAGAGATTATACCGGATTAAAAATTTGACCTAAAGGATTAATAATGACAACACAAGAAAAAGCATTAAAGAATTCCATCGACCTGTGCAGGGAAAGAAATATTCTGATTCCTACCTATAAACAGATGAGGAATCCGGATTTGCTGCCGGAGAGAATAAAGGAAGAATTAAAAAGTATCGGACTTTCGGATATAAATCCCCGAAACCTGTTTCGGATTACCTGGAAGAATGAACCTGTGGAATCAGGGGGAGGATTTGGACATGTGAATTATTTGGAAATCCCGAAAGAACTCACCGGTGTAAAGGCCCGTATTTTTGTACTGCTTGGAAAATTTTTCCCGACGGGAACGCATAAAGTTGGGGCAACATTTGGCCCCTTGGTTCAACGATTGATTACCGGGAAATTTGACCCCACCTGTCAAAAAGCACTATGGCCTTCCACTGGAAATTATTGTCGTGGTGGTTCGTTCAATTCTGCTTTGCTCGGTTGTCCATCTGTGTCCGTTTTACCGGAGGAAATGAGCAAAGAACGATTTGAATGGCTGGAGAAAATCGGTTCGGAAATTCACCGAACACCGGGAAGTGAAAGCAATGTAAAAGAAATTTATGATAAGACTAATGCCCTGAAAAAAGAACACGGTGACAACCTGGTTGTGTTGAACCAGTTTGAGGAAATGGCCAATCCATTATGGCATTATGCCATTACCGGGCCAGCCATGGCAGACGTCTTTGAACGAAGCAAAACAGAAGAATCGCGTTTCAGCGGATTATTCTTAACCCAGGGTTCCGCCGGGACCTTAGGCGCCGGAGATTATTTACGCGAACAGTTTCCACTCATCAAGATTGCTGCAGGAGAAGCGCTTCAATGTCCCACGCTTTTATATAATGGATATGGATCTCACCGGATAGAAGGGATTGGTGATAAGCATGTACCCTGGATTTTAAATATGAAAAATATGGATATGGTTATCGGCATTGATGATGAAATATCACTCCGCCTCATGCGGCTATTTAATGAATCAATTGGGGTTGCCTTTTTGAAGGATCAAGGTGTGTCTTCAGAGATTGTTGACCAACTTCATCTTCTGGGTATTTCCGGAATTGCGAATCTGGCCGGTGCGATTAAGATGGCGAAATATTATGAATTCAACGAAAATGATATGATTTTTACAGTGGGCACGGATTCCATGGAAATGTATGGTTCTAGGTTAATAGAAGAACGTGCAAAACATGGTGAATATTCAGTTCAAAGAGCTGCGGTCGATTTTGAGGCTCGCCTTATGGGGCTGGATTCTGAAGGGGTGATGGAACTTTCCTATTATGATAAAAAGCGAATGCATAATTTAAAATATTTCACCTGGATTGAACAACAGGGCAAAACGGTGGAGGAACTGGACGCCCAATGGTACGATGACAATTACTGGAAAGACGCTTACAGCCAAGTGGATGCCTGGGATGAGAAAATTACCGAATTCAATGAAAAAACAGGATTGTTGGCTCAATATGTATAATAGCCGCCCCGCCTGCCCCATTTGAAAAATTAGATATGTGGCGGGCAGGGAAGAGCGCGAAGGTTCGCTAAGAATAAAAAAAATGAAAAATTAAATAAGATAAATGGTTCAAATGGCTCATATCGGATATACCTGTGTTTCCTGCGGTGATTTTTCACCGGCAGACCCGTTTCATTATACATGTGAAAAGTGCGGCGCTAACCTGGATGCGGTATACGATTATGATCAAATCAAAAAGGATTGGTCCCGAAAATATCTGTTAGAAAATCGTAATCGTTCCATCTGGCGGTACCTTCCTATTTTACCCGTTAACCGGAATCCGGAAGCGTCATCCATTCAAGTAGGCGGAACACCCTTGGTGAGACAAACCCGGTTGGCTCAAAAATTAGGTATTAAAAACCTATGGCTAAAAGATGATACCAGAAACCCATCCGGTTCATTGAAAGACCGGGCCACAGAAGTGGGAATCCAACATGCCAAAGAATTGGGATTTGAAACCATAGTGGCTGCTTCAACGGGGAATGCCGCTGCGTCATTGGCTTGCCTGTCTGCCGTCCATAAAATGGATGCGGTAATCTTTACCCCGTCTTCAGCGCCGCCAGCAAAGTTGACACAAATTTTACAATATGGCGCTCAATTATTCCCTGTAGACGGGACTTACGACAACGCCTTTGATTTATCCATGGAGGTGGTAAAAGCCGCCGGCTGGTATTTACGAAGCACCGGAATAAATCCCATCCTGTCAGAAGGGAAAAAAACGGTTGCATTGGAAATAGCCGAACAACTGAATTGGGACGTGCCGGACCAAGTATTCGTTCCGGTGGGGGATGGCTGTATCATTGGGGGTGTTTACAAAGGATTTTATGATTTGAACCAGTTAGGCTGGATAGATCACATACCCAAAATTATTGCCGTTCAAGCAGAAGGGTCTGCTGCCATTGTGCATGCATTAACAAGCGGTACACTCACTTCTGTGAAGGCTGATACGGTTGCGGATAGTATTTCAGTGGATATGCCCCGGGATGGCCAGAAAGCAATCCGGGCAGTGAAAGAAAGTAATGGGTATGGTCTGAAAGTAACGGATGCTGAAATATTAGCCGCCCAGCATCGTCTGGCGAAAACGACAGGGGTTTTTGCTGAACCGGCAGCAGCTACCGCCTTTGCGGGACTGTTAAAATCGGTCAATAAAGGCAAAATCAATTCGGATGAAACAGCTACTGTTTTGATTACAGGCACAGGACTGAAAGATATCAATACAGCACAAAAACTAGTGAATGTTCCATCGCACATTTCACCTGACTTGGAGTCATTTAATGCTGCATGGACCCGGTTAAATGGCTAATCCATTATTTAGAATTTCATTAACTATCAATGGGCAGCCAGTCCAAGCAGATGTTCCAGCAACTCTACGTTTGTTGGATTTTCTCCGATATGACTTGGACCTAACAGGGGCAAAGGATGTTTGCGGAGAAGGCGAATGCGGCGCATGTACCATATTTATGGATGGTAAAACGGTGAATTCCTGTCTGATTCTTGCTGTGGAAGCCGATGGATCGGAATTGATGACCATTGAAGATTTATCTCATGGCAAAATGCTGAATGAAATGCAGCAAGCCTTTGTGGATTATCATTCAGTCCAGTGCGGTTATTGTATTCCGGGGATGGTGTTGTCTGGTGAACAGATAATCAAAGACCATGGTAAACCGGATCGGGATACCATTCGTGAAGATTTGTCGGGAAATATTTGTCGGTGTACCGGTTATCAGAAAATTGTGGATGCAATTGAATTTGCCGCGGATAAACGCTGATAGACACAGATAATATGAAATTAAAGCATAAAAAGATAACTGATAAAATCATTAGCGCTTTTTATGAAGTTTATAATGAGCTGGGATTTGGTTTTTTAGAATCCGTTTATGAAACTGCATTATTCATCGTTTTGAAAGGGCATGGATTGTCTGTTGAAAGACAAAAGAAAATAAATGTTTATTTCCGCGGGCAGGTTATCGGAGAATTCAAAGCAGACTTAATTATTAATCAAAAAGTTATTGTTGAAATAAAAGCGGTTAAATCATTTGCTCCTGAACATGAAGCCCAAATACTCAATTATTTAAAATCTACCAATATTGAAGTTGGATTATTGGTCAATTTTGGACCAAAATTTATGTTCAAACGATTTGTGTTTGATAATTCAAGAAAAGAAATCAGTGTTAATTCGCGTAATTCCGTGGCAAATAAAAAATGAAATATTTCCGACCAAATAGCATTGATGAATATCATGAATTATTAGTAACCCTTAAAGAAACATCCATGTCTATTCTTGCTGGCGGAACGGACTTAATGCCGCGTTGGGAACCGGATAAAGGATTGATGCCGGATGTCCTGATTGATATTAAAAAGATAGATGGACTTATGGGAATCCGGGAAAATGAAGATGAAATCATCATTGGAGCGTTAACGACTATTCAGGACATAAAGAAATCAATATTGATGCAAAATGAATTCGGTTCATTATCCGAGGCAGCAAGGCAATTTGCCGGTGTTCAAATCCGACACCGTGCGACCATCGGGGGTAATATTTGCAATGCATCCCCCGCGGGAGATATATTACCGGGTCTGTATGTGCACCAGGCAAATATTCAGTTGATCGGTCCAAACGGAAGCCGTTCTATACCCATATCTAAATTTATTATCGGTCCGGGGAAGACGATGCTGGAACCAGGTGAAATTGTATCGGAAATTCATTTGCTGCGAAAAGGTGTGAAATCGCTCTTTTATAAATTGGGTCTGCGCCAATCCATGGCCATTGCGGTGGTAAATTTTGCCATTGCTTACCAACAGGATTCCAATGGCGCCTTTACATCACTGAATATTGCTGCCGGTTCTGTGGCGCCGACCATTGTTTATCTTGAGTCTTTTGTCGATGCAATTATGAGCGGTGTCTCTTTAGATGAAGCCATTCAGCATGTGGACATTGATATTTCACCCATTGACGATATCCGGGCTACCGCTGACTATCGGAGTACCGCGTTGAAGAATGTACTGGAGTATAATTTTAGACACGAATTGCACCAAGGTAACGAATGAATACAAAGATAATATATAAGGAATTATCTTATCAAATAATTGGAATTGCAATGGAAGTACACAGCAAACTAGGTCCTGGATTTTTAGAAAAAGTGAATGAAAATGCTTTAATACTTTTATTTAAAAAGAATGGCATCAAAACCAAAACACAAGTTCCAATAAAAGTCACTTTTGAAGAAGAAGTTATTGGAAATTATATTGCAGATATTTTAGCAGATGGTAAAATTATATTAGAACTCAAATCTGCAGAGTCGATTGGAAACTCTCATAAAGCCCAGGCGCTTAATTATTTGAAAGTAACAGGATTAAGATTAGCTATCATTCTGAACTTTGGCAAAGATAAGCTGGAATACTATAGAGTCGTGAATTGATGGAGACACGAATTACACGAATACTAACGAATAATTACGAACCAGATAAATGTTTTTTTGTTTTTATTCGTCTTATTTGTGTCATTCGTATCAAAAGATAATCATGTCAGATAAACTTTATCCCATAAAACTTCGGCATTTGCTGAAATGGATTCTTGAAGAAGAAAAACACGGCAGCATATTTGGCATAACCAAGGACCTTTTCTTTCAGCCAAAGGCAGGTGATGTATTCAGGATGAATCGGTACGGTCAACTCTTGGAAACACCCATCGGTGTGGCTGCCGGGCCCCATACACAAATGTCCCAGAATATTGTATTATCCTGGCTCATGGGTGCACGGTATATCGAATTGAAAACGATTCAAACGCTGGACGAGTTAGAGGTGTCCAAACCCTGTATCGACATGCAGGACGAAGGCTATAATTGCGAATGGTCCCAGGAATTGCGGCTGCATCAATCGTTCTCTGAATATTTGAATGCTTGGATCATTATCCACGTTTTAAAGGATAAGTTTGGCTGGGGGACGGACAAATATTTAGGCGGCATATTCAATATGAGTGCCGGCTATGATTTGGCTGGAATAAAAAATCCAAATGTTCAGCAGTTTCTTGACCTGATGGAAAACAGTCAGACGGAATTAGACAGGCGTTTGGACCTGATTTCGGACCTTTACCCCAATGTGAAAAATTTAAATATTCCTGCAAAGCTTTCTGATAATCTTACCCTGTCGACCATGCATGGTTGTCCACCGGAGGAGATTGAAGCTATCGGGACTTATCTCATTGAAGAAAGGGGATATGATACAACCATCAAATTGAATCCAACATTACTTGGCCCGGACTATCTCCGGGAAATTTTAAATCACCGATTGGGCTACAAGGATGTGACAGTTCCTAATGATGCCTTTGACCATGATTTGAAATATCCGGACGCATTGAAATTGATTAAAAATTTGCAAGTAAAAGCGGATAAAAAAGGGGTCGCCTTTGGACTCAAGCTTACGAATACATTGGAAGTAAAAAATCATAAACCGTTCTTCCCAGAAAAAGAAAACATGATGTATTTGAGCGGCCGGGCATTGCATCCCATCAGCATCATTCTGGCAGCCAAATTGCAAAACGAATTTGATGGAAATCTCGATATATCTTTTTCAGCAGGTATGGATGCGTTCAACGTAACAGAAGTATTAGCCGCCAATATTAAACCCATTACCGTTTGCACCGATATTTTAAAGCCCGGCGGCTATACACGGTTAGCCCAGTATTTAGATGAAATAAAGAAGCGATTTACTGAGATAAATACCGCGACAATTGATGAATATATATTAGAAAATGATGGCGGTTCAGATGTCAAGAAATCGGGGTTAAATAATCTAATACGATACGCTGAATCTGTTTTAGAACAGCCCGCCTACCGGAAAGATAACAAGCATTTTGAGTCTATCAAGACAGGCCGGACACTGACAGCTTTTGATTGTATTCAAGCACCTTGCATTGAAAATTGTGCCACGGACCAGGAAATCCCGGAGTATATGCATAATGTTGCAACGGGAGATTTTAATCAAGCTTACGAAACGATTATTCGTACCAATCCACTGCCCGGCGTTACGGGTTCTGTCTGCGACCATCTTTGTCAAATGAAATGTACCCGGAATAATCTGGATAGCACATTATTAATTCGGGAAATCAAGCGTTTTGCAACAGAAAATAATCAAATCTCAAAACCAACTCCAACAATGCCAAAATCTTCCAATGGGTTTAAAGCAGCTGTGGTCGGCGCTGGTCCCTCTGGATTATCCTGTGCCTATTTTTTAGCTTTGGATGGTTTTACAGTCGATATTTATGAAGCGAAACCATTTTCCGGCGGTATGGTATCTGATGCCATTCCGGTATTCAGGCTCACAGATGAAAACATCCAGAACGACATTGACCTTATTGAATCGGTTGGCGTTGAGATTCATTATAATTCAACGGTAGATAAAGTTCATTTTGAAAAACTGCAAAAAGATTTCAACTTTATTTATCTCGGAGCCGGCGCCCAGAAAAATAAAAAATTGGACATAGAAGGTGAGGATTTACCCAGTGTCATGGAACCACTCACCTTCTTATCCCGGGTTCGCCGCGGGGAAATGGAAACGGTTGGAAATCGGGTAGCGGTAATCGGTGGAGGAAATACGGCCATGGATGCCGCCCGGACATCGCGTCGATTAGGGGCGGACGTAACTATTATTTATCGGCGAACCATGAAAGAAATGCCCGCCGATATTGAAGAAATTGTTGCTGCTTTGGACGAAGGTATACGATTGGAAGAATTAACAGCACCGGAACGCATCGCCCCTACCGGAAACGGCCATACAGTAATGACATGTTCCAGAATGAAATTAGGTGAAACGGACCACAGCGGCCGGGCCCGCCCAGTTAAAATCGACGATTCAGAATTTGAATTGGAATTTGATACAATTATTCCATCCATCGGGCAGGATATTGCCTTTGATTTTATTTCCTGGGAAGAGTTAAAAGTCAATCCGGAAACCAATGAAACGGGCATTGCGAACGTATTTGCCGGCGGAGATGTGGTGCGCGGTGCATCTTCAGTGATTAATGCTGTTGGTGATGGACGAAGAGCTGCATTAGCTATCATTCAATCCGCTAAAAACCTGCCGGATATCCATGAGAAGAAATCGTCCATGAGATATGATAAATTCTATTATCAGAAAAAACTGGCTTTTAGGGAATATGGCCTGACGACACCTCACTTGTTGCCGGATGAGCGGGTTAATTTTGATCTGGTCACTCGAACGCTGACGAAAGAAGAAGCCATGAAGGAAGCTGAACGATGCCTTTATTGCGATGATGTGTGCGATGTTTGTGTAGGTGTGTGTCCCAACCTGTCCAATATGTCTTTCATGGCCAAGCAGAAAAACTATCCGGTTTATACGGTGCGGAAAACGGAAAATGGATATGCAGTTGATTTGACAGGAATCTTTGATCTTTCTCAAGAACCCCAAATTATCAATATTGGTGATTTTTGCAATGAATGTGGGAATTGTACCACCTTTTGCCCTACATCCGGTGATCCATATAAAATAAAACCCCGGTTTTATTTAACAAAAGAAAGTTTTGGTGCGGAATCGTCCGGATACTACATAAACGGGAACGAATTGTTTTTCAAAAATGGTAAGTCAGCATCATCCTTGAAAATGGTTGATGATTCATTTATGTTTACGAGTAATGATATTAAAGTCACAATGAATAAACGTAATTTAGAAATTACATCTGCAAAACTCCTGAATGGGAAAAATGAAGTCGTTTTATCGCAAGCAGTTGAAATGATAGTGTTGTTTGAGAATGTGAATAAAATGCCTATTTTTCAAAATGAGACATAGTGATGGAATCGTCAATTACAAATCTCTAATTGGAATATATTTCCAGTGAAAGTCGTATTATTTGGAATAATATTCCACTATCAAACATTGTAATTGGAATAATATTGTAGTGAGAACCGTTCTAACTGGAATAATATTGTAGTTTATCGTTGAAATGAAACCAAGATGCATTCTGAACCAACTTATTGACCACTCAATGGAAAAAGAAATAACTCTGTTGATTGGTGCCCGTCAGACTGGGAAAACAACACTTCTGAAGCAAATTGATAGTCATTTAACAAAACGGGGTGAAACGACTGCATTTTTTTCATTAGAAGACAAAATGTATTTGAATGCTTTCAATGAACATCCAAAAAACCTATTCCAGTTTATTCCATTGTCGGATTCCGATAGGACGAATTTTGTTTTCATTGATGAAGTGCAATATCTTCAAGACCCATCGAATTTTTTAAAACTCATTTATGATGAGTATGCACCGCAATTAAAACTAATCGTCAGCGGGTCTTCGAGCTTTTATATTGATAAAAAATTCAAAGATTCCCTGGCGGGAAGAAAACAAATATTTTATCTACCCACAATGGGGTTCCGTGAATTCCTATATTTCAGGGATTATGAAAATATTATGAATTATGTCCATTCGGATTTTTTGCCCAAGCTTTATTTTAATGATTTAAGGGCACTTTTTGCGGAATACCTGCTTTATGGCGGTTATCCCAAAGTTGTGACGGTTTCTTCAGTAAAAAGAAAAAAGGCCGTGTTGAAAGAACTTGCTACATCTTATGTAAAAAAGGATATTAATGAAGCTTCAATTCAATATCCCGAAATATATTTTAAAATACTAAAAATTGTTGCCGGACAAACTGGCCATCTGCTTAATCCAAATTCAATCAGTAAATCTCTACAAATTCAAAATAAAACTGTTGAACTTTATCTTTATGTTATGCAAAAATCTTTTCACATTGGATTGGTTAAACCATTTTATAGAAGCGCCGTAACAGAACTGCGAAAAATGAAAAAAGCCTATTTTTATGATTTAGGGTTGCGGAATTTCTTTGCCGGAAATTTTGACCCGATTTTACTTCGCAATGATAGGGGTGAACTCTTGGAAAATTATGTATACTGTTTGTTCGCGGATTCTTATGACACCGACTGGGATATCAAATACTGGCGTACCCAGAAAAAGCAGGAAGTGGACTTTATTATTCAGGAAAAATGGGCTTATGAAGTCAAATTTTCTGATAAATTATTCAAACAGTACAAATACAGATTCTTCAAAAACAAATATCCAGACATTTCATTAGAACTTCTGACCTACGATAATATAATTGAGTTTAATCCTGTAGAAGAAAAATTGCATGAGTAAAACAACCTATTTACTATATGCTGATGCATCGGGAGATGATGGTGTTTACATTCCTGGAAGCAATAATTCATCTACATCTTATTTTGCAATTACCGGAATCATTATCAATATTGAGCAATGGCAGGAAGTTTTAAATCGAATGGTTGGGTTTAGAAAAGAATTAAGAGATAAATATGGATTCCTAATGCGAAAGGAATTAAAAGGCGCTAATTTTTTTCATTTGAAGAATTCTGATTTTTTTCAGAATACAAATTGTGATACACGTAAAAGAAGATTGGCAGCTTACCATTTTATAATGCAATCCTTTCTCACAGTGTTGCAAGAAGTAAAAATACTAAATTTGTTCTTGGATAAAACCAAATCAAGTCTTGATCCTAAAAGATATTTTGATATTTGTTGGGGGAATTTTCTGGAAAGATATCAAATATTTTTAGATAAAAATAATGGCATGGGTATTTTTATCCCTGATGAAGGACATGAAAAGGGACTCATAAACTTGACAAGAAAATTAAGAAAATACAATCCGGTGAAAAGTCATTTTGGAGGGTCCTATTCTTTTAAGTTAAAATCCATTGTGGAAGATCCTTTTCATCGAGATTCAAGAGATAGTTATTTTATTCAAATATGTGATTTAATTGTTCACACACTTTTTAGAAAAGAACTGCCAAGCAATTCTTTTAAACGATATAATGGACATAAACTCTTTAACTATATTGAACCGCTTTTATTAAAAGAGGCCACAAGAAAAAATGATTTGGGAATTATTAAACCATAAAAAGAACCCCCTGCAAAAAGCAGGGGGAAAGAAAATTTCTTTTCCTGCCGGAACGGGGTCAATGCAACAGGCAGAGTCCGACCCAACGCCTAAATATACGCTGAAAAACCAATATGTTTCAAATGTGTTACATAACTGTTACAGGAAAGTAAATAACCCATGCCCACACTAGAATGGATTGGAAAATAAGCGGTTATTAGCGGTATATATAAATGAGTTGTATTCTAATTCAAAACCCACTGGCGATGGCCACAATGAATGATTCGACGGATGAGTTCAGTGGCGGGCATATTTTAATCGAAGATGATAAAATTGCTTCCATTGGACCTGAAACCCTGGATGTCCAAGCTGATACATTCATTGATGCTTCTAATATGGTTGTACTTCCGGGCTTTATCAATACCCATCATCATCTATATCAAACACTGACGCGGAATATTCCTTTGATGCAGAATCAACCACTGTTCAGCTGGCTAACCAACCATTATGAAGTCTGGCGGGAATTGACGGAAGATGCTGTGGCAGTCAGTACGAAAACAGGTTTACTTGAACTGATGAAATCGGGCACCACCACCAGTTCGGACCATCTTTATTTATTCCCGAAGTACACCAGTGGTGAACTGATTGATGCGGAAATTAAAAGTGCCCGGGAAGTGGGAATCCGGTTCCAGCCCACGCGCGGATCTATGTCTCTTGGGAAATCAAAGGGCGGAATGCCGCCGGATGATACGGTGCAAACGGAAGCGGAAATCCAGGCGGACACGGAACGATTGCTGGCTAAATACCATGATGAATCAAACGGCGCAATGGTTCGGATTTCTCTGGCGCCTTGCTCTCCCTTTTCTGTGACGCCGGAACTGATGAAATCCGCGGCTGAATTTGCCTTATCCAACAATCTACAAATGCACACTCACCTTGCGGAAACCCTGGATGAAGAGACTTTTTGTATTAAACAGTTTGGCGCCAGACCTGCGACATATGTAGATGGTTTGGGGTGGATGAATTCCAATGCCTGGTTTGCCCATGCCATTCATGTGAACAATGATGAAATACAACGAATGGCGGAGACAGGTACTGGAGTGAGCCATTGTCCCACATCCAATATGCGGTTGGGGAGCGGCATCGCCAGAATCAAGGAAATGATGGATGCAGGTGTTCGTGTCAGTTTGGGTGTAGATGGGGCATCGTCCAATGATGCAGGAAATATGCTCATGGAAATCAGAAACGCCATGATGGTCTCCAGGTTGCGGGATGAACCGTTTTGGCTGTCTGCACGGGATGTGCTATGGTTGGCAACCCGGGGCGGCGCTTCTGTTTTGGGTAGAAATGATATTGGACAGCTTTCGGTTGGGAAACAAGCAGATATTGCTCTATTTTCTATGGATAGATTGGAATATGCCGGTGGATTATCAGACCCAATTGCAGCGCTCGTTTTTTCAGTACGGACAGCACCGGTGGATGTGTTAATCATCCATGGTACAATCCAAATTAAAGACGGGAAAACAAATATGGATGAAAATGCATTAATCCAGTCTCATAATAAGATTGCTGAAAACATGCTGAAAAAAGCACAACAAAAAACAGGAATAAACTTTTTGGGATAAGCCGCGAAGGACGCAAAAAGACACGAAGGAAAATGAAAACCGCAGCAAGAAGAAAAAAACTATTTATTTGGAAAAATCATTGCTGAATCCAAATGTATCCCTAAACTAACAAACATAGAAGAAGCACAGATTATTAATCAATTTTGGAAGCAAGGGAATATTAGAATGGAAAAGATATGTGTTTACTAAATAAGACTTTTAGTGAATCTTCGCGAACTTTGTGGCTGAAAAATTAATATGTGGTACTCCATTAAATCTATCCAAACTCCGCAGACATTGGATGAAGCATTTTTACAACAACAGCAAGAAGGGTCTGCTCTATTTTCTGGGGGAAGTTATTTGGTCGCTGAAAAAAATCCGTCTATCCGGACACTGATTGACATAAACGGTCTGGTAGATAATTTCGTAAACGCTGATGATAAAGCCGTAACAATTCAAGCCGGTGCAACTCTGCAATCATTTATGGATACGGTCAAACCTATTAATCCAAATTGCCGGTTGTTTGATGGAGCCAGAGCATCTTGCCCATCAAAAAATATCAGAAATCAACGAACATTTGGCGGAGAAGTTGGGCAAAACAGACCCAATTCTGATGCACTTGTTTTCCTTCATGCCGTCGATGCTGATCTCACGATTTACACGGGTTCGGAAAGGACTATATCCATTCGTGAGTGGGATGGAAATGGCATCGTAACCCAAATTGCCTACTATCCGAATAAAATTGAAAGTATTGAATTGCAGCGATTTTCTGTCCTTCAATCTGCACCTGCCATTGTCATCGTAGGAGGAATCCGAAGAAGTGGACAATTAGAATTTGCTATTGGCGGTACAGCACATAAAATCCAAACGTTTAACGTTATGATGAACAACTGGAATAAAAATTCCATTTCTGAAATTGCCAAAAATGCTGTCCGCCAGTTCATTCCGGACCATTTTGGTTCACTGGCATATAAAGAATCCTTGATTGCTACGGCGGTGAAAAGGTTAGGGGATGCTTTATGACTACTTTTCAGTTAAATGGCAAAACGGTTATCGTGGATTTACGACCGGGAACCACGTTATTGGATTATTTGCGCCAAGAGGGATTTTTCAGCGTGAAATACGGTTCGGATAAAGGCGAAACGGGTGCAGACTCTGTTTTGGTTGATGGAAAAATCATGAATGCATCACTCATGCTCATCCATACCGTTAACGGGAAAACGATTGAAACAGTTGAATCATTTGCAACCGGACGAGATGTTCATCCATTGCAAGATGCATTTATTGAAGAAGGTGCTATCCAGTGCGGGTATTGCACTCCGGGAATGATATTAGCGATTGAATCTTTGGCGCGTGAAATTGAAACGCCATCGGAAGATAATGTAAAAGATGTGCTCGCAGGTGTGTATTGCAGATGTACAGGTTATGTGAAACCCATTAAGGCTGCTATAAAGTATTTAGCCGCCAAGAACACGAAGGGGCACGAAGGAAAATGAAAATAACAGCAAGAAAAAAAACAAAATATTTACATAATCTTTTAATCCTTGCGGACTTTTTTTGCTAAAACAAACCAAAAGGTTACCAATCTACAAGAACGCAAAGGGACACAATAATGGATGAATTAATTTACAAGGAAGAAGTGTATGCGATTATAGGTGCTGCCATTGAAGTTCATAAAGAACTTGGGCCGGGGTTTCTTGAGGCGGTTTATGAAGAGTGCATGGGAATAGAGTCCAATAAAAGGCAAATACCTTTTGAAACCCAGGTAGAATTGGATATTCAATACAAGGGGATAACTTTACAGAAAAAGTATATAGCCGATTATATTGGATATGGAAAAATTGTTGCGGAATTTAAAAGCATCCCAAAACTGACAAAAGTTGATGAAGCACAGATTATTAATTATTTAAAGGCAACGGGAACTCAGATAGGGTTATTGATCAATTTTGGGAGTAAAGGAACATTAGAATGGAAAAGATATATATTCTCAAAATAAAGCTTTTAGCGAATCTTCGTGTTCTTGGCGGCTGAAAAATGAAAATTGTAGGACATAAAACGCGAAGAGTTGATGGGTTAGCTCTGGCAAAAGGTAAGCCCGTTTTTGCCGATGATATGCCAAAGAAAGATTTTCTCTATGCGAAGATCCTTCACAGTCCCATTGCCCACGGCAGGATAAAATCCATCGACAAAACCGAAGCGATGGGCATAGATGGTATTGCAGCCATTTTAGCCCACGAGGATTTTTCGGTGCATTATTATACCACTGCCGGGCAGGGATTCCCTGAACCATCGCCAAGGGATACACGTATTTTTGACGATACAGTTCGGTTTGTTGGTGACCGGGTGGCGGTTGTAGCGGGCGAATCCTTGGAAGTAGTGGAAAAAGCGTTAAAATTGATTCATGTAGAATACGAAGAATTACCGGCTATTTTTGATGTGAGAGAATCTATTGATAATGAGATTATCATTCATCCCGGGAAGGATGGTTTCAGTTTTCTCCATGATGCCAAGCGCAATATCGCTGCCAATATTGATGAAGAATTGGGCGATGTGGAAACCGGATTGAAGGAATCTGCCCATGTTTTTGAAGGGACGTATTATACGCCTTACGTCCAACAGGCGCATATTGAGCCGCATATTACACTGACTTGGTTCGATGAGAATGACCGGCTGATTATCCGAACGGCGACGCAGGTACCTTTTCATGTTCGTCGAATTGTTGGGGAAGTCCTGGATATTCCCGTTGGAAAAATACGGGTCATCAAACCCAGAATCGGTGGCGGCTTCGGCGGAAAACAGGAAATATTAAACGAAGAAGTGTGTGCCGCAATTACGGTGAAAACGGGAAAACCCTGCCGATTGGAATACACACGGGAAGAAGAATTTTACGCCGCCCGTTCTCGTCATCCCCAATATGTGACGTACAAGATCGGGTTCAGGGATGACTTAACTATCAATGCCATTGATATGGAAATACTCCAGAATTCCGGTGGATACGGTCCCCATTCGCTTACCGTCATGTCTGTAACAGCCAATAAAACGCTGTCCCTTTATCGTTCACCCCATATTCGTATTCGGGCAAATTCCGTTTATACCAATTTGCCGCCCGCCGGTGCCTATCGGGGATATGGCGCCCCTCAGGGATTTTTTGCTTTGGAGTCTTTGATGGACGAAATTGCAGAAAAATTAAATGTGGATCCCATGGATTTGAGGAAAAAGAATTATTTCCAGGAAGGGGAGGAAATTCCCATCGCCAAGTTATTGGGTGAAGGTCGGGAAGGATTCCCCGTTATTCTCAACACAAACGGAATTGAAGCATGCATTGACCGCGGCCGAAAACTTATCGATTGGGACACGATTAGAAATTCTGAAAAAACAGGCGTTTTTCGTCGAGGAGTTGGGGTGGCTACCGTTGCACAGGCTTCCGGAATCGCCGGGGTGGACATGGGTTCCGTTTACATGAAAATGAATGAAGATGGTAGTTTCAATTTAAATGTAGGCGCCACAGATTTAGGTACAGGTTCGGATACTGCCCTAGCCCAAATTGCCGCCGAAGTGCTGGGTGTACCTGTGGATAAAATCATTGTGCTCTCATCGGACACGGATACAACACCTTTTGATACAGGAGCTTATGCGTCGAGTACGACCTATATTTCCGGCGGAGCAGTAAAAAAAGCAGCTGAAGATATTTTGCAGCAAATATTAGAACAGGGAAAAAAGATTCTGGGTATCACCGAGGCAATAATTGAAGATAATCATGTGGTTTCTCCGGATGGAAAATCAATATCATATCAGGATATCTGTACAAAATCATTCTATACCGACCATCAGAAACAAATTCAGGCGACTGCTTCCAAAATCAGTTATGACAGTCCGCCACCCTATAATGCTACTTTTGCAGATGTAACTGTGGATACGGAAACCGGGTTTGTGAAAGTCAATAAAATCGTATCCATTACAGATTCCGGCCAGGTCATTAATCCTCAAATGTCAGAAGGCCAGGCGGAAGGAGCGATCCCCCAGTCTCTTGGGATGGCATTGTCGGAATTCATGATTTTTGATGATAAAGGCAGAGCGGTTAATCGAGATTTTGAACATTATCATATTTATACATCGATTGACATGCCGGAAATCATTGCGGAATTTGTTCATACCCATGAGCCGTCTGGTCCATTTGGTGCAAAAGCAGTGGCGGAAATTCCCATCATCGGCCCGGCCCCAGCCGTGGTAAATGCTATCTACAATGCGTGCGGAGTCAGAATTAGGGAATTGCCTATCACTCCTGAAGCTGTTCTATCAGGATTTTCAAAAACCAAATAATTCAATAAATCGAAATTGGGATTCTACGTAAAATCGATTCATTGAACCTTTCGTATAAATATCCTACTTTTTAGATTAAAATGTATACCCCAAGTATATATTTTTTAAACATGTCTTGTTTAGAAACAATCGATACCGGTAATTGCTTATCTGGACGGGTAAAATATATTTTACCAAAATGATTGACTTGTCATCAATTCTTGCCGTAAAATGACCCCGCATGCAAGTTAACAAGTCTAACAAATCAATAAAAACATGGAGGAACACATGAAACGCGTTTCGATATTACTCATTATTGCTGCTTTGTTTGTCGGTCCTTTGACCGCCCAGAGCGCCCTTAAAGGTTACACGGTTGGGATAAACGTTGGTCTGCCGGTCGTTGGTGGCGCATATTATGATAACACAGATTTTGAACCTGTTTTTGGAATCGTAATAGGAACCCCGTACGGATTACCCCTTGGACCTTTTAATATAGGCGCCAATGTCGGCATTGAAAGCGCTAACGGTCTTTTTGGTCTGTTTGCCATTGCCAATGCCAGTGTTTTTGAAACACCCAACGGGCCCATTTCCGTTTTTGGCGGAGTAGGTCTTCTTGAAGGTCTTGGAATCATCGGCGGAGCATCATATGATTATGCTATTCCGAATCAACCCATAGTGGCTAAACCCTATCTCAGGGGCAATCTCTCAACTGGAGCTGCAAATGACGAGCCGACCTATTGGATTCATCTCGGCGTCATGGTTACCTACGCACTGTAAAACAAAGTATAACTAAAGTAAACTAAAAAAAGCCCCGATATTTTTCGGGGCTTTTTCTTTATCTGAAATAAGGAAATTGTAAGTTGTTTTTGGGTCACCGGATTAAAAAAATAATCCATTTAAGAAGTGTTCCTCATTTTGCTATGATTAAAAAGCACGAAGCCTACTACATCTTGCCCTTCTATCAAGGCAGTTGAGTGGCACTTAAAAGTTGAATTCACGCAAGATAGTAAATACTGTCTCTAGTATTAATTCCTTTGATTGGGTCTGTAATTCCCTCACCCGTCGGTAAGAATGTCGTGATTAGTGTCAAATATTCAAACCTGCAAAATATTCTAGCTGTAGATAAAGATTTAGCTCAACCGCGCTAAGGTGGTAAAATTAAAAATGATTCCTACGTCAAGAACCGTACTTTCCAGCTGATGTCTAAAAGCCCTGATTCTGCCGGTTGAAACCTGCAATCCGAAAATCGGATTGAATTGATAGGTCAGGCCAAGCATGAGTTGCATGATAGCTCCTTCTCCAAGAGCTAAATGCCCGCCCCCAGCCGCACCGACTAGAATTTCCAGATGTGCTGTAAAATGCCCCTTAAACAGTGGTTTATGCTGCACTCCAATCCCCACCAATCCCACTGCCAAACCGCCTACATACTGACCGGAATAAGCCGAATAACCCTGCCCCGTTAAATATAAATAGGTGTTGAAAAAACGACTGGCTTTTACACTGACTAAATGCACATCATCACTAGCGATGCGGTTTACACGCTCAGGCCGTTTATAAGTCTGGCTGGCAATTCGGATGGACCAGGCTTGGAAGAAATACTTAGCTGCATGGTGGGTATTCCGTTTTTTTTCAGTGATTTGTGCCAGCTCTAACCGGTAACAAAGTTGGGCTGTCAGACTAGTCGTCTTAAGATTACCTTCCAGTGAATTTAGATAGCCCCCTCCTACTTGAATTGCAAAAAGAGGCAGCAATGTATAGATTATCCCTAAACTTGACTCGATCAAGAACCCGCCTCCCGTTTCTACGTGTCCACCACCACCGGCGCCAAGGTTAAGCTTCCCAACTATGTAGATACGGTTCTTTATGATCGGTGTCAGGTACCCGATCCCCGCTAAAACATCCATATAACCGTGGTGAATCCCGCCGTAAGCGCCCGCCGTCTTGAGCAGTATAAATAGCCTTGGTCGTAGAAAACGCGCGGCTTCAAATCCTACCAGTCGGAGGGTTCCGTCCTGAACTACACCGGCGATATTTTTTGTACCAGCTTTCTGAAAATAACTTTGCTGCATAAACGATAACTGATAACGATTAAAATTAATATATCCTGCACCTTCCCATTGGACCCGCCTAGGGTCTGTAAAGAGTTGATTGATGTGACCGGGATTGGAAAAAGTAAATTGGGTAGTCAAATCCAGCGATATTCCAATTTGCTGGCCATGAATTTGACTATCCGGAAAGTCGATATCACTATATTGAATCCCCAGCTTCATCCGCTTGAGAGTATACTTTAGACTAACGTGGCGGCGGATCATAAGACCATCACCCGTACCTACTTTTCCACCACCACCGCCGATAAAAGCACCGGCCTCAAGAAAATATTTATTCATCAACTTTAAATGCATAGCGGCTGCAATCCCTAAGGTAAATAATCCCCCCTGATTTCCGGTGATGGCTCCGTAGCTGGCAATGCCGGCATTGAATCCGGGCCTTATTTGTGTTGAAAAGGTCAATCCCAATAATCCCATAGGCTCATCATTTTGGGGCATTTTTATTTGATCGTAGCTGAGGAGATAATAAACGGGTAAATGATAAAGTGAATATAATCTCTCCGTACTGTCAACCTCCGTTGCTCCTAAAAGCAAAGCCGTACTGAAGAATAAAACCAACAAAAAGGGAATCTTAAATAGCTTTAACATATCTCTAATAATGACGTAATAATACAAAGATACAATGGTGCTAACCAGTGTTCGCGGTAAATAGGCTATTTTTTTCTTACTAAATGCCCTGGATTCAAGTAATAAGTGCAACACGTGATGTTTTCTCCGAAAAATACTTGGTTAGGTGTTTTGGACCCAAGACATTTTCTGGGTCTGATTAAGAAGCACGAAGCCTACTACATCTTACCCTTCAATCAAATCAGTTGAGTTGCCTGTCTGCCGACAGACATACTATGTCAAGCACTTTGTAAAACGGGAATGTAATTGCGTTGATTCATTGCATGTTTCATACTATCGGACAGAAAGATCCGTTCATCATATACAATGTGCTTCTTCCACATGGAAAAAATGATTTTCAGCCATTTATCTGCCAACAGTCGCAAGGCGTGATTATGGGTCTTTCCCATTTCACGGTGTTTCTGATAGTAGTGGTACGCCCACTGGCTACGGGTAAGGCTGCAAAAGGCAAACAGCTGAAGAGCATTCCTAAAAGGCTTACGGCAGCCATAGCGGAACCTGACACTCATGTAATTCCCACTCTGTTTTGTAACCGGGGCAACGCCAGCCAGGGGTCTGACCTCACCTACACATTGGTATCGAGACCGGTCATCGCCCAAGTGACTCAATATCCGGGATGCCAGATTATCACCAGCGCCAGGGAGGCTTAAGAAAATGTCCTTGTCAGGATGTTTCTCCAGCAGTCGTTTAATCTCACGATCGTATTCCTTCATCTGGTTATACAACGATGTTAACTGTTCTACAATGGCTATCATTTGGCGGGATTTGGCTCTTTTCAGCACAGGATCGATGGGGATAGGAGCTATTTGGGCATGATGAATAATTTTCTTCAACAGGGAAGGATTATTCACCTTTTGTTTTTTCAGCAACTGAAGGATCTGTTTTTCACTTTTCCTGTTCAGGTCTTCCCAGGTAGGAAACAATTTCAGGAAAGTGAAAGCCGAAGGACTGGCCAGTTCAGAAAACAGATGGCACACTTCCGGGTAATAGGCTTTCAAACAAGAGCGCAATTGATTGGTCAACTTGGTCTTCCCCTGACCGAGTTTCTCTCTATCCTGGGTCAATATTTTCAACTCACGGACGAGGTCACTTGCAGGGACAATAGGCCTATGTCTGTTTCTATCGGTTCTGATTATGTTGGCCAACACCAAGGCATCAAAAAAGTCATCTTTTGCTTTACTCACACGGTACCGGTCACGATAGCGATCCACAGCCTTGGGGTTGATAGCATAGACAGTGTATCCTTCATCCATGAGAAAATCGACCAAAGGAGAATTAGGAGTCTCTATGGTGAATAGGATATTATCTTTATCTGTTGTAACAGTTCTTACTCGGTTGATGAGTTCTGTGAACCCTTCAGCGTTGTTATTGACCCGAAATGATTTAGCCGTATCGCCCT
>JADFRD010000108.1 GCA_022561485.1 Fidelibacterota bacterium | reverse complement strand
AAAAACCCCAAAAAGCTGAATCCAAAAAGAAAGAAGCTGAAGGAGAGGAAACAGTTGCAGTAGCAGCGGCAGAAACAGAGGAAAAGGAACAAGCGGCGGCAGCAGTAGAAGAAGAAGACTCAAAAGAAGAAAAACCTGAAGAAGCAGCTGTTGAAGATAGTAAAGAAGAATCAAGTGAGGAAGAAGCAGAAAAAGAATCTGGTCCTGAAGCTGATAAAAGTGGTGAAGAAAAAACTGCTGAAGTTGCAGAAGAACCGGCTGATGAAGAAAAACCTGAGGCTGAAGAACCCGCAATAGACAAGGCTGAATCAGTTGAGGAAGAAGTAAAAGAAGAAGAACCAGCTGTTGAAGAGGAAAAGGTTGACGAAGGAGTTGATGAATCTAAAGAAGAAGAATCAACAGAGGCAGTGGTAGTAGAAGAAACGGAACCAGCGGCAGAAACAAAGGAAGTAGAGGCAGCGGCAGTTGCAGAAGATATTAAAGAAGAATCAAGTGAAGAAGTAGACAAAGAATCGGAATCTGAAGTAGATAAAAGTGGTGAAGAAAAAACTGCTGAAGTTGCAGAAGAACCGGCAGATGATGAAAAACCTGAAGCTGAAAAATCCACAAACGAAGAAACCGAATCAACAGATGACAATAACGAATCTCCCGAAGATGAATCTGAGGAAGAAAAAAGCGAATAGTCAAAGTGCAAGGAGACTGACATGCAGGAAATGATCGAAATGGTAATTAAAAAGTTAGTTGATAAACCGGATGAAGTCCGAGTGAACGCAGTTGAAACTGAACAGAGAATCATCTTTGAATTGACCGTTGGTGAAGGCGATTATGGTAAAGTGATCGGTAAACACGGCCGTAATATTTCAGCGCTGCGGACATTGGTCTTTGCCGTCAATGCCAAAGAAGGTGGGAAACGCGCCCGATTGGATGTAATTGACTGATATGCCTAAAAAATTCCATCCTATTGCAAAAATTACCCAAATCAGTGGACTCCGTGGCGAGGTACGATTAAAACCATTGTCACGATACTTTGATGAATTTGTGGAAACACGCGCATTAAGTATCGGCTATGAAATGGATATGTGCCGTGATATAAAGTTGACGGAGTCCATTGGTAAAGGTAAAAGGAAGCGCTTCAAATTTGAAGGTGTTCTGAGTCGGGATGATGCTGAAGCTCTGATTGGCCAAACGGTTTATGCCGAACATAAGGACGGTGATAATGCAGATCTCATTTCCAAGGATTTGATTGGGTATACCATTGTTACTGAATCCGGTCATATTGTCGGGAAATTATCTGAAATTCTATGGTTACCGGCAAATGATGTCTACGTCATTATGGATGGAAAAGATGAGAAACTGATACCGGTGATTGAAGAAATAATCAAAGGAATCGATCATCATTTGGGTATAATCATTATATCCCCGATGGAAGGACTGATTTGAAGAAAATAGCCATCATTACACCCGTTCCCGATATGGTGAAAACCATCATAGAGCAGAGTATGCTGCGTAGAGCTGATGAAGAAAATGTCGTGGAATACACAGTTGTTGATTTGCGGGAATTTGGTAAGGGCAATTATCGCCAAATTGACGATACTCCCTACGGCGGCGGCAGCGGAATGGTTATGATGGCAGAGCCCATGATGGCTGCGATTGAATCCGCGTTGGAATGGATAGACGATAAGGAAAATGTCCGTATCATTTTTCCATCACCGCAGGGGCAAACCTGGAATCACCATCAAGCAGCGGACTTTGGTAAACATGATAAACTCATTTTCATTTGCGGGCATTATAAAGGGATTGATCAACGGGTAATTGACAAATATGTTACCGATGAATTTTCTATCGGCGATTACGTCGTCTCCAGCGGTGAAATACCTGCCATGATCATGGTGGACTCCATCGTTCGTTTAATCCCAGGCGTATTGAATTCACGCGAATCAGCAGAAACAGATTCATTTTATGGTGATTTACTGGATAATCCTTATTTTACCAAACCTCGTGAAGTGGAGGGGTTGGCTGTTCCTGAAGTTTTACTGAATGGAAATCATAAAGAAATTGATGACTGGAGACAGTCGCAACGAAAACGTATTACAAAAGAAAAACGCCCTGATCTTTGGCGTAAACAATTAGAAAATAGTGAAATGTCGGAGTAAACGATGAATAAACTACAAGAAGCTGTTAAAGAACAATTAAAAACAAATATACCTGAATTTAATTCAGGTGATACCGTTGAACTGGATGTTCGTGTTATCGAAGGCGATAAAGAACGCATCCAAAAATATCGTGGTGTCGTTATTGCCCGTAAAGGAGGCGGAATAGAAGAAACCTTTACTGTAAGGAAAATTTCCAACGGTATTGGTGTCGAACGTATTTTTCCCCTTCATTCACCCATGCTTGCGAAAATCAACGTTGTCCGCCGCGGAAAAGTCCGCCGGGCAAAACTGCATTATTTGCGGAGTCTTTCCGGTAAAGCGACCCGTATCGCTGAAAAACGATAATTTTTACTTTTATCAGTTTGAAAAACCCTCATTGTTTTTTTGATAGTGGGGGTTTTTTATTTAATATCGAATGTCATCCTGAAGCCTACACGAAGTGAAAGATGAAGGATATCAAGCATAAAATAATTAACTGACATTTGAGATTTTTATCTGCCGTAGTGCAACGAAGGCATGGCTTCATGCTCCCGTTAATACGGGATCATTCAGAATGACAGCAAAAAAATAAATGAGCAGATTCAAAAAAATAAACAAAATTTATCACCATCCTCGAGACCCCTCCTATATAAGGAGGGGAATAAGGGGAGGTAGAATATGATTAAACGTTGAAAAGATTTGAAAAAATAGTATTGGGCATCACCGGCGGAAGTCATTTGTCCGTCCATGCCCTGATGCTGGCATTGCCAAGCCTTATTCCCATTCTCCGGGATGAGTTCAATATTGGCCTGGATACACTGGGACTGGTTGTAACCATCAGCGCCTTTATGTTCGGATTAGGGGCCATTCCGTCCGGCTGGGCTGAACGCAAATTGGGCGGTAGAGCATTATTGCTGCTGTACCTTTTCGGTTCCGGACTGTCAGCAATACTGGTTTCAATATCAGGTTCCTTTATCATCATGGTGGCAGGACTGGGAATGATGGGTTTTTTCTGCAGTATTTATCATCCTGCCGGGCTGACGCTCATTTCTCACCGTGTAAATGCCCTCACCAGAGGAATGGCGATCCACGGTATCTTTGGTACCACGGGTTCAGCCATAGGACCCATCATGGCCACTGCCCTGGCAGCATTGATCTCCTGGAGGGCGTCCTATGCTGTTTTGGGATTGTTTAACCTATTACTTGGTTTGGCGACCATTGCTGCCATTCCGAGTAGGAAACACAGCAGTGAAGAAGCACCGTCTGAAAACCATGTTGAAAAGACCAACCGGCCTGCACTGATCTACTTTTATTTGACAAGTATGCTCATGGGGATGGCGTATTACGGTTTTACCACATTTATGCCCACCCATTTTGCAGAGAATACAAACCAATTTCTGCCATTTATTTCCGGTAATATGAAAGCAGGTATTTTTCCTACCATGGTATTTCTGGCTGGAATCGTTGGCCAAATCATCGGCGGACGGCTGGGTAGTCGTTTTAACAGGCCTAAACTGTTTATGATCCTAGTAGCTGTCAATATTCCCTTTTTTATACTCATGGGCATCAGTACGGATTTAATGCTGGTGTTATTCAGTTTATGCCTGGGCATAGCTTTCTTCAGTATCCAGCCTATCAGCAATACACTCATTGCTGAATTTACTCATAGTGATAATAGGGGACTCGGGTACGGCATCAGTTTTTTCCTAAGCTTTGGCATTGGTTCATTCGCCGCCGGTTTCGGTGGTTATATTGCGGAGAACATGGGTGTTGCGTCTGTATTTCCTATAATGGGTTTTCTATTGATCCCCGGGCTTTTTACCAGTTATATGATTATAAAAAAATCATGATGGTTGTTTTATCTATGAATGTTCATCAATTTCAGCTATTGTTATGAGCAAGAACCAACTCCAACAACTTCCATCGGTATCTGAAGTATTACTTGAAGTAAATCCATATACCAACCTGCATATCAATTATATCACTTCAATAATTAAATCGGAGATAAGTCTATTTCGTGGGCAGGCTAAAGCAGGGAAACTGAAACTTCAACGTAATGAAATAGTAATCGAAATTCAGGATGAAATTGCCCGTTTGGCTAAACCATCTTTAAAAAATATTATCAATGGGACAGGTGTCGTATTGCACACGGGTTTTGGTCGTGCGCCCATTTCCAAAAAGATAATTTCCAATGTAGCTAAACGTCTCGAAGGGTACGTCAATCTTGAATTCGATTTATCTTCCGGCAAACGAGGCGAGCGGCAGAATCACGTTAGCGGCATGATTTCCGGAATGTGCGGAACGGAAAGCAGCCTTATGGTGAATAACAACGCTGCCGCGGTGCTCATTACGTTGAATACCCTTGCAGAAGGCAAGGACGTCATTGTGTCCCGGGGGCAGGAAGTGGAGATCGGCGGTTCCTTTCGTATTCCCGATGTGATTCGTAAGAGCCAATGTAATTTGGTGGAAGTGGGCACCACCAACCGCACTCACCTGAAGGACTATGAACAGGCCATTAATAAAAATACCGGCGCTATTCTCTGGGCTCATACCAGTAATTATGTCGTGAAGGGTTTTACGAAAGAAGTGCCCCTCTCTGAACTGTCCGAACTGGCGAAGAAAAAACGCATTCCTTTGGTAGCAGATCTCGGTTCCGGCGCCCTTTTGGATATGGAAAAACTAAACTTACCGTCGGAAGAAATGGTAAGCAGCATTGTCAAATCCGGCGCCGATGTTATTACGTTCTCCGGGGATAAATTGCTGGGCGGTCCCCAGTCGGGGCTCATTGTTGGGAAAAAGCGCTTCATCAAGGCCATTCACAAAAATCCGCTTTACAGGACTTACCGTTGCGATAAATGGACCATCGCCCTCATGGAAGAAACATTACGTACATACCGTTCAGATGAAAGAGTAAATGCAGACAATTTATCCATGAAGCTCCTTTCCACATCTCAAAACACCCTCCTGAAACGGGGACAAAAGATACTAACCGGCATTCAAAAGAAAAAAATGAAGGATTTGGGGTTAACGGTTGTGGAATCCTTGGTGGAAGCTGGAAGCGGTTCTTTACCGGTAGAATCCATTCCCAGCGCCGCTCTCAAGTTTCAGCCGAAATCGATGTCCGTTTCTGCCTTGGCCAAAGCATTCCGCACCGGGGACATTCCGGTGGTTGGCTATACCAAGGGAAATACCTTTTATATCGATCTGAAAGCCGTTCTGCCTAATCAGATGAGTAAACTGATCCAGGTTATTCAGGATATTTAACCATGATAAATAACAAGTGTGAATTTTTATCTTTGCGAAAGTTGTACCTGTTTTCCGAAGCCTTTTTGTTCGCAGGAGCCTTGGTGTAGGTGGAGGCGCAGGGTGAAACTTCCGCAAAGTTCATTTTTAGAGTTTAATAATGACATTTATTCAAGGACACTATTATCATATATATAATCGCAGATGCAATAAAGAGAAGATATTTCTCCATGAAGACAACTACTATTAGAGGGCTTTGTATAACCTATTGCACAAATTAAAAAGTCTAAAATTCGCCTGCTTTTCGTTAGAAAACTTGTCCATAGCCCCGCTATTGACTACGTTTTCCGCCTTAATCAGACAAATTTTACATCTTTTTTCTTCACGCATCAGGTTTTGCAAAGCCCTCTATTATTTACTGAAGAAAATGAAAACTTCTTTTCAAGAATACGGCGCTAATGTGATTGCATATTGCCTGATGCCGAATCACTATCATTTTCTTGTTCAGCAATTAACAGAAAAAACACTTTCAAAGTGGCTACGCAAAATATTTGTCTGTTATTCTCAAGCCATCAATAAACAAGAGATTCGAACCGGAACCTTGTTTGAAGGACGCCCAAAACATATCGCGATTGACAAAGAAGAATATTTGGATTATTTGATGTGGTATATACACACTAATCCTGTTTCTGCCGGGATGGTTGCCAAGCCGGAACAATGGATATTTTCCAATTATCTTGAGTGTATTGGAAAACGGAATGGAATCATGTTTAACATTAATTTCATATATCAAAGATATGGCTCATTCTCTAATTATGAAAATTTTATCAAAGATTATCATTATAGTAAAACGTTTCAAATGAAAATAGAGGAATATCTTTTTGATTAAACAAACACATTTAGGTCATTGAGATGGGATTCATGTTTACAGAGTTTTCAAAAAATAACTTTGCGGAAGTTTCTATCTTCACTAGATGGTTTCGAAATGACAAGAATAACTTTCGCAAAGATGAAAACTCACTAATAATATATTATTGATAATAATACGCCATTGGCGTACATTATTATTAGCTTTTATTGAAACAACTGTATACACAAAAGAGTAAATAAAGATTTTGAAAAAACTTGTCCAGGAGGAGTTCAAATGAAAAAAGTTGATTTCAATAACTTGGTTAAAAGCGTCAAACAAACCGGAAATATTAAAAGGAAAAAAGCAAAAGCCAGCCGTTCTTTTGAGTTTGAGCCGGAAGACATAAAGAGTATTCGTCTCAAATTAAATAAAACACAAGTAGAATTTTCCATGATGATAGGCGTCAGTGTTGCTACTTTGCGCAATTGGGAACAAGGACGCCGCTCACCGGAAGGTCCGGCTCGGGCACTTTTAAAGGTTGCGGCGGAAAAGCCGCAAGCGGTCTCTGAAGCATTGGACGTCTAAAATGTCCCAAGTCGTCATCGGCACCGCCGGGCACATTGACCATGGCAAGACAGCGTTGGTGAAGGCTCTCACCGGC
>JADFRD010000107.1 GCA_022561485.1 Fidelibacterota bacterium | reverse complement strand
ACTTTTGTGGCGATGATGGCCCCGACAATTGCAATGCCGGAAATGGCATTTGATCCGGACATCAAAGGGGTGTGTAAGGTAGGAGGGACCTTTGTAATAATTTCAAATCCGACAAATATTGCCAGAATGAATACAGTGAAAATATTAATCATATCCATTGGTACTTAATCCTTATGAATTACTTAATGCTTCTTTTGTGGGTTCATGAGTGATTTCACTATTATGAGTGAACAATGCACCGGAAATGATTTCATCATCCAGATCCATATTGATTTCACCTTCAGGACAAAGGTGATTAATGAATGAAATAATATTTTTGGCATACAATTGAGATGCGTGAACCGGCATAGTGGATGGTAAATTTAATGTTCCGTCAATAATCACGCCTTTATAGTCGATAACTTTTCCTGGTGTTGTTAATTCACAATTCCCACCATTTTCTGCTGCCAAGTCCATGATTACAGCTCCTGATTTCATCACATCTACCATATGTTTAGGAATGAGTATCGGCGCCGGTTTACCTGGAATCAATGCAGTGGTCACAACCATATCAGATTTGGCGATATGCTCTTTAATCAGTGCCTGTTGACGTTTTTGATAATCTTCAGTCGTTTCCTTGGCATAACCACCTTCACCCACACCATCATCCTCACCGGAATCAACTTCAATAAATTTTGCGCCTAAACTTTCAACCTGTTCTTTCACCTCAGGGCGAACATCAAACGACTCCACCCGGGCGCCCAATCGTTTCGCCGTGGCGATTGCCTGTAAGCCGGCAACACCCGCTCCAAGTATTAGCACTTTTGCAGGTGGAATGGTTCCGGCGGCGGTCATCAGTAATGGCATATATACACTTAAATGGGATGCACCCATCAGCACCGCTTTGTACCCCGATATATTACTTTGAGAACTCAATGCATCCATGCTCTGCGCCAGGGTCGTCCTGGGAAGATTGTGCATGGAAAAAGCAGATATGTTTTTATCACATAGTTTTTTAACCAAGTCCAAGTGTTTTGTGGTCTGGAATAATGAAACATAAGTACTGCCATTTTTGAATAAGTTGATCTCTTCATCCGTCGCAGGAGCTACTTTTAATACCAGGTCTGCATCCGCTAACAAAGATGTTCGATCAGAGATAATGTCCGCACCGGCGTCTTTATAGTGATTATCTGAAATATGGGAACCTTCCCCGGCGCCGGCCTCCACTTTCACAGTCATACCATTTTTGATCATATTCTTGATGGTGGCGGGAATGGCTGATACGCGATGTTCTCCGGGGGTTATTTCCTTTAGAATTGCAACAATCATAAATGGTTCCTCTAACGACAATAAATAGTTTAAAAGAGAATATGAATTTAATACTCTTTATCTATTTACATCCAAAAGAAGATTCAATTATCTCATTTATTTCGCGTCTGTTTAAGATAATTCGACAAACAAGGTTGATAATAATGTTCTTATCAATATTGAAGAGGCGGAAGCAGCTTACTTTAAATTAATATTGCTATATTTTGACGGACTTCCCAAGAAGTCATAGATTGAGACAAATTGTCGCATCGGGGACTTTTTTTATGGGCATGGAAGCTTTAAATTTTATTCAAATTCAAAAGGGTTTATTAATCAAATGAATGTAAAAATATATACAACAAGCTGGTGTCCTTATTGCCGAAACGCTAAATCTCTTTTAGATAATAAAAATGTGTCTTACGAAGAGATTAACATTGAAGAGAAAGGTATGTCCCGGGAAGATTTATCAAAAATAACGGGAGGGATGTCTGTTCCCCAGATTGTCATTAATAATGAATCCATTGGCGGTTATGATAATCTCTGGGCATTAGACCAGAGTGGTGAATTGGATAAAAAGCTCCAATAATGTCGTTGGAAGATCTGAGATGCCTGCCGGCTAGGCAGGGAAGATGTGAGATGGTGGGTGATGGAATAAACCACTCAATGGATTATGAGGATTTGGATTCAAGAAACAGCGGTTGAGTTATTAGCGATATGCATCTTTTCGATGATCAATAGTGAGAATATTAACAATCATTTCATCAAAATTGATTGAATAAAAAACCCTGAATTTCCCGATTCTAACCCGCCAAGTTTTTGGTTTATAGCCCTTCAATATTTTAATATTATTCCCAAATATGGGATTAATTCTTAATTGGGGATAAACGAATTCAGTGAGTTTTTTCTGAATGAATTGTATTAATGATATATCTATTTTTTCTAATTGTTTACGAAATTCCTTTGATTCAAAAATTCTGTAATCAGACAAATTCGCCACTCCCTTTTTTCACATCTTCATGTGCTTTTTTCAAACTTTCATTTAATTCTGAATTATTGATAATTTCATCCATTTCAAACGAATTTACATATTGTGCATTTTCAATAAATCGTAAAACAGCTGTTTCAATAAAATTAGATAAGGGCCGATTATCATTTTTTGCGAGATTAGAAAATTTCTCATAAATCTCATCTTTTAATCTAAGTGTAACTGTTTTTGCCATATTCAACTCCTTTTTATATTATTCTAATTTACACTATTAGAATATAATATATTCAACGCACTTTTTCTATTATTTATATATTGAAGGTGGGGATTCCGGTTAATTGTACAATTTTCTGTTTCTCAATCTACCAGCTGCCCCGCCGGTACGTTCTGTGTTGAAGCTCCGGTAGACAGGCGGCTGGTGTGATAACCTCCGGATTTTAAATTGGAATAGGGAATATGATAAAAAATTGAATATGGAGTGAAGTGACCGTGTCACTTCATTATCGACATGGTCGATGCACTCCAAAATTATTTCAGCAGCGTAACCTTCTGCCAGTTTTCCTGATTTTCTCCTTTTACGCGGACAAAATACGTTCCTGAAGCAACCAAATTTCCACGATTATCCAGCCCATTCCAGGTTACCACATGCTCGCCGGCATTTAAGTAACCATTGATGAGTGATCTGACCATTCGCCCTCTAACGTCATAAACATAAACATTAACATATTCAGAATGGGGCAGGTCAATCTGAATATGAGTTTGCGGGTTAAACGGATTTGGATAAGCATTTGAGATACTGAATTCATCAGGTATCTCCGGATCTGGGGACGCCTGACCATCTGTGAACGATAGTGAAAAATCAAAATTACTCGCATCAGGATTTTGACTGACCACAACAAAATAAACATGTGTTGCACCGGTGGGATCAACATTGATTGGACTGCCGCTCCACACTGTCCAGGCAGAGTCTCCATACGTCATGATGGCGTGCAGTTCTAAATCTGTATCTGCTCCAACGTCATTCGATAAGGTAGCCAAAACAGGATCGTTAGAAATTAATCGAATGTATTGAGCAGCATTCGCTTGCAGCAGTTTTGTACTGGTGATTGTTTCATCCGTTCCGGCGCTGTAGGACACTGTGTTGAATGTTGCAGGAGTTACACTGTACGCATTTGCTTCTTCGTAGTTGTATGGCTCTGCTGTATAATTCGATGAAAGAATCCTGTTCGCAATGGACATTCCATTAAGCATATCTGCAAAGGATGACCCTAAATCCTGAAATGTTTCATCTAAAGTTTGAATACTGTATTCACAACCATCACAACTTTCATATGTGATGCTCTTTTCCCAAAATTTTCCAATGGCATCGATGCTCAAGTGTGAATTGACATATTCGAAAAAGATATAAGATCCGTACCAGCGATCGCTCGAGTCTAAATTTAATGATTGATGGGGTGAATTAAACCATATCGGCATGTATTGATAACAATCGTTTATATCATCATAAACCATTTCTTCCATTTGGACAGCGGTTGCTTCCATGACCCAATCTTCCTCCCAACCATCATAGCCGAATTGGACAGCATGAAAATATTCATGAGCAACTGTGACTTGGATATTTTCAATCAACGTGTTTGGGAAACCATTGTAATTATGTCTCATTGCCATATAACTGGTAAACGCATTTACTTCATTGACTCCGGAAGAATGCTCATTATTCCCAGTTGAATAATTGGCCCAATCTTCAGGTTGGACATACCCATACCAATCTGTTGGCAAATTACGGAAATAAATATCGTATAAACCGGAGCCGCCATTATCATTGTTTAACGGATACCAGCCGTCTCCTGGTGGCTCAACAAATCCAAGGTTTGTTAATTCAACTGATATCACAAAACTGAAAACATCAGAAATTAGTTCAACATAATCAGGGATAGAATTGCTGTTTGTATCTGAAGTACTCACAGCGTTACTTCCAGTGGTTGTGTAATGAAACCGGAACAATCCATTATCGTAAGATTGGTCTAATCCATTTGCTTCTGCCCGCTCACCTAACGGTGACCGATTTACAATGGCCCCATCAAAATTAAATCCTAAATTTTTTAATTCACGTTTAGTTTCTTCCGGTAAAGAATGACCATAGCGGGCTATATTTCGTAAATCATCAGAAATATGGCGTTTCGAATTTTGGCCTAAAAAAACTTGAATAATTTCATTGGCAGAGTGAACAGCCTTAGGGTGCGGTTCAGCTGATATTGGGCCAATAATTAATATAAATGATAAAAGATTTTTCATGGATTCCTATCTGGTTTCATTGGTTTCGGCGGTAATGGCTTTATCCATTGTTTCAAATATTCTTGAGTTTGGTGGCTTAATGTCGAATACGCTCGCTGAATTTGCCTTATAATGGGTGACGCATCATGTGGAGCAAGCTTTCCATTATATTTTTTCGGCAGTAAGTCTTGAGCAAAGACGCAATATGCCAAATATGAATAATAACTATCTTTTGAAATATTTTCATTTTCGAAATCATTGCGAAGCTGTTCTGTAAGAGAAACATTTGAAATAGAGGAATGTTTCGGTGCTATGCAAGCAATCATCATCAAACTGATCGTGAAGATAAAGAGGGCAATGCAAAACCTTTTGCACAAATTAAAAAGTCTAAAATTCGTCTGCTTTTCGTTAGAAAACTTGTCCATAGCACCGCTATTGACTACGTTTCCCGCCTTAACCAGACAAATTTTATATCTTTTTCCTTCACACATCAGGTTATGCATTGCCCTCATAAAAATACTATTTTTCATTTTTTTTTGAATACTTTTTCATTTTGCGTTTGAATAATACGAATCGAACAAATAAACCCATCAGTAATAATCCGACAACGTAAAATATGGCAAAATATGGAAGGAATTCAGTCATTGTGTCTTATCGAGAAAATTATCGATTAGATAGGTTAATATTAATATAATCAGTCCTAAAGACAATTCTATATTGTTTGATGAAGATCCATCGCCGGAGAGAATACCGCTGATCGAAAGCGCGGCGCCGGCAAAATAGGACACATTGATTAATCTATTTCTCAGTGCTAATTTTGATTGATAATGTTCATCATCTGCTTCGTCGATCATTGCGAGGACAGTTTCTGCAGGATAGTACAGGGCAGCAAGTACAGTGCGGTCATTATTCGAAAAATAAAATTCAAAATGTTCGATGTGCTCTTTAATACGGATGGCTAGTTGAATTGATTCGGCTGTAGATGAATTTTGAACTTCCAGTACAGGGTATGAAAAGTGAGTGGAAGATAATTGGATTGAATCGCCAATGGCGTTGTGGATAGTGATATAAAACCAATCTTCATTTAACCACCCGGTAATGAATTCCCGATTAAGGGGTTCTGATGCATGAAGCGTTAAAAATAGACCATTTTGTTTTATGTCGATATCCAAATCCTGAATCATGACTTTTTCTTGGGCAGAAAGTGAGCAGATGAGTGGGAGAAAAATAATATACGTTTTCTTTTTAAATATCTTTTTAAGCATTACCCTATAAACTTAATATGATTCGGTGAGAATTAGCGAAAAGAAATATTACAGACATTCTATTAATTTTTTAGGTAAAATAAGCAAATTGAAGGGAAATCATTTTGAAAAAGTTACTACTAATAATCATTTTTTCTGCCAATGGTTTTAGTCAGAATTATGAAATCGAAAACATGAGAGCTGTTGGACATATACCGTTCAATTTCTGCAGTGATATTTGGGGATACACCGCACCGGACGGCCACGAGTTTGCGTTGGTGGGGAGATATAACGGAACATCTATCGTAGATGTATCGACAAATCCGCATCATCCTGTGGAAGTCGGTTTTATTCCCGGAGCATCATCCACTTGGCGCGATTTAAAAGTTCATAGCCATTACTGTTATGTCACCAATGAATCGGGCGGTGGGTTGGATATTATCGATCTATCCGATCCTTTTAATCCTGTAAAAGTAGGCGCCTATACAGCAACATTTTCATCAGCTCATAACATATTCATTGCAGATGGTTACGCATATATTTTTGGAGCAAATACAGGTAGTGGAGGCTGTCGAATACTCGATCTAGCAACTGACCCAGAAAATCCAGTTGAGGTTGGATCTTGGGAAGAGACTTATTTTCATGACGGATATGTAAAAAATGATACTTTGTACGGTAGTGGTATTTATAACGGATCATTATTTATTGTAGATGTTTCTGATAAATCAAACCCTGTAACCATGGTTGAACACAAATACAGCGATTATGGGAGTCATGCAGTTTGGGTGTCTGGTGATTCAAAATATGCAATAACTGCCGATGAAAAGAGCGGCGGGTATATTAATATTTTTGATATCCAGGATTTTAGTAACATTAACCATTTATCAACTTGGTATCCCAATGAATCACAGGCGTCTTCAAAATCTGCTCATAATGTCTTTTGGAAAGATGATCTTCTGTACATATCTTATTATGTATATGGTACACGTGTAGTGGATATGAGTGATCCGTCAAATCCGGTTGAAGTTGGATTTTACGATTTTTATTCGGGTCAACAAGGAACGTATAGTGGCAATTGGGGGACATATCCATACGCAGCAAACGGATTGATCTACTCTTCAGACATGAGCGGT
>JADFRD010000106.1 GCA_022561485.1 Fidelibacterota bacterium | reverse complement strand
ATGCGTCAGGATCAACTTTCAAAGAATCCACTGTGTCGGGATCCTCAGCTCCTTCGATTTTAAACGAGAAAATAACACTCGCCTCAAGTGCATCACCAATACCACCACCGTTACACGTCTCTGTTCCATCAAGCTTGCGAACACAAGACCGAACTGTATCTCCATTATCAATAATGGCTAACTCGACTCCCGTAAATTCTGGCACTACTGGATCATAGTGATCAATCATGAGCTCTTTCAAAAGTTCCGCTTCAAAAACGTCTTCAAACCACTGGCAGTTACCTGCCTGATCACAAATCATAAAATCCCGCTCCCCATTTTCATCACACTTTGTATCATTGTCACAAAAGTTACCTTTTACCAAAAAAGGCGGATACTCACCCAAAGGAACATCTTCGTACTGATAACACCCCGAACCCTCCACAATATTTCCATCATCGTCCTCCCAATCATCGACACACTTCACTACCACCTCAATTGGTTCATTTACCAAAACTGGTTGACCATCCTCAAGCGCATATAACGGACTAGGTTCAAATGAAATATCCGGCGGCTTACTGTCAATAACAATAAACCCATTCCAATCGGTTTCTACCAAATCGCCTCCTGATACCATTTGAATCCCTAGGTGTGGTATCCACTGCCCATCGGGTAATATAGAAGGAACTTTAATGATAAACTTATAGTCTGGGTAATGCTCAGACCAAGAAGCAGAAAGTAAAGGTAAATGCAATTTTGCAATTTTCAGAGCGTGATCAGGAATATTTCCACTGTTAATTGAATCAAGTATTTCATCCATATCACCAATATCAATATCAATCTTATCACCCGGTTTTGGTATTACCGTCGAAATATACTTTAATAGTTTTTGGGCCTTTTCGGCAACTGTTGGAGTTTTTAATTCTAACAATTCACCATATCTAATTTCATCAACAAATTCCCTCTGATGCTCTCTAATCCAGCCAGATATGTTTGCAATTTTTTTACTATCATGAAGGTCCTTTCTAATAGACTCAGCTAAAAGGGAATCAATTTCATATTTCCCACACCGATAACAATTATATAGACTACTATTAATATAATAATTTCCTGAACCAACCCCATATGTTGGTGAGTTGCAGATTGGACATCGATCACTCATACAAAATACCTTTTAATTTCTTTCTAAAAGTTATGGCTTAATTTGAAATGTTATAAAAATATTATTAGACTAATTAATTGTCAAGAATACAACGATCTTTGAATCAAATATTTTCTGTATCGTCCATCATCTCTTCAACGTATTTTTTTGGCTTAATAAATTTTATTCTTTCCACAATAGATTGAATTAAATCTCTATCTCTTCCAATTAAATATTTTGTAGCATGTTGTGCTACATACCTATTGTATTTAGATAATTCATTTCTATCGTTAAAGGCCCTTACATGTAACTTTGATTTATCATTTTCTTTATCCATGATAACTAAAACGAAATTTTGTGATAAAGGATAATATATTTCAGTATCAGGGTAACCTATTCCGTTTGGTCCATTTTTATTAAACCGAACTATAGGACTATCTGTTGTAATGATACTCCCAAGTCTAGATTGTGGATATAAAATCCATAATTGTCTTGAATCAAATATCTCAACAAAATCATATTTACTTGTTCCTAATTGCATCGCGGTTTCAAGAGTAATCTGCTTTAATATATTTTCATCAATGTTTTTACCTGATGAGTTATTTTCAAAATCCTTCTTTATGGAGTTTCTCATTGGTTCTATTGTTGAAGGAATACGGGCATAAGTAATTCTTAAAAATTCAAGCAAATTATATCTTTGGTTTTCACTGATAATAAAATGACTAATTTTTTTCTTTGTCTTTTGGATTTCCACTATCTGGTCATTAAGAAATTTTATAAAAGGAGCCAGAATTGTTTCAACTTCACTTAATATTTCTTCCAAAGTATAATCCCAGTCTCCATCCTGAGTTATCCATGAATAGTAATATGACTCTTGTGCCACTTTTTTAACATGCCTATTGATAATTTTCCTTTTAGCTAAATCATAGTACCAGACATTATATTTTGAATCATTCCGTTTATCTTCAGGTTTTAAATATTCTCTTGAAAATCCCTTTAAATAGAATTGTGGGAGATAATGCTGTCTTTTCTTTTTGCTATTCGACATCATCATAAGGAACTGTATTTCCTTCAGCGTCTGTCTTGATTAACCATAGATCAGAATCACCATTCCCAAAAGATTCGGTAGAACCTGAAAGGATGTACCCACCGTCAGTAGTTTTTTGAACGGAATAGCCGTACTCATCTCTGTCGATAATCACAGTAGTCCCGTCTGGGGCAATTAAGTGTTTTGTTTCCCCAAAAATAAATGCAAAGAAAATCAAAATGATTATTAAGTGTCGCATACTTCCCTCATAATTGAATTTGTACATTAAATTTACGACTTTTTCACTAATATTATTCTTTGAACATCTCACCCCGAATTTTTACCGAGTATATTTCTTGCAAAATTCTCACAGACATTAATTAGAATAATCCCAAGTAGATGAAACATTCTCAAATGGTAATGCTGAAATATTTTTTGTTAAAGAATAACAATCAGTCCCAGGGTACACAACCCATAAATGTGATAAATTCAAATCTTCATTAGCAATTTTCATAGACTTGGTTAATTTTGGTGCATCGGCGTACTTAAACTCCACGCCCCAATTCTGTCCTTTTGCCTGCCAATACAAATCCAATTCTGCCCCATTGCTTGTTCGCCAAAAATACACGGAATTGGGTTGTTTACCGATAGATCGACACACAGCTTCCAAAGCGAATCCTTCCCACGAAACCCCTAATTTTGGGTTGGAATGCAACTGATCAACATTTTCAATAGATGTCAATGTGTGAAAAATACCTGAATCACGAAGATAAATTTTAGGTCGCTTTACGAGTCGTTTGCCAATATTTATATGCCATGGCTGTAGAATGCGAATCATAAAGGTGGATTCTAAAATATCCAAATATTTTCGAACAGTCATATCAGAAATTCCGAAGGATCTACCCAATTCCGCATGGTTGAGTAATTGACCGTGATAATGTGAAATCATGGTCCAAAATCTGCGAAGGGTATGAGCAGGAATTCTGATTCCTAACATAGGTATATCCCGTTCTAAAAAAGTTTTAATGTATTGTTCACGCCACTCGGTACTTTCCGTTTCGGAATGTGCCAAAACAGATTTTGGGTAACCACCCCGCATCCATAATGCCCCATTATTTTTCATAGTAAAATCATGAATGCGGAATCCTCCTAATTCATAATAAGCAATTCTGCCGGCAAGAGATTCAGAACTTTGACGAATTAAGTCTCTGGAGGCACTTCCAAGAATCAGATATTTTTGTTTGGGGTGGTTATCAATCAAATATCGCAACAGTGGAAATAAATCGGGTTTTAGTTGTATTTCATCAATGATAATCAGTCCGGTTATATTTTCTAAAGCTAATTTTGGGTTATCTAACCGGCTAAGATCCACGGGGTTTTCTAAATCAAAATAATGATCGAATTCAAATTCTCGAGCGATCGTTGTTTTTCCGCATTGTCTCGCACCCAAAATAGCAACAGCAGGAAATGTTTCTAAATAATGCTGTATTTCTTTTAAATCAGTGTTTCTTTTTATGAATTTCATGCAGGAATATATATATTACTCCATGTAATATCAATTATTATATATGATATTGCATGGAACATAATTAAATCATATAATGCAAAAACATAATAACCGGGGGGATTTCCTGCTGGTCGCCCCTTAAGGGATGGGCAAGAATCCATTTCCAGACTACACTTATAATGTTTAATTAAGTGTTCGGCAATACCATTATCCTATAAAAGCGATGAGTTACAACTTTTTCGCTAATATTATTCGCTGTACATCTTCCCAGCTTTGGCTGCTGGAAACATCCGTTGCTTTCACTTTAATAATATACATTCCAATTCGAGCCGGTTTACCATTCTTGTTTCTTCCATCCCAAGTTAACACATTTTCCTGCGCTGTGTACGTATTCCAGTAAAGCGTTGCAATGGTACGTCCGATTACATCGAAGATCTGGATGGAGATTAATCCATATTCGAAAGGAAGTTTATATTTAATATAGAGAAGATCATCAAAACCATCTCCATCGGGAGAAAAGGGGTTTGGTTCAAATACAACAACCCCATTTTTTGGCAATTCATTATAGTAAACACTGTTTATTGCGCCGGGCGTTTGCCTTGATTGATTGACAGAAACGGCCCACCTGGAGGAATCTGATGAAACAAACTCCGGCCGATATTTTTCCATGGAACGGTTTTCAATAATTCCCCAGGACTTAGTATAATTAAGGGAATCTATAACCATACCTGTCATGTCATATAAATAAATACCATCAGCAAAGTTATTCAAATTTGATAACCCTCTTTTCGGGATAGACCAAAGGGCTTCTTTATTCAGATGGTCTACAATAAGTGAATCTGCAGCAATAATCAGATATGTTTCAGGTTCTACTTCTCCGAAGGAAATTTCTCTTTTATCAAGACTATTATCACTGATCCACCAATGATTCATGGTCAAATTATCCGTTGGAACCAACTCAACAAATTCTGTTTGTGTTGAATCCGGGATGGACAGGAATTCATTTAACACAACAGCTCCAAATTCGTAGCTGACAAAAATGCTGTCATACGCAATATCATTTGAGGAATTTTCATCATTTTGAATAGCGAGTTGGAATTCTGCGTTATGATAACCGGAAATAAGGGGTCCAAATTCCAGAGCATGTATTAGCGTGTCTCCCGGTTGAATATTATCGAAATCGGAAGCCCCATATTCATCCCCGTCAATTCTTAGTAAAATGGTCCCAAAAAATGGTGTGACTCCGGAATTAGTCACCATAACAAAGGATATAATTGATTCATTATTTTTTGGGTAGAATGGATTGTGCCATAGTGAATCGGTTACAATTTTTCCATCCAGATCAAATAGTGCGACAGAGTTAGAAAACCCCGGAGTAGATCCGGAAGAATCGATATTTAATGACCAGTTAGATTGAATATATGAATCAAATTCCGGCCGGAGTTTTTCAGTAGAAATTTCATCTGTAATGGGCCAACTATTTGTATAATGCAAAGAATCGATGATGCTCCCAGTGAGGTCGTAGAGATAAATAGCATCTCCCGAATTATTTAACGAAGGCCAGCCATTAAATGGAACAATAAAATGGGCTTGTTCATTTTGCAATGGATATAAAGTTGAATCAGCGGCAAAAATGACATAGTCCCCTTCTTCTAAAATCAAATCAGGCAATAGCTTTTTCTGTTTGCTGTTATCGCTGATAGACCATGAAGATAATGTCAGGTTATCAAAACTAACTACTTCAATAAATTCTGTTTGGTCATTATTGGGTCTGGCCATGAATTCATTCAATTTTATTGTCCCGAAAGGGTATCGAATTTTCAGCATAATATTACCAGAATTATTAAGAATGTTACCGTCATGTATTACATCAAGCGCCAGGAGTAATTCATGTTCACCCGAAGGGAGAGGCGGTATGATTAATGTTGATAAAAGAGTATCACCTGAGACAGGGATTAATATAGACTGGCTGGCCAGTTCCTCATCTTCATATTCCACATAGATATTCCCGGAAAGAGGATCCAGCCCCAGGTTCACAACAGGAATTTGAAGATGAATGGAATCTGTATTTGATGGAATATGCGGTAGGCGGGTGAGTCCGGAAAAATAGATTGCACCATCTATAGGCCAGGGCATGACAGAATTTCGCCTGCCCGGCGTATTTCCAGTCGGTTCGATGGACGGCTGCCAATTTGAAGAGTCCGCAGATATGAAGTCCGGCATTATTTTTTCCATGGATCGACCCCGGCTATAACCCCAATTGGTGAAATAGGTCAAAGAATCAATTAATGTATTGAAAGGATCGAAAATGCGGATTGCATCACCGTTATTATTCAATGTCGGCAAAGAAGAAAGCGGGGTTATAAAAAGACTGGAATCCGGAATAGCATTAACCATAGAAGAGTCCCCACCGATAACAATGTAGTTTTCAATTTCTATCATAATATCCCCTAATAATGCTGGAGACCCTGTTAAATCGCCAATACCCCAATTGAATAATGAAACCGATTCCGAGCCATGATAGAATAATTCAACAAACTCGGGCGCACCGCTTTCCGGATTAGGCAGAAATTCATTGATGGTTAATAATCCCACAGGATAACGCACGCCCAAGACAATGGCTGCCTCATTATTACTTTCATTTTCATCATTGCTCACCACAAAGCGAACAATCAGTTCATGATTCCCGGATGGAAAGGGACCGACTGCTACAGAAAATTCAGCCGTATCGAGTTCAGCCAGGTTACTGAAATAAATAGATTCCAAAATATTATTCACTTCCAGTATTTCTACATCTCCGGAAATGGTTGATCGTCCATTGTTGGTAACATATCCGGAGATAATTGTCGTGCTGTTCATTTCGATGATTGAGGGATTAATTCTCAAAGAATCAGCAATGATTTGGCCATCGATTGTAAATGGATCGACGCTGTTAATCCTTCCGGGGGTTCCCAATGAATCTATACTCGGCAGCCAGTTATTGGGATTATTCGGCAATTCAATTCGTACTTTTTCCAGTGAAAAACCATCGGGAGCAATATCTGTCCAACCCACAGAGTCCTGGACAACTCCGGTGTTGGAAATGAGGTAAAGTGAATCACTGGTAGAAAGCCCATTGCCAATACTGGAATCATCCACTTTAATCAACACAACACCATCTGGAATGGAATTAATATATATTCCTGAATTGAAATTATAATCACCTTCAAAGATGATTCCATAGGATTGAGGTGGAATGATTAAACCATAACCGGAATCTAATAGATCATCTGTCGAATACTTATCTTTTATTAGCCAGCCGGTCAAATCAACCGTGTCTGTTTCCGACAGGTTGA
>JADFRD010000026.1 GCA_022561485.1 Fidelibacterota bacterium | reverse complement strand
CGTTTTATAAATTTTATGGAGATGCAACCAATAACGAAGCAGAATACAGTGCGCTGATGCGCGGTCTGCAGATTGCTCTTGAAATGAATGTCGCAAGAATCAATATATTTGCAGATAGCCTATTAGTTGTGAATCAAATCAATGGTGAGTACAAAGTCAAACATAAGAATATGATTCCATTACATGCCAATGTTTCAGGCTTATTGAATGAATTTGAATTTTGGGAAGTAAATTATATTCCAAGAGACAAAAATAAAGTTGCAGATAAGTTAAGCAAAGCCGGAATGATGAAAGGACGGTAGGATGGAACATGGCAGATGGAGTATGGTAGATGTACTATGTTGAGGGGTATATGGTGTTGGAAGGTAGTGGAGTACGCTAACTGTGTTAGCGTTACATTAACACGGTTAATGAAGTCCAAATGTATTGTAAATGGTATTAACAGGATTAGGATAATATGAAGGCATTAATTACAGCCGGAGGTCATGGTACGAGGCTGCGTCCCATAACTCATACACAAAACAAACACCTCATACCCATAGCAAACAAACTTATGTTGGGTTATGCGTTGGAATATGCTCACGATGCGGGAATTGAGGAAGTTGGCATAATTATCAATGAAAAGGACAAATCCATCGAAAAGGCCTTTGGCAATGGCGATAGTTATGGATTAAAGATAACATATATTGAACAATCAGCGCCTTTAGGTTTAGGACATGTGGTAAAAATTGCAGAACCATTTATAGGAAGCGATCCTTTCGTATTTTATTTGGGGGATAATATTCTCGTCGGTGGTATTAATAAATTTGTTGATGAATTTCAATCGAATGGATCTAACTGCCACCTGGTTTTAAGCAAAGTTCCCGACCCTAACCGTTTTGGTGTAGCGGAGGTGAAAGATGGTAAAATTATTGGTATCGAAGAAAAACCCTCTAATCCGAAAAGTAATTTAGCTGTTACGGGGATTTATATTTACGATAGCCATATTTTTGAAGCTGTGAATAATATTAAGCCTTCTGCCCGTGGTGAGTTGGAAATATCCGATGCCCATCAATATTTATTGGAAAGAGGGTATTCCATTACATATTCAGAAATTACCGGTTGGTGGAAAGATACAGGCAAGCCATCGGATCTTTTGGAAGCCAATAGACTGGTTCTGGACAATATAAAAGATAATCGTCATGGAAATATTGATTCATTATCCACTGTTTCCGGAAGAGTTATCATCGGCGAAGGAGCCGAGATAATTGATTCAAATATACGTGGCCCTGTCGTCATTGGTAACAATGTAAAAATTGAAGGTGCTTATGTGGGACCTTATACGGCTGTCGGGGATGGGTGTATTATTATCAATAGCGAAATTGAATATTCAATTTTGATGAACGACTGCAGTATTCTTAATATTTCCCGGAGGATTGAGGCATCGCTTTTGGGCAGCGATGTGCAATTATTAAGATCAAAATCTAAACCGATCACCCATCGTTTCATCCTTGGAGATCAAAGCCGGGTCGAAATTGATTAAACCTGTACTTGAATTAAAAAATGTTTCCGTATTTTATCCTGGGAAACAGTCTTTTTTCAAAAGACAAAAGCTAAATCAAGCAAACGACAATATAGATTTAACACTCCGGCCGGGAGAAATTCTCGCAATAGTGGGTGAGAGCGGATGTGGCAAATCAACGTTAGGAAAAACCATTGTGGGTTTAGTGGATGATTTTGAGGGTGATTTTATGTTTCAAGGGTTGAAATACAATCCTTTGGAAATGAGAGATTTAAGAAGAGAAATACAAATAATTTTTCAAGATTCATTGAGTTCATTAAATCCCAGAATGAAAATTGGGACTGCAATCATTGACGTCATTAAACATCATCATCCAAATGTTGATGTTAAAAAAAGAATGGATGAATTGTTTTTAAAAGTAAATCTGTCAACAAATACTACTGAAAAATATCCTCATGAGCTATCCGGAGGCCAACGACAGAGAGCATGTATTGCACGTGCATTAGCTGTGGGACCAAAAATATTAATTTGTGATGAAATTGTATCCGCATTGGACGTTTCTGTTCAGGCCAAAATTTTGAACCTTTTATTAAAATTAGTTAAAGAAGATCATCTTGCAATTCTGTTTACCGCGCATGATTTGCATGTGGTTGAATCCTTTGCTCATCGTGTTGTTGTTATGAAAGATGGCAAAATTGTCGAAAACAGCACTACGGAAGACATTTTTACAAATCCGCAAAATGAGTACACGAAGGCTCTTTTACAGTCAATACCGGAAAAGGTTAATTCATAAGGAAAATAGTTGAGAATTGAGTTAACTTTATTACTTCTATTTTTAGCATTAAATAATCCGAGACTTAAGTAATGGCATTTCTTTCCGCTTTAAAAAATTCATTTTCCTGGGTATCCGGCGATATCGCAATTGATTTAGGTACCGCAAATACACTTTTGTGGGTCAGTGGAAAAGGTGTTATGATCAATGAACCGTCCATTATTGCTCGTTCAGTTAATACTGGTAAAATTGTCGCAGTCGGGAATGAAGCAAAAGCAATGGTCGGAAGGACCCATCGTGAACTTGAAACGATACGACCCTTACAAGATGGTGTAATCGCTGATTTTGATATGACTGACGGTATGCTTCAGGGATTCATACGAAAAATAAATATTAACCGTTTAGCTCGCCCAAGAATGGTCATTTGTGTTCCTTCCGGTATTACGGAAGTTGAAAGACGCGCAGTAAAAGATTCTGGTGAACGTGCCAATGCTCGAGAAGTTTTTTTAATTGAAGAACCTGTGGCAGCCGCCATTGGAATTGGTCTTGATATTAGTCAGCCAATCGGTAATATCATTGTCGATATTGGCGGTGGCACAACTGAAATCGCTGTGATTGCGTTGAATGGTGTAGTGACAAAAGAAACCATTCGAATTGCAGGTGATGAAATGGATGAACACGTTGTACTGTGGTTTCGAAACGAGCATAAACTGGATATTGGCCTTGCAACAGCCGAAGCGATTAAAATATCTTTTGGTTCTGCAATGCGAATGACGACGGAAACAATTTCTGTTAAAGGCCGTGATATGGTAAGCGGTATTCCCAAAACGATTGAAGTGTCTTCAGATGAAATTCGACAAGCGTTAAAAGAACCAGTCAATAGTATTGTTGAAGCAGTAAAACGAGCCTTGGAAAGAACACCTCCGGAATTAGCTGCTGATATCTTAGACAGAGGCATCATTATGACTGGCGGTGGCAGCTTGCTAAGAGGGATGGACCAGATTATTCGTGAGCGTACGAATGTACCTGTAAATTGTGCTGAAGAACCTCTGATTTCAGTTGTTAAAGGGACTGGTAAGGTGCTGGAGGATATTCGTAAATACAGACCTGTTCTATTCTGATATGATTTGGTGGCTGGTAAAATAGTAACTGGTAGATCAGTGAACCCCTTGATTTTACCATTCACTAACTACGTGTAACTAATCACCGAATGTGATGAGGAAAATTTATCTCGCTTTAATACGTCAGCGCGATCACTTTGTTTTTCTCTTCGCAGTCATCACATCCTTCACTTTAATTCTATCGAATGATTCCCATGACGTAGCCATTTTCCGTGGAAAAGTGAATGATTATTTTACATTCATTTATAAACCTGTTTCCTGGCTCCGGTCCATGGCAGTTGTGGATGAAGAAGCAGCTCTTATCAGGGAAGAAAATATTGTTTATTCACTGCAAATTGAATCTATGCGTAATCTCGCAGTTGAAAACCAGCGTCTACGTGAAATGTTAAATTATAAACGAGAAAGTCAGTTACAATTACTTCCTGCAAAAGTGATCAATAAAGGAATTACGGTTAATATGAATACCCTAACGATTGATGTCGGGAGTCATCATGGTATTAAAAAAAATTTTCCTGTTATAACACCCAAAGGCGTGATAGGAAAAACCATTATTATCGGAAAACAAAGCTCTATCGTACAAATATTGAGTGACGTAAACTTCCGATTGAGTGTCCAAGTCATGCCATCAGGAGCCAGGGGTATTTTGAGATGGGTGTATGGTGATATATGTGAAATTAGAGAAATACAGAAAAATTCAGAAGTAAATGTTGGTGATCGAGTCATTACCTCAGGATTTAGTGATATATTTCCAAAAAATCTCCCCGTTGGTGAAGTGATAGGTATTCGAGACGAGATAGGCAGTTTTCAGAAAATTGTATCTGTTCGATTTCCTGAACATTTGGGTTCTTTAATAAATATATTTGTGATCACAAAACAAAATAATGCAGTGGAATAAATTCATTCCGTTATTGGTCACTGTTTTTATTATTCAGTTTTATTTGGCTGAACTTATGTCCATAAAAATGATTCGTCCTGATTTTATGTCAATTTTTATCCTATATACTTCAATCAAATATGGTCGATTTTATGGGGTCATTGCCGGGTTTATACTAGGGCTCTTAACCGATCTTTCTGCCGTTGGATCCTATTTTGGACTTTCATCATTATCTTATTCATTTATCGGCTATATCGCTGGTTTATTGAAGGGCAAATACAGCAGGTTCATTCCATTGTATTATCATTTAGCATGGATTGGGATTATGTCATTTCATTTTTTCATTTATTGTTATATCCGGTATCAATATTTGTTTGAAACGGACAAATGGATGTTTATTCAAACGTGGTTTTTCACACTTGGATATACAATGGGGTTTATTCTCATTCTTCAATTAATCATTCCATTTAGTTTATTCACTCGTGCTGAAAGCAGCTAATTTAATCCCCAAGAGACGATTGTTCGTCGCCAGTGGAATCGTTATTCTGTTAATGATGTCACTTCTCATTCGGTTTTTTAGTATCCAGGTTCATTCGTATGAAAAATATTCAAAGAAAGCGGAAGTTAATCGCATTCGTGCCATCCCTTTAAATGCACCAAGGGGTTTAATTCTTGACCGAAATGGCGAAATTATAGTGGATAACTATCCGACATATGTCTTGACCGTTATCCCGGGAGAAATGATAGATAAACGAAAAAATTTTAATATAATCAGCCAATGTACCGGCATTGATACGACTGTGTTAAAATCCAATTATGATAAATATTATCGGGGAAAATTTTTACCAACAAGAATAGCAAAAGATCTCACATTTGATCAGTTAAGTAGAATCGAAGAGCATAAAACAGATTTAACAGGAATAAACTATATACAGTTTCCCGAGAGGATTTATTCCGGGAAAATTAATGCTTCGCATTTACTTGGCTACGTCAAAGAGGTCGACCATGCTCTTATTAAAGAATTGGAAGAACCCGGAAAATATATTTATGGAGATTTGGTTGGTTGGAGAGGATTAGAAAAAGTATACGAAAAAGATTTGCGGGGAAAAAAGGGTGTGTATTTTATGGAGGTAGACGCTTTTGGCCGAGAAATGGGCGCCTCAACTGACCGAAATGCAGAATATCCAGTCCCCGGAAATAATTTATATACATCCCTATTTTTACCTCTACAGGAAATGTTGGAAAAAAAGTTAGATGGTCATAAAAGTGTCGCATTGGTATCTAACCCAAAAAACGGAGAAATTTTGGCGTTTGTCAGTAAACCAGATTATCCACCAGATTTATTCACCGGTACAACAACGGTAGATGATTGGAAAAACATTATTAGTGATCCTGATAAACCATTGCTTAACCGGATTACACACGGTCTTTATCCACCCGGATCCACTTTAAAAATGATTACAGCAATGTCCCTATTGGAAAAACGAAAAGTTAGCATTTCGGAAACGGTGGATTGTCAGGGAGTGTATACGTTAGGGAATCGTGATTTTCGTTGCTGGGAAGAAAATGGTCATGGAACTGTCAATCTGAAAGAGGCAATTGCTCAATCATGTAATATATATTTTTATCATTTTGTTCAAAGATTATCTATTGATGAATGGGCAGAATCATGTCGGCTATTCGGTTTTGGCGATATAATAGGATTCGATCTAGGTTCAGAAGCCAAAGGTGTTGTCCCAAATTCCTCGTATATGAATAAACGATATGGCCGTTGGGGATGGTCTAAAGGGCATTTATTGAATGTATCATTAGGTCAGGGAGAATTCGTGGCTACGCCAATTCAAATGCTTCAATATATAAATTTACTTGCAATGAAAGGCCGAACGCCTATTCTTCATACGTTAATAAATCAGGAATCGGAACTAGTTGAAATAAATTATTTTTCCATGAAAACATGGGATCAAATGGAATCATTTATGCAGCAGGTTATTATTTCTTCTCGTGGAACGGGTAAGCGTTCAGACCCTAAAATACCCGGGTTAATTATAGCCGGAAAAACGGGTACTTCACAAAACCCACATGGCGACGATCATGCTTGGTATATCGGATATGGAAAATATAAGAAAGATATTGTTTCGGTTGTCATTCTCGTTGAAGAGGGTGGTCACGGTGGTGTAACAGCTGCTCCGATTGCCAGATCAGTTTTTAATTTACTTTTTTCATCAAATGAAACTATGAAATTGGTTTTTGCAGAGTGATTAAATTATTTATATTAAAATTCAGATCGTCATATTCACTTGTATTTGTTCTGGCATTGTTCCTTTTTGCAATTGGTTTGGTGACACTCAAAAGTATCGAATCAGGTCAAACATCAAGTATTTATAACCAGTCATTTTATAAACAACTTATTTTTATAATACCTGCACTGGTTGGGTTGCTATCAGCATTTCTAATACCTCGACATACAATCCACCGGTATATTTATGGTCTTTATGGTATTATAATGATTTTTGTATTAATTCCATATATGGGGAGAGAAATTGCAAATACGTATCGTTGGATAAATGTGGGCCTGCCCATTGGCTTCCAACCATCAGAGTTTGTAAAGTGGATTGTGGTTATCGCATTAGCTCGCTATTTATCAGATCGCAATTTGCAAATGAATTATTTTTCGGCAAATATTTTGCCAATCATTATTGCCTTATTTCCAGCAGCTATTATTTTGATTCAACCGGATTTAGGGACGGCAATCATTATCATGGTTCCTGTATTGCCAATGCTGTATTGGGCTGGGGCCAGGCCATTTCATCTATTTCTATTAATTGCTCCATTAATCAGTATTTTAACGGCATTTCACTGGATTTCATTTACCATTTGGGCGATGATAATGATGTTTATTATTTACAAGGCTAAACCTGATATTTTATTTGGTATTACTACATTTTTTTCAAATGTATTTTTAGGGTTGTTGTCACCAGTACTATGGGGGATGCTAAAGGATTATCAACAAAAAAGAATCTTAACATTATTTAATCCAGAGCTTGATCCATTAGGGGCTGCATATCAAATAATTCAAAGTAAAACTGCCATCGGTTCAGGTGGATTAATTGGGAAAGGTTGGGGGCAGGGTACACAAACTCATTTAAAATTTTTACCTGTCCAGGAATCTGACTTTATCGTTTCGGTCATTGGAGAGGAGTTCGGTTTTGTAGCCATTTTTTTGATAATCATTATTTTTTCAATATTTATCTTAAAGACTATTCGATTGTCTTATAATGTTGATGACCGTTTTTCAAGTCTGACTATAATTGGAATAGCATCTATTTTTACAGCGCATGTTTTTGTGAACTTTGCAATGACGGTAGGAATGATTCCCGTTAAGGGACTTCCGTTACCATTTGTGTCATATGGGGGAACATTTTTGCTTTCTAGTTTCATTATGATTGGACTGATTATGAATTTAAGCATCGATCCCAAAGATTATTAAAATTTCCAATGATACTTAGTTTAGTCTTGATAAATTCGCATCCTTCATTCTCTTGCAAAACGGCGAAAATATATGATTAAAAATATCTCACAGTTTTCAGTTTTTCTAATTTGGTTTTCAATGTCACTATATCCACAGAGTGATAAGCAAATCAGAGCATTAAATGGTAAAATCGTTAAACAAAGCGTTCGAATTGACGAATTAGATACGAAGTTGAATATCCTGTTACCGGAAATTCAAAATACACTGAAGGCCACCGTCGCTTCTAAACAGCAATCGGATTCTGTGGCCATTATGATTATTAACCGAATTAATATGATTCAAAACAAGATTCGCTTATTGGAAGACAAAGCAGCCTATTCTGATAGTACAAATTTTGAAGTATTGGCTCAACTAGTGATGATTGAAAACAAGATTGTGACTCTGACAAACAGTTTTACTGAATTATATAATATTCGAAAAGATCAGACACCCGCTTCACTGAGTTCGCGGATCAACCCCGCAGAGTATAAAAGAATTTATATTGAAAGTTTGAGTAATTTTCAAAACAATTTATATGCTCAATCGATTAGCGGTTTTTCAAAATTAGTCATTAGTGATCCGCAAAATACCTTAGCGGATAATAGCCAATATTGGTTGGCGGAATGTTATTACTCACAAAAGAATTATAAGCGTTCAATAATCGAATTTGAAAAAGTATTTACTTTTGCCGGTACGGATAAAGATGATGATGCCCAGTTAAAATTATGTTTGGCTTATGAAAGTATGGGGAATTTGGAAAAAGCAAGGGAGGAATATCAAAGACTGGTTGACTATTTTCCAGGTAGTGAATTTTATGACCGTGCAAAAATTGCACTCAAACAATTAACCATCAAATAAGAAAAGATAAGTTTTATGAGTAAAATCTTCTATATGACCACAGAGATCATTCCGTTCGCCGATACATCAAGTCTGGCTCCTTTTTCAACCAAAGTACCATTAATGCTTCAGGGAAAAGGGCATGATATAAGAACGATCATTCCAAAATATGGTTACGTCAGTGAAAGAAAATATATTTTGCGTGAGGTTATCCGTCTTCGAGATATTCCTTTTGAATATGATGGAAATGAAATGGTATTATCCGCAAAAAGTGCTTTTATTCCGAAAACGAGAGTACAAGTATATTTTCTTGAAGATTCGAACTGGTTCAAACCGTTGACCAATCTTGTTTATAAATCAAAGAATGGCCGTGTTTTATCAGACAATGATGAACGGTATGCTATTTTTGGAAAAGCAACGCTTGCAACATTACCGCACTTATTTTGGAAACCGGATATTTTTCTTTGCAATGGATGGCAATCATCATTTGTACCTGCGCTATATAAAGAAATATATCAGAAAGATAATTTTTATTCTAAAATAAAAACTGTTTTAATGGTTCATGATATAGATGAAGAATACAATACATTTAACCAGGTTGCTTTTGAAAAAGCAGGACTCAAACTACCATCTGCGTTGAAAAATGGTACTGTTAATGCTTACGAAGCGGCGGCTGAACATGCAGATATGATTATCGCTTTAGAGTCACCATCTAATAATTTGACTGATAAATTATTATCACTGCCAGCTATCAATGCTGTTAAGAAAAAAGTCCAAACTATCAAAGTTCCTGAAGGAGAAGATGTAGATTATCAGCCCGTTGCTGATAACCTCGATAAAATCCTTGAGAAACTTAACTGATAGTTCTTCGTATATACCCCATTCCATGAAAATATCTTATTTAACATCTCTCCTGGTCACAGGAGCGTTCCTTACATTCATTAACGGATGCATGGAAGAACCATTGCAAGCTAATTTGGATGATGCCAATTTATTTTTGGATACATTGCATTTGTATGATATCGAGGGTGTTACGTATCAAATTCCACCGTCAATCGGGAGTAAGACTCGTTTGTCTTTAGGTCATGATGATGGCTTTGAATATAAAGCAGTTTTACTGAAAACTTCATTTATCTCCGCACAATCCATTCAATGGGTATTGGCATCATTTATAGATACAAATATCATAATTGACAGTGCATTTTTTACGTTGCATCTTGCAATAGATACCTTAATAAATCCAGCCTCATTTTCACTCTTTTCATTTCCGAATGTTACAGATTCTGTCTTTAGCGAATCGAAATCACATTATTTAAATTTTACAGATTCAGAGATTTCTTCAGGTCATTATGTGGCTTCAGCATGGGAAGAAGAGTATGAATTTATTGTAGATTCTGTTGCGAATTCAGTTTTCAGAGTAAGGTTCAATGTGGAGGATATGCTTGATTCGACATTTTTGGATACGTCGTTAAATTATACACTTATGTTGATTTTGGATGAAGATGATGATGAATTGCATTCTTTTTACAGCAGGGAATATTTTTCATCTGAAAATACAACACCCGCTCTTGATATTTATTTCAGACAGTTTATTTATCCGGATTCGGCAGATACATCATTTGATGTTTTAACAGATACATTGCATAGATCATTTAATGTTATTAATGATTTGAGTATTTTAGTTCCACCTGAGATCAGTGATGAAGATTCATCATTTATTTCCATAAGCAGGGGAAAAGGTCTGCGAAGCCTCATTTCTTTGGATTTTTTAGATTCATTGATTTTGCCGAAGCAGACAACATTTGATAAAGCTGAACTCACATTTTACGTCGTCCCGGATACAACTATCACCACATTTTCAATTATTGCAATTCCGCTACAAGATACTGTTGAGCTTATTGGTTTTGAATATTTTGATGAGGACAATTTCGATAGTTATAATTATTTAACTGTCAGTGGAACTGTATCGGATGATAAGGTTGTGTTAAATATTAAACGCTTTATGCAGGATCATTATTTTGATCATGTCAATAACCTCGGCATAAAATTGTATTCGAGTGTGAATAATGATATTCACTCGACGGTACACCTTTATTCAACTGACCATGATTCCCTTTACCCGAAATTATTTATTCAATATGTGGCTCCGTAAACTTTTATTACTATTTACAATTTCTGTCGCTTTCAGCCAATCAATTCATAATGCTTATGGGTTGGGGGAAATTTATTTTAATCATGATGCATCCTCTTTAGCGATGAGCAGTCGGGGAATTATTCCATCTTTTACTGAAGATGTTTCATTATCTAATCCCGCGACTTGGAATAATTTGAAATTTGCTTATTTAGCCGGTAATTATTCAGGGAACGAGGTATCAAGTGAACTTGGAGTTAATGGTTTAACCGGATTTAACAGTGTCCATTTTGTTGTGCCAATTGGAACAAAATATGCATGGGGATTTGGTTTAAGACCTGTTTTTAATCAACAGTTTTTGCTAAAAGGATCCGTAAGCGAATTTATTGTGAATAATGATACATTAAGCACACAGCATTTTATTGATGGTTCAGGTGGAGTTTCCTCTTTGTATACAGCTTTACGATTCCCGTTAACTTCAACGGAGGGACTTGCTATTGAGTTTGATATTCTTTTTGGCTCATTTCGAAAAGATACAAAATTTAGTTTTGACAACCGGACCTATCATTATCTTCAGAGAAATATATTCACAGGGACCCTATATAAACTGTTTATCATATCCAATCGTTTTAATAATGGAAAATTCCCGGCAAATATTTTCTTCATGATTTCAGGGTCCGTTCGATCTTTAAAAGCAAAGCAACTATCATTTCAGCCATTTGAAGATGTGAATGGAAATGGATATTTTGATTCTAGTCCACCAAGTGATAACCCACCTCCATCAAGTGTTCCAAGCGCTGAAACAACTGTATATCATAATATTTATGATCCTTCAGAACTCGGTTTTGGTCTTGACTTCAAGATAAAAAACAAATTCCACATTATGGTTGAAGCCCATCATTGGAAAGATATTGGAAAAAAACCCAATGAGTTATTCCCATTGAAATCACTTTATATAAATGAATCGAATCAATATTCTATAAGCATTTCAAAATTTTCACCTGTCGCTGCTATTAAAATGTTGCAAAAGATGCAATACAGAGCTGGGTTGTATTACCGAAAAGATATTTTATATACTGATCTTTCTCCTATGAATGAATTTGGCTTAACTGTGGGATTTGGTATTAAATTCGGTCTTACAAATAATCAATTGGATTTTGCGTATAAATACGGAATGCGTACCGGTAAAATGATTTCAGATGAAATAATTCAACAAATAACTGTCGGCGTCCATCTTGGCGATCTTTGGTTCGTCAAGCGTCGTTAAAAATGAGGATAAATAAATGAAAGAAATTCAATCATCAAAATTGGTTAGCATTGGTGTTGCAGCCATTTTTCTTTCAATGTGTGTACCACCCGAAACCGGAAACGATGAAGATGCCGCGTTTGATGCATATTTGGACTCCCTCCGTGAAGTTCGCTGCCCACGTCTAATGAGCAGCGCAGCAGAATATTATAAAAACAGAGATTGGCCTTCAACCGTTCGAGTGTATCATGAACTTGTTGATTTAGGTTGTGATCGAGACGATCCTGAAGAAGTGTATCAATATTATGCAATCGCTTATGAATTTATGGGTATGTTTGATAGTTCTGAATTTGTTTTAGTTAAAGGACTGCAACAATTACCCAATAATGTCCAATTACGCAAACGATTGGTTTGGGTATACTCAAAACAAGGAAAGACAGATCTGCATATTTCTGAACTGATACGTTTGTCTGATTTGGTACCTGACGATATACAGGTAAAGATGGATCTTGCAGAACTTTATGGTAAGCAAAAATTCTACGAGGATCAAATCGATATCTTGCAGGATATATTGAAAATTGATCCGGCGAATGAAAAAGCGCAAAGTGAAATTGCTATCGTCTATGAAATGACGGGCAAAGACCCATTGGATGTGTATCGTGAGAGATTTAGAACAAATCAAAACAATGTTTCTTATGGAATAGATTTAGCCGATCGATTGTTATTGATTGATGAGCCTTATGAGGCAGTTGATATATTGAAAAAAGTAATCAAAGTAGATACTTCAAGTAAACTGGGTTACAGAAAATTAGGCCAAGCCTATTTTGCGGCTGATCAATTAGATGAAGCATCGGATGCTTATGAAGAATTATTTAAACTAAACCCGCGTGACATTCGAGTTGCATTTAAAATATGTGATGTGAATACAGCAGGGCAAAATTATGCGAAAGCATTACGATGGGCTGATAAAGTAATTTCTATGGATAAAAATAATGGCGAGTCGTACGGAAGAAAAGGGAATGTGTATTACAAATCGTTCCAGGATTGCAGAACACCAACTATTTCTTTAGATGACAGGATTGTTGCTGCATTAGCTTTTAAAAATTTCAGTAAAGCAGAAGAACTTAACTACAACAGTTTTACAAGTTCCAAGTTGTGGCTGAAAGAAAATGAAGTTATTTTTGGTCGTGCCCATTGGTTTATGCTGGATGATGATTTAAAAAACCAGGGGTATATAACCCCACGGAATGAATGTTATAGTTGGGTTCAAGAAAAGCTTAAAAAAGACCCTAAATGGTAATTCTTTCATACAGGATCGAAAAATGTCTTACCTAAAAGATGCTGATCCTGAATTGTTCGATATTCTTTATAGAGAGATAGATCGCGAATCATCCACTCTCGAGCTGATCGCCTCTGAAAATTTTGTAAGTTACCCTGTGCTGGAAATGGCTGGTGGCGTCATGACTAATAAATACGCTGAAGGTTATCCGGGAAAACGATATTACGGTGGGTGTGAACATGTGGATGAAGCAGAAAATCTTGCACGGGATCGAGCCAAAGAGCTGTTCAATGCAGCCTATGCAAATGTTCAACCACATTCTGGCTCTCAAGCGAATATGGCCGCATTATTTACATTCGTTAAAACTGGCGATACTATTATGGGTTTGGATCTAGCTCACGGTGGTCACCTCACACACGGAAGCCCAGTTAATTTTTCCGGAAAACTATTTAATGTTGTCTCCTATCAGGTGGATCGTGAAACAGGCCGTGTTAATTTTGATGATGTTCATGAATTAGCCAGAGCGCATAAACCAAAGTTGATTATTTGCGGGGGAAGCGCTTATCCACGGTTTATCGAGTTTGAAGCGTTTAAAAATGTCGCAGATGAAGTTGGCGCTTTTCTTATGGCCGATATTGCCCATCCTGCCGGATTGGTCGCTACCGGTCTGCATCCATCCCCAATGCCATACTGTGATGTTGTGACGACTACAACTCATAAAACACTTCGAGGACCTCGAGGTGGTATGATTTTAATGGGTAAAGATTATCCAAACCCATTTGGGATAGTTGCACCAAAATCCGGTCGTGTAAAAAACATGTCAGAATTAATCGATTCAATGGTTATGCCCGGTATCCAAGGAGGTCCGTTGATGCATATTATTGCTGCAAAAGCAGTCGCTTTTGGCGAAGCATTGAAACCTGAATTCAAACAATATACCATTCAAGTAGTGGCTAATGCAAAACGGATAGCAGAGGAATTACTTAAAAAAGATTATAACCTCGTTTCTGGCGGAACGGATACCCATGTAATCTTGATCGATTTAACAAATAAAGGTATTACTGGAAAAGCAGCAGAAAATGTATTAGAAAAAGCAGGAATCACTGTGAATAAAAATATGGTTCCATTCGATGATCGAAGCCCGTTTATTACCAGTGGTTTACGTATAGGCACTCCGGCAATTACCACGCGTGGCATGAAAGAAGATGAAATGACGATGATTTGTAATATGATTGATCAAATTATCAATGATATAAATAATGATGAGGTGATCAATTCCGTTAAGAATTCTGTTAAAGAATTATGCGAAACATTTCCTCTCTACGATGATCTTCGTAATTAGCTTATATCAAATTTTATTTATTCATTCTTTTCCTTTAAATGCCAATTAACCGTCTGATACAAAATAGTATATTATGTATAATTGCAATTGCGATTTCTTCTTGCTCCACTGCTTATTATTTAGATAAACATCCTGTTTTATCAAAGAATATTATTTATCAAAGGGTTATTCGCGCTGAAAATAAATTAAATCAAGATAAGAAAAAACCTGATTTATTGTTAAGCGCCTGTCAAGTGCGAACACAGTACACATATGCTTTTATTGTTGAAAAAGCTGATCGACTTATAGAATCAGATTACCAAGCTGGAAAACAACTATATCAAGACGCGTTGAACAGTTTTGAAATTGCAATTCATTATGGAAAGACAGCATTAGAAATTCGCTATCCGGACCTTTTCAACCACACAGACATAAACATAAATTACTCGCACTTCATTATTGAAGATGTCCCCTATTTGTATTGGTTGGCGGCTGCGTTAGGTGGCGCAATCAGTTCCAGTCGGGGGAAATCCGAATGGGTGATTCAATTGCCCATTGTCGGTTATTTACTTGAGTCTGCATTGGCTATAGATAGTTCATGGAACTATGGAGCTGTTCATTCTGCCATGATTACCTATGCCATGGCTCGAACAGATTTAAAAGGCAAAAACATCGAAGAAGCAACAAAACATTATGCAAAAGTAAATGTGTTGTCAAATTCTCAAGATTTGAGTGCCCATGTATCGTATGCAGAAAATGTTCTTGTTAATCAGCAAAATCAAAGTGAATTTATACATTTGCTGAACAGCGTGATTAATGCTCAAGATACTGTCATTGAAGAATTGGAATTAGGGAATATCATTGCTCGTAAACGGGCACGTTGGTTACTTACAAGAAAGGATGAATTGTTTTATTAAAATGAAATTATTAATACGTATTACCTGTTGTGTGCTGCTGGTGAGTCAGTTAAGTGCTAAAAAGACAATTATTAAATTAGCTACATTAGTCCCGGAAGGTACAGACTGGCATGGAATGCTCGTGGAAATGGGACAGCGTTGGAAAGAAGCGACGAATGGTCAAATCATTTTGCGAATTTATCCAGGGGGTGTCGTTGGAGATGAAAGAGATATGATTAGAAAAATGAGGATAGGTCAAATGCACGCAGCTGCGATTTCCTCTGAAGGACTCTCTGAAATCAATCCGGCAGTCAGTGGATTTGTTATGCCCTTGATTTTTGATAATTATGACGATGTGGATTGGCTGCGCAGCAAAATGGGTGCTCAATTAGAAGATGGCATAAGAAAGAATGGTTTTGAATTATTGTTATGGGCTGATATAGGTTGGGCAAAGTGGTTTACAACTAAACCGATTGTATATCTCGATGATCTCAAGGGAATGAGAATTTTTACTTGGGCCGGTGATTACCGCACTCAAAATTTATGGGAGAGTGCCGGTTTTCAATCTGTGCCCCTGTCTTCCATAGATGTACTATCAGGACTTCAGACGGGACTGATAGATGCCATAGCCGCAACACCTTTGTATGCATTATCTCAACAATGGTTTGGCACTGCCAATTATATGCTTGACATTAATTGGGGTCTGTTAACGGCGGGAGTCATTATCGATAATAGAGTCTGGAATCGAATTTCTCCAGAAAATCGAGTAAAAATGAAAGCGATTGCTCAGGATATAGGTTTACAGCATCAAGCAAATACCAGACATCAAGATGATGAAGCGATTAAAATAATGGAAGAATATGGTTTAACAGTCCATAAGTCTACTCCTGAAGAAAAAGAGAATTGGAAAAACTATATAGAATCCTGGTATCCTGAATTGCGCGGGAAATATGTAACAGAGGAAGTATTTGATGCAGTAATAAAATATATGTCTGAAAAAGATTCTGTGGGTGTGGCAAATTCACTACCAGAGTAATGCCTCATAATAAAACACCAAGGAAGTTAAGCCTAAAGTGGGGGGAAGACATTCTGGCATTAACCGTTTTCTTTCTTCTGGCATTTATTCCCTTTTTTGAAGCCGTATCCAGACTATTTGGAGGGTCAGGTGTACCGGCGTCTCCTGTGCTGGTTCAGCATTTAACCCTTTGGATAGGATTTGTTGGGGCGGTATTAGCTACACGCCAAAATAGATTATTAGCTCTTTCAATAAAACCTCTATTCAGACCGGATGAAGATTTTCATATTGGAAGATGGTTGGCAAAAAATGTGTCCTTTATTGTCATAATCATGCTCATGTGGGGTAGTTTTAATTTAGTACAGATTGAATATCAGTATCCTGTCAATATTGCACCGAATATTCCACGATGGTTTGCCATGAGTATTATGCCAATTGGATTTGGGTTAATGGCTGTCCAGATATTTTATAGCAGTTTTTCCAACCGGATGCTCCGCAGTGTGATGCTCATGATGGCTATCATGTGGTGGTTCATCTCTTTATCGGATGCATTTAATGATAATACTTTTATTTTAATCGCAGGAAGTTTAGCAATTCTCATTTCATTATATTATGGAGCCCCGATTTTTATTGGACTTGGTGGAATTGCAGGATTACTATTTTGGAGTGAATATATTCCTATTTCCGCTATCCCTGCTGAGACATATAGAATCGTTGTTTCGCCTTCTCTCCCAACGATACCTTTATTTACACTGGCTGGATATATACTTGCGGAAAGTAATGCATCCATGCGCATCGTAAATTTATTTCGTGTCCTTTTTGGTTGGATACCCGGAGGAACACCCATAGTCATCGTTTTCTTATGTGGTTTTTTTACTGCCTTAACAGGTGGGTCAGGAGTCACAATACTGGCTTTAGGCGGCATATTATATCCATTGTTGAGAAAAGAAGGATATAGTGATTTATTTTCGCTGGGATTAATTACAGTATCCGGTTCATTGGGATTATTATTTCCCCCAAGCTTACCTGCTATTATTTTTGGAGTGACTGCCGGTGTATCTATAAAAGATATTTTTATAGCAGGTTTAATTCCTGGATTTATTCTGATCATTTCTGTTGCCGGATGGTCAATTCTCCAAGAAAGAAAAAGAAAAAGATTAGTAGATAAAATTTCTCTTCATGATATTTTTAATGCTGTATGGCAAGCAAAATGGGAAATGCTAATCCCGATTATCGTTTTATTTGGTATTTTTAGTGGCTTTACTACATTGGTGGAAACAGCCGCACTCATCGTGTTTTATGTTTTTATAGTCGAGGTTTTTATTTTCAAAGACCTAAAAATAAGTGATTTTCCAAAAATTGTGTTGGATTGTGCCACATTAATCGGTGGTGTATTAATTATTCTTGGTGTTGCCATGGGATTAACGAGCTATTTGGTTGACGCCCAAATTCCAATTCAATTATTGGGTTGGGTCAAATCTGCGGTCACATCAAAATTTGTATTTCTATTGATGTTGAATATTTTCTTATTGGCAGTGGGTTGTCTCATGGATATTTTTTCAGCCATTATTGTCATCGTACCGCTTATTATGCCTTTAGGAATATATTTTGGAGTCGATCCAGTTCATCTAGCTATAATATTTATTGCAAACCTTGAACTTGGATTTATAACTCCGCCAGTTGGATTAAATTTATTTTTATCTGCATATCGCTTCAACAGAGATATGCCGACTATTTATAAAGCTACTTTACCGTTTTTCATTGTGCGGTTTATTGTGGTATTACTCATTACATATGTTCCAATTATTTCATTGGGATTATTGCGATAATTGTGGGAACTATCACACCGTGTATTCATTTCTTGACTATAGACAAGAGCACTGAATATATTCGCCGTCGTAAAAAGGAGCTATATCGAAGCTAAATCGTTATTACTTATTAGAAAATAACAAGAGACAGGACATTCTGTCGAAAATAGGAGTTTATAACAATGAAACGATTTTTCATGGTCGTGGCCGTGGCCTTTTTAACACTTTCGAATCCAATTTATTCCCAAAGCGAGGCTGGATCTATCTTTTTACTCATTTCACCCGGCGCGCGTGCTGGAGGAATGGGAGAAGCCCACGTAGCTGTTGCCAACGATGCGTACGCCACTTTTTGGAACCCTGCTGGACTTGCTTTCTTAAAAGGGTCTGAATTGGCGCTTATGCATGTGAATTGGCTGCCGAATCTTGCTGATGATATGTTTTACGAATTTTTTGCTTATCGGAAACATATTCCATATTTGGGCACAATCGGGGGACATCTGATTTATCTTAGTCTTGGTGAACAAATCCGAATGGGCGAAACGCCGGATGATTATCTGGGAACGTTTACAAGTTACATGATGGCTTTATCCCTATCTTATAGCTCGTTACTTACTCCCAAATCTTCATTGGGTATTAATGCAAAAGTGTCTTATCAACATTTAACTGAATTTGGTGCAGGGGGAGAAAAGGGGAAAGGAACATCCACAGATTTTGGTTTTGATATTGGGTATTTGCATAAAGAATTCTTAACTCCTCGCCTGACTATAGGGATGACTGTGACAAATATTGGTCCAAAAGTTTCCTTTATTGACCCGGCACAAGCTGATCCACAACCCACAAACTTTACTCTTGGATTGAATTATGCGATTGTTAACTCTCAATATAATAAAATCAATATTGTATATGATGTCAATAAATTACTTGTAGCAGCATATCCTGATATGGACTGGGATGGGGATGGATATGTTGGTGGTTATGACGAATTCGGGCATAAATCGGATAAAAATGCCAGTTACAATAAGAATGGCCAGCAAGAAATGGCACACTCTGATCCAATTTACATTGGTATCTTTACGTCATGGGTTGATGATTGGCTGATGGGTGGTGACATGGATATGAACGGTTCCAATGATGACTACGATCATATTATTGGTGGGTATGATTGGATTGATACTTATGGTAATCCTGATCGCCCTGGATACGGAAATGGAGAAATCGAAGTTGATGAGGGAGAAATTATCCCAACAGAAGGTGACCCGGGATCTCCTGGCTGGGGCGCTTATAATGAATATGGTCAGAAAGAATTGGGAAGCGCAAAAAGACGGACAATAAAAAATGAACTCGATAAACTGATCCATAATTTTGGAATTGAATACTGGTATGGAGAATATTTCGCCCTACGCGCAGGGTATCTATATGATAAAACCGGTAAAATTACGAATCCAACTTTTGGTGTAGGATTACGTTTTGCGAACTATGGATTTGATTTTGGGTATATTTCTGGTGAACCTGACCATCCATTAGCAAATACGATGCGTTTTTCCCTGAATATGGAATTTTAAAATTCCCTGTTCATAACAAACGAAAATTTCCCAAATGAAATACGTACTTTCAGTTTTCATCTTATTGATGATATGGCTACCTTTATCTGCCGAAATAACTGGAGATATAACACTAAAAGTAATTAGAGTCTCATTTGTGGAAGATGAACTGGAGGGTACTTCTGGAAATGGTAATTTTCTATATTCATCTGCTTATGATACGTGCGCTAATTATACAATCGATCCGATTCCTCACGACAAATCCTATTTTGAATCCCAGTTAAAAGCACTTGATAATTATTTCAGAGCTGTTTCCTATGGTAAATTTGGATTGGATCTCGATAATTCAATTATTTATCCAGCTGAAAATGAGAGTAGTTATGTTATAAACAATATGATGAATTATTTCCATCCGTATGCAGAAGATGATCTTCATGAAGAACGCATCACAGAATTATTTGTTGAATCAATAAAGAAAGCAAATTCTGAAGATGGAATTGAATTCTCTGATGATGATTTAGTAGTCATTGTACATGCAGGAATCGGCCAGGATTTTTCTTTACCGTTTCTAGATCCTACACCGGAAGATATACCTTCAACATATATTGATGCCGAAATGTTATCTTCTTATAACAACGGGTCTGTTTTCTCTGTTTCCCACGGTATAATTATTCCCGAAACACAAAATCATCTTCTTTTTGATATTGCAGAACAAATGTTCTCTGGCTCTGAAACACCGTGTGAGTATCAGTTTGGCCTCACAGGCACCTTCGCACTTATGGTTGGTTTTGCCATCGGACTCCCACCATTGTGGGACACTGAAACTGGACAGAGTGGAGTTGGAGTTTTTAGTTTAATGGATCAGGGGTCGAATAATGGAAGAGGTCTAATTCCTGCACCGCCAGATGCCTGGACGAGAGTGTATGCCGGTTGGGAAAAACCCGTAGTAGTTAAACCAGGAGCAACCATCCATTTACCCAGCCGTTCTGAAAATAATATTATACAAATTGATATAAACGAAAATGAATATTTTTTAATTGAAAATCGAACAAACTGGTTTCGCTCAGGTGTTTCCATTGATTCTTCTCGCTATTTAATGTATGAGCAAAGTGGAGGAGATCGATATCCCCCATTTGTAGAAGTGTTGATTGACTCTGTTAAACCTCAAATCGATGAAAATGGTGTCATTATTTCAATCTCGGATTATGATTTGGGTTTACCTGCATCCGGCTTATTGATCTGGCATATTGATGAAAATCGTATTAAATCAGGACTTTCTACATATTCAGTAAATGGCAACCGTGAAAATCGCGGTATAGACCTGGAAGAAGCAGACGGAGCACAGGATATAGGCTATCCCAACATTTTCCTCTTTGCAGACCCCACAGGGGGCTATTTTGGTGATATGTGGTTCCAGGGCAACCCGGAATACGAAAGTCTCTATCCGGATTTTGAAGGAAAACCGATCGAATTTGGTCCTTTTACATTCCCCAATACAAAAAGCAACGACGGTGCAACAACATATTTGAACATAAGTAATATCGGTTTGCCCGGTGATACAATGTCATTTTCTATTTCGAATGCAATGCTTGCGAATGGTTTCCCAGACACTTCTTTCCATATTGGTTTGGTCTATGATTTTGATCATGATGGTATAATGGAAATTGTTGGCGGGAAAGATAATCTGTGGGTTGCTCAAGAAGATGATGTTAATGATAAAAATTTCTTTTATGAACAAAATGGATTAGTCTATGATTTTTCAGTGGAGATATTTGGATCTTTCAATGATCGCTTAGTGATAAATGAACTCATAGCTGATTCAACAAAATTTTCCTTTTTTGATTGGAACGCTAACGAGAAATCGTTTCTTTTTCATCATGATACAACATTTAGTGGGAATACAATTTTATTTGTTAATGATTCATCTGGAAATCATAAATATTTACCACTAAACCAAGAGTTTATTTTAGTAAATATAATAATTAATTATGAAGGTACGATTGATACTTTAAATTCGTTTATTTATGGATTTAATGGGGTGTCATTTGCAGATTTAAATTTGGATGGAGAAGCTGAATATGTTAACACTGATTTGTCCGGCCTTTTGGAAGCAAAATATTTAGATAGAGTTAGAGTTTCTGGATTTCCTATGGATTCAATTACAAATGGTAAAACAGCGTTAATAATAAATCTCTATGGTGACAAACATCCAGAAATTATCGTACAAAACACAGAAGATGAAATTATTGTTATCAACTGGCAAGGAGATATTGAATATAGATTAACAGATTATGGCAAACTTATTTGCTTGAGTGAGTATAATGGCCGGAATGCCATTGTGACTGAATCAGCCATTTGGCTTTTTGATGAAACAAGTGAGAATTATGGAAATGAATGGACGTCTACTCATCATGATTTTGGTAATACCCGCACACTCCATCTGAATATTCCAAAACGTTCTCCGGATGAATCATTATTCGATAAAGATAAAACATACGCTTACCCTAATCCGGCTTATGGTGGAAATGTAAAATTACGCATTGCGGTAGAATCTGCGGAAAATGTGGAAATCATGATCTATGATTTTGCAGGATATTTTGTCGAACGATTTGAATCAAATTTAATCCAAGGTACTATTCATGAAATAAACTGGAATGTAAATGGCATCGAATCCGGCATTTATTTTGCCAATGTAAAAGCAACAAAAGGCAGCAAATCTGATTCGAAGATTCTAAAAATCGGGATTATCAAATAAACCATGTGCCGTGTGAACGTTTTGTGTTTAACGGTTGTAATGACTGTTCACTTATTTGGTCAGTTTAAATACAACCATCCTGAGATCGATTGGCAAACGTTTGATACGGAGCATTTTCAGGTCCATTTTTATGATGGAACGGAAGGAACAGCGCGAGAAGGCGCTTTTGTCGCAGAACAGATTTATCCCCATGTAACCGGCTTATACGATTATGAACCACCCACCAAGACAGACCTTATATTTACGGATGTAGATGATATTTCCAACGGCGCAGCGTATTATTATGACAACAAAATTGTCATTTGGGCTTCTCCCTTAGAATTTGAATTGCGGGGTAGCCATCGTTGGCTGCAAAATGTAATTACCCATGAATTCACTCACATTGTTTCATTGCAAAAAGCGATGAAGGCCGGTTTAAAATTCCCCGGAGCTTATTTTCAATGGATGGGTTATGAAGAAGAAAAACGAAAGGATGTTCTATATGGTTTTCCACAATCAATTGTGAGCTATCCACTTCCTGGAACAGCAGTCCCGCCTTGGTTGGCTGAAGGGTCTGCACAATATATGTACGAAGGGGCAGACTGGGATCATTGGGATACACATCGGGATATGATTCTCCGTGATAGAACACTGAATAATAAACTACTTTCTTTTACAGAAATGAACACTTTTGGTAAAAAGGGTATCGGCAATGAATCAACGTATAATTCCGGTTTTGCTATGTGCCGCTATATTGCCGGTAAATACGGCGCTGAATCTTTAAAAAAGATTATGGTAGAACTTTCTAAACCATTCCAGTTTTCCATTAATAACGCTATTAAAAATGCAATCGGAATAAATGGGAATGATCTGTATACTAATTTCAAAAACATGTTAGAGAAGCGGTATGAATTTTTAACTGAACGTGTTCAGGGGAACAAAATGACTGGACAAATTATAGAAGATGGCGGATCGGCAAACTTGCATCCAAAATGGTCACCGGATGGAAATAGGATTGCCTATATTTCTAATAAAGAGAATGACTATTTCGGACAGACTGATTTATTTATTTTCAACATGGATACCAGAAAAACTGAAAAGATTGAAAGTGGAGCTCTATCAGCTCCATTTTGGCATCCTTCAAAAAATGTGATTTATTATACAAAAAAATCACCCATTCCCAATAAATACGGCTCCAAGTTTTTTGATATTTATATGTATGATCTGGATAAAAAGAAAGAAACTCGTATCACAAAGTACCAAAGGGCATTTAATCCTGTCTTTATTGACAAGGATAGTTCAATCGCATTCTTGTCTACATACGATGGTGGCCAAAATATTTTCCGATTAAACCTTATAAAAAATACAATTCAGAAAATGACTTCATATGAAGACCGCTCTATTTTAAGCAGTTTACACTACGATAAAAAAAATGAGAGATTAATATTCAATCGAACTCAACATCATTATCGTGATATATATTATCTGTCTTTGAGTGATTCATCTACAGGAGAAATACTATCCAACCCGCTTTGGGATGAACGGGATGCTGTATATAAACAAAATAAATTAATCTATTCTGATGACCGTTCTGGAATATTTAATCTCTTTATGATCGATGAAAAAACGATGGAGCAATCGTACATTACAAATGTAACGGGTGGCGCCTTCATGGCTGATATAAACAATCAGGGGGAAGTGGTTTATTCTCTTTATGAAGATGGTGTTTATAAAATCGCATTTATTGACTCGATATATATGATAGATGAGCAGGATGTTGGCTATTCACCTACTTATTTTATTAAGAATGAAATCCTTTCTGATGTAATGAATGATGAAACTATATCAGAATCAAAAACATATACGGATGATTTCACCACTATGTTTGTTTTACCCAGGATTATGGTGGATTATGAAACAATAAAGCTAGGATTCTATTTTTATTCTTCAGAAGTGTTGGAACGCCTGAATGTGTTTGGAGGTGCTTCAGTAAACAAAGTGATGGATGTTGATCTTTTTTTCATTTTTGAATTTAAGCGGTTTTATCCTACTCTTTTTGCCGAAGTCTTTTATTTGACGCGCAATATACAACAAACTAATTTTTATTCGTCCTATAAGATAGACGATAATTTAAAATTCAGGTTAACTCAATTTAATGCAGGGTTGCGCTTTCCTTTATTTGGTATAACTCAAATAGAATTAATTTCATCCTGGCAGGTTTACAGGGCGTTTGTAAAGGAAAATATTCCACTGGAACATCTGACAGCCGGCATAGCGTATGATTATTATCGAGGCTGGGTTAATGGCTTGAAATGGGAATTGAACAATGTAAAAAGATTGGCTGACAGCAATATTAATCCTTCGAAAGGTTATTCAATTCATTTTTCAGCGATGTATGAAAAAAATGACTTTATTACCGGCTTAAATTTATCTGACGCCGGAACACTGACTGCGGAATTTGCCGATAACAACACATGGCGATTAAATATTGATGGGAGTTATCATATATCTATTCCTTATACAAATCGCTGGACATTATCCTTTGAGACGCAAGTGGGCTGGCTATCCAATAATGATGTGGATCCTTTTTTTAATTTCTTTGGCGGCGGTATGATTGGAATGAAAGGTTATCCATTTTACAGCATTGAAGGTACCCGACAGCTTATTAATGAAATTACATTTCGAATACCGTTGTTCACGCAAAAGCATATTCAATTAGGATGGTTTATTCTTCAGAATAATATTCTTGGTATCGTATATCAAAGTGGAAATGCCTGGAAAGGTGATTTTGAATTATCAGAATTAAAAAATTCTGTTGGAATTCAATGGAGGTTTAATGGCTTCTCTTTTTATAACTTCCCGACCGCAATAGAACTTGAAATGCACCGGGGACTGAACATTTTTAAAAAAAAGGTAAACGATGATGTATTTTCTTATGGCAATGAAAACAGGTTTTATTTCAAACTCTTATTTGGATTTTGATCATGATTAAAATAATAATACTCATACTTTTCAGTGTGTACTTAACCGCTGGCGATCTTTATTTATTTGACGATCGTTTTCAGCCATCAATGGGTATCAATACATATGTTGATAATCAACCGTTATTAGATACCTTGGATCTCGATGAAACAGACACGACAGAGTTAGTTAATTACCCGGCAAAACCCATGTTGTATTCGTTGCTCCTTCCCGGATTGGGACAATACAAAAATGGCGATCCGCTTTGGAAGTCGGCGATATTTGCAGGAATCGAAGTTGGGTCCATTATAGGTTGGTACCAATGGAACAAGCAAGCGGAAGATATCCGGAAGCAATTTGAATTATTTGGGGATTCTCATTGGACCTTGAAAGGATGGGTAGAGAAAACACTTTTAAATCCTGTTACAGGACTTGTTCAATACGATGACTTTAAATTAGATGGTACACATAAGCTGACTTTGCATTTATCTGGTGTATTAGCTGACAATTTTGGTGAATTCGTTTCATCG